>CAILVY010000001.1 GCA_903837785.1 Candidatus Hydrogenedentota bacterium
GCACCGCCCGCGCCGCCACCGCCGCCCAGAGCAGCGCTGGCAACGAGGTCGCTCGTCGCACCCGAGATGGCCGAGGAACCGCTGATTTTCGCAACGGCAACACCGGCGACCAGCCCGAACACGAGCAGAACCGCTACCGCAAGCAGCCCAATCTTCGAACGCTTCATTGTGCTCACTGCCTTACTCCTCCTTTTTACAGGACCATTAATCCAAGACAGACAATTCCAAAGCCTCACGCTTCGAACCAAGAGGGATTATAATACAAGGGCGCACAAAAGTCCACTACTTTTTTTGCCCCTTTCCATCAAGGAGAAACACATGGGGCCGTCCGGGCATTCCCGAAGGTTCCGGGCCGGAAAAGGCTCTCTCCGTTCGGCGGTGCCCGGGCGCCACCCGGGGAGGAACGGGACGAGGTGATTGGAATCCCTAAACGCAATGGTAGCATTGCCTTTTTTGGGGAGACGCCTTCGTGCATCGCTGTGGCCACCGGCAAAGGGTATGTGCCATTGCCGTGCGAACGGTTTGCAGATCTGTTGCGTTGACCTCACGGGTACGGCTTCTGGTATGCTGTGGTTTCGCACAGGGCAGGTACCTCTCGTGAGCAGTGATTCAAAGCAAATCTCGGGCATTGACGGGCGCCCCATGGCCTGGTATCGGGATGAATGGGTGTGGCTGTTCCTGATCCTGGCGCTTGGGTTGGGGTTGCGCCTGTGGTACTTGGCTGAGGTGGTTCAGGCACCCGATTTTAGTGCGTTGCGCCAGGATTTGGATGTGCAGGATTACCAGGCCCGCGCCATGGTGAGCGGAGACTGGACGGTGCGTCCCGGCGAAAATGATCCGGAGATTCGCACGACGCCTTACTATCGCCCACCCGGTTATCCATATTTCCTGGCGATCATTTATGCGGCCACCCACGGGAGTGTTCTGGCGCCGCGCCTGGTCAACATCTTTCTCGGGCTTGCGGCCGCCGTGGTCCTGTACTTGCTGGGCCGTGCGGTTTACGGCAACGTGGTGGGGCTCATTGCCGCCTTTTTTCAGGCAACGTACTGGGGTTTCCTGTATTACGAGGGAGAGGTGAATGATCCCGCGGTCTTCGCCTTCCTGGCGCCCTGCCTGATGCTGGTTCTGCTGCAATGGGTACGGCGCCTGCGCTTTTGGTGGGCGGGCTTGGCCGGATTGATCATCGGCTCTTATGCGCTCATGCGCCCCAATATCCTGCTTTTCGGGCCGGTATTGGCGGGGTGGATGCTCTGGATGGCGGGACGGCGGGGATGCTGGCGATGCATCGCGCCGTCGTGGTGTGCGCTGGCGCTGGCCACATTCAGCGTGATTCTTCCCGTGACGGCGCGGAATTATGTGGTATCCGGGGAGGTGGTGCCCATATCCACCTACTTCGGCGAGAATTTTCTGATCGGTAATGGCGAGGATTCGGACGCCGTGACGCCCTGGACGCCGTACTTGCAGCGTCTGGAGGGCACCGGGAACTGGTCCGTTTGGGTCTACAACAACGTCGTTAAGGGGCTTGGGAAGGAGTTGGGCAAGGAGAACCTGCGCCATTCTGAGGCCTCCAACATCTTCTTTGCCAAGGGGATAGACTACATCAAGGCGCACAAGTGGCGCACGTTCAAGTTGTGGATCAAGAAGGCCGTGCTGTTCTGGTCGCCTTGGGAGATCACGGAGAACAAGGTGGTCCAGTATGAGAAGGATTACTACCCGCCATTGAAGTATCTTCCGGGCTTCCCGCTGGTGATGGCGGTGTGGGTCTGCGGGCTGTTTTTCTTTGCCTGGGACCTGCGGTCACGCAACGTGCTGGAGGGAACAGCGTCCTCGCAGGTGCGCGCCGCGGAGATGACCCTGCTGTTTCTTCTGTTTATTGTGGTGTATTTCGCGTCGTTCCTGCCTTTTTTTGTGAATGCGCGGGCCCGCATGCCGATTGTCGGGCTGTGCTTTCTGATCGGCGCCTATGGGTTGTACCGGATAGGGCGCTTCGCGGCCGAGCGGCGTTTCGGGGGGGCGCTGGCGGGGGTGGCGCTGTGCGCGGTACTCTATGGCCTCGCTTCGATAGACGTCTACTCCTATGTGCCGGATCGGGCGCGCTGGCACTATGACCGGGCGGATTCCTATCTTCGCGACGGGAAAGTGGAGCAGGCGGTGGCCGAGGCTGCGCAGATGATGGCGCTGCCCGAGCGGCCGATGTTCTATATGCCCCATCGGCTGGGCTATGCGTTTGTGCGTCTGGGCCGTTACGCGGAGGCGGTGCCCTTGCTGCGCGCTTCCCTGAGTCCTGATCCCGCGGAGCAGGATCCGCGCTACCACGAGGATACGCAGTATCATCTTGGGATTGCCCTCACCCGTTCGGGGGACCTGGAAGGGGGCGTTGCGGCCTATGAGAAGGCACTGACGCTGAAACCGGACGATGCACGGGTGCTGAACGACTTGGGCGTCATCGAGGAACAGCAGGGCCATTTGGAGCAGGCGAAGGCGCATTACGAGGCGGCGTTGCGCGCGGCGCCGGAGTTTGCACTGGCGCACAGTAACCTGGGCAATCTGTTGGGCTGGGAAGGCCGGCACGAGGATGCGGTGGCCCACTTCCGCGCAGCATTGGCGGCAGAACCGAAGCAAGGCGCACACGCGTTCAACCTGGGCGTGCATCTGGCGGCGCTCGGGAAACCCGAAGAGGCCATGGCGGCGTACCGGCAGGCCATCGCGATCGCGCCGGAAGAGCCCCGGGCGCACAACAACCTTGGGCTGCTGCTTGCGGAATGTGGCCGACCGGAGATGGCCATCGCGGAGTATGAGGCAGCGTTGCGGGCGGTTCCAGACTTCGCCCTGGCGCGGGAGAACTGGGCACAGCTCTTGGCGGCGCAGGGCCGTTTCGAGGACGCCGTGGCGCTTTATACGCGCGCGCTGGAGACCCGGCCCGAGGATCCGGCGCTGCACAATGGCTTGGGACGCTTATACGCCGCGCGCGGGGATCTCGGCAAGGCGCGGGAACAGTACACGCTTGCCCTTCAGTTGGATGCCTCGTTCGCGCCCACATTCCTCAACCTGGGCCTTCTCCTGATGGAGGAACAACGTCCTGAAGCGGCCGTCGAGCAGTTCCAGCAGGCGTTGACGCTGAATCCCGAGGATCCGGCCGCCGAATTCCATTTGGGAGAAGCCTTTTCAAGACTGGGGAAGAAGGCGGAGGCGGAGGCGCATTACCGCCGCGCGCTCGAACGGCACGCGGATCGCGCACTCGTGATCCGGCGCTTGTCGGACTTGGCCGGGGATCAGGCGGCTTCGCCATGAAACGATTCGGGCGATGGATCTTCTTCGCGGCGGCCAATCTCCTCTGGTTGGGAGCGCTCGCAGCGGGCTGCGAGGTCTACGAGGTCCTGCACACCCGGCACGAGAGGCCCGCGGTGGAAGCGTACGGGCTGCAGCGGGGCGCGGAGACTGCGCAGAAGAACGACGAGGTCATTGCCCGTTATGCGTCGGCGCCGCCGGAAATAGGCCTGGATGTCCGGGCGCGCGAATCCTTCGCGGCCTTGGACGAGCCGGCGCGCAAGGCCTTTGTCACGGAGCGCCACGAATGCGTCGTGCTGTGCGACCCGGTCGGGCGTATTCGCTCGGTCTTCGCGGCATCCGGAGATTCGGCAGCAGCCCAGTTCGGTGCCGCGCTGGCGTCGGGAACCGAACTTTCGGCGAGCCTCCCCGCGCACGAGCGCGCCGATGCGTCGGCGGCGCTGCGCGCCGCGCTGGCGGGGAACGCACCGCAGTACCGGGAATATGTCGTCCCCTCCCCCACTTCGCCCGAATACGCGCTTCAATTCACGTTTCAGCCGTATGTATCTCAAGGCGAAGTGGGCGTGTTTGTCCGCGATTCGATGTGGGAAGTTCCCTGGCAGCGCTTTCGGAAGAACGTTCATCAGAATGACGCGTATGATTTTCACACGAACCATCTCGGGTTTCGCGGCGGGGATATTGAGGTCCCGAAACCACCGGGGGTGTTTCGCATCCTGTGCATCGGCGGCTCGACGACCGCGGAGGGGCTCACGGACGAACTGACGTATCCCGCCATGTTGCAGCGGAAACTGCGGGAACATTTCCACAGCGACAAGATTGAGGTGGTCAATGGGGGGATCTTCGCGGCGACGACCGGGCTGGAACGGAAGCGGCTGGGGGATTACCTGGCGGTCCAACCGGACCTGCTCATCCACTACAATTTCGTGAACGATGTAACCTATCAGTATGCGCTGTGGGCTTCGGACAACGGGCTCTTCTCGTTGCTGAAGAACCGGCTGGCGCGGTCCTTGTTCTTGCGGCATCATTTCAATATGTGGCTGTTGCCGGGCCGGGGCACGCTGGAAAGCGCGATAGGCACAAGCGTCGTGGACAATATCCGGGCCATACTCGAGGGGGCGCGCACGGCGAAGGCGGAGATGGCGATCTGCAGTTTTGCGTGTCCCGACGTGGGGCATGTTCCGGCGGAAGACATTGACTACTTCAATTTGCGGCTCGATTCGATGATCGCACAAAGCACACTCGACATCCGCGGCTATGCGCAGGTCGTCGAGACATACAACGGCCTGATCCGGGACTTATGCAGGCGCGAGCAGTTGATCTACGTGCCGGTTTCCGAAGAATTGCGCGGCGGGACGGAGCTATTCACGGACATCTGCCACCTGCGGCCTTGGGCCATCGAGCGCAAGGCTGAGGCGGTGTTTCGAGCCATACGGGATCATGTGTCGGCACGGCTGTCAACCGGGCCGGAGCAAAGGCCATGAGCGCAGTACGGGAGATGCCAGTGCGATCCGTGTTCCGGCAGGCGGGCCGCTGGGGCGTGCAGGGGCTGTTGATACTGCTTCTTTCCGTGGGGCTGCTGGGGGTCTTCGAGTTGGGCCTGCGGATTGGAGGGCTTGGCTACTCGACCCGATTTTTCCTGAAGAAGGAGTCTGCCGGCCGTCCGTATCTCGTCACGAACAAGGCGTTCTATCAACAGTTCTTTACACTGCCCATCGACGACATGTGGGAAGCTTCGGAATGGGAGGCGCCGGCACACAAGGCGCCGGGCACGTACCGCGTCGTGATCTTGGGCAGTTCGGCTGCGCGCGGCTGGCCGGAGGCGGCCTTCTCGTTCTGGCGCATGATCGACGTGCTGTTGCGCACCCGCTATCCGGGGGTTCATTTCGAAGTGTATTGCGCGGCGCATCCGGGGGTGAATTCGCACGTGATGCGGGTGGCGGCGCGGGCATGCGCCCGGCTCGAGCCGGATCTTTATGTGGTGTACATGGGGAACAACGAGGTGAACGGGCCGTTTGGCGCCTCGGACCCGCGGCTGGAGAAGATCTTCCGCAGCACGGCGGCGATCCAGGCGAAAATCGCGGCCACGGATCTTCGCATGCTTCAGTTGCTTACGGGGCACCGACAGGAGTTGTGGCGGGCGTCGCTGGAGGCCATCGAGAACTACTTCCCGCTGGAAGATCCGAGACTGGAGCTGGTTTACCGCCATTTTCAGGAGAATCTGGAAGCGATTTGCGACAGCGCCCGGGACGCGGGCGCCCCGGTGCTTCTCTGCAGCGTGGGCGCCAATCTGCGTGACTGGTTTCCGCAGAAGTCGCTGCACAAACCCGGGCTCTCGCCCGGGGATCTGGCGGCGTGGGAGACCCAGTTCTCGGCGGGGAAGTCCGCGGAAGAAGGCGCTCGCTACGCGGAGGCGGCCGCCGCGTATCAACGAGCCCTGATGCTGGATGGCGCCTATGCGGAGGCCCACTTCCGCCTCGGATCATGCTATTGGGCGCTGGGCGATTACGAGAAGGCGCGGACGGCCTTTGAGGCGGCATGCGACCACGATGCATTCCGGTCGCGCGCGTATTCGCGCATCGATGAGGTGATTCGCGATGTGGCGCAGTCGGCCTCGGGCCGGGGCGTCTACTTCACAGACGCGCGCCGGGCGCTGATGGAAGAGAGTCCAAACGGCGTTGCGGGCCGCGACTTCTTCTGCGATGCCTGCCATTTGACGTTCGAGGGCAACTACGTTCTCGCGCGCGCGGTGTTCGAACAGATCTCGGCCGTGCTGCCTACCTGGGTGCGGGAACGGCAGGCTGCGCCGGAGGTGTTGTCGTTAGATGCCTGCAAGGAGCGCTTGGGCTTCAGCCCGCCGGCGGAAGCCAACGTCCTGCGAAACATCTTGTTCCAAAGCGCTTCCTGGCACTGGCACGCGGTGCCCGGTTTGTCCGAGCGCCTGGCGGAGTTGGAGAAAGAAGCGGGTCCCGAGCCGCTGCGGACGGAAGCGGATGCGTACGCGCGGGCGTTGGGCTTCTTCGGCACGGACCGGGTGCTGCTGCAACGTTATACCGAGGACCTGTTGAAACTGGGCGACGCCCCGCGCGCCCTCGAGACGGCGGAGCAACTGGTCAAGCTGCATCCGTGCCGGCGGGACACGCATCGTCTCTTGGGCATGGCCTTGGCGCGGAGCGGACGCTTTGACGACGCGGTGTGCGCGTTTCGGGATGCGGTGGGGTTGTATCCGGACGATGCGGAGTCCTGTTTCGAGATGGCGTCGGCCCTGGAACAACAGGGGAAGGCCGCCGAGGCGCTGGGGATGTATCGTCGGACCCTGTCGATGGACGCGAATCACGAACGGGCCAAATGCGGGGAGGCAGCGGTCCTGGAGAAACAAGGGCGGACGGCGGAAGCGCTGCGCGCGTATCGTGAGGCCATTCTGATCCACCCGAATTACTATCGGGGCTTTGAAGGCTACGACGCGCTCTTGCTGCAGCAGCACGACCCGATGGGCCGGGTGCGGGCATGGCGCGCGGTGCTGCAGGAGGCGCCGAAGGCGGCACGGGCATATCTTCATCTCGGGATGTCGCTCGAAGCGGTCTCGGATCTGGCGGGGGCGGCGGAGGCGTATCGGCATGCCGTGGAGAACGATGCGCTGGACCCGGCCATGCAGGGCAGCCTCGGGTCGATGTTGCTCCGCCAAGGACAGGCGGCCGAGGCGGTGAAGCCGCTGCGGGAAGCAGTGCGCCTGAATCCGCACGCGGGCCAATTCTGGCAAGACTTGCTGACGGCCTTGTTGGATAGCGGGGATGTGGCGGGGGCGAAGGGGGCCGCGGAAGAATGCGGGCGGCTCGGCATCGAGTTGCCCGAGCCGCTTCGCGGGCGTCTCTAGAGGATTGGACGGTTTCAGCCTGAGCGTTTTTATGGACAAGACAGGGACAAAGAGCGCGGGACGCTTTTCCTGGGGCGACGCGGTCCTGCTGGCCGCGATCGCGGCGGGGGCGCTGGTGCTGCGCACGCATCATCTCGGATCCGAGTCCGTGTGGGAGGACGAATATCTGAGCGCGGCGTATCTGAACGCGCCGAGCTTCGCGGATTTTTGGCGTGAGCAGAGTGCGGAGAACTGGGACCCGGTTCCGGTCTATTACGCGCTTCAGTATGGCTGGGCATGCTGTGTTTCCGCGGGCGTGCTGGCCGTGCGCTGGCTTTCGGTCCTCTTCGGGGTGGCGGCCCTGCCCTTCGTGTACGCAATTGGCCGTCGGATTTCAGGGCGGCTGCCCGCGGCGGCGGCCGCCGTATGCATGGCGTTGTCGCCGCTCTGCATTTATCACAGTCAAGGCATCCGGCCCTATGCCCTGCTGCTGCTGCTGGGCACGATTTCTGCCCATGCGTTCGTGGCCCTGCTTCAGGAGAACAAGGCCCGGTGGTGGGCCGTGTCCGCGGGGGCCAATCTGCTGATGATGTGGACGCATCCATTCGGCGCGTTCCTCTTCGGCCTGGAGGCGGCGTTTCTGCTGCTTTTCCGGCTGCGGGAACTCAGGCGGTGCGCATTGTGGCTGGCGCCGCAGGGACTTTCGGCCGGATTCCTGGCCGTGTGGATGCATTCGAGCCGGGTGGTGCCGCCGGTGGGCGAGCTGGCTCCTGTGTGGCGGGATCTCTCGCTGCAGTTGTTCGAGCGCGATGCAACCTACTTGTGGTGGAGTGTCGGCCGGGTGAACCTGCCGCCCGAGGGCATTCGGCAAGAGTGTCTTGCGGCGGCCCTGACGTGGCTGCCCGGATGGAATGGCGCGGCGATCCGGATTTTCGAATGTGTGCTGGCCGTGGCGTGCCTTCGGGTGATCTGGCTTGCGGTCCGGTCGAGGCTGAGGTCGGAACGTTTTCCGGCGGAATGGCTCTTTCTCGTGACCTGGTTCGCGGGGCCGGTGCTGCTGTCTTATGCTTTCGCGCGGTTCAGCAATCCTTCGACTTTCCAGGAACGGTACACGATTTATGCCGTGCCCGCGCTGTATCTCCTTGCCGGAGGGGTGGTCGCGCTGCCCAGGCAGCGGCTGCTGCGTTGGAGCGGGGCCATGGGGCTGGCCGTGCTGATGGGCGGCTATGCGGTGGTGGCTGCGCCCATTCCGGCGCGCACGGACTATCTGGGGGCCGCGCGCTGGATCAAATCGGGCGCGGGTCCGAAAGATGCGGTCTTGGCCTATCCCTTCGGGTGCATGCGCACGCTGGCCTTCAATATGGAGGGGGAGGAACGTCCGTTGGATTCGGCGGCCAGTCCGCTCGAATTGCTGGAGAAGATCGACGGACGTTTGGATGCCGGGGCGGATGTCTGGCTGTTGTATCAGGCGGTTTTCGGAAGCGATGCCGAGCGGAGCGGCTGCGAGCGCTATCTTTCGGCCCGGGGCATTCTCCAGGAGAAGCGGGTTCTCCCGGGGATGACTCGGTTGATAGTTTACCGCTGCCGTGCGGCGGCCGGAAATGTGACATCCACGTCGCCCGAGAATATTGATCGCTTGCGGCAGGACCTGGCGGCGCGGGGGGAACAGGCCTTGTTGCGGATGCGCCTGGCCGACCTGCTCCGGGCCGCGGGCCGCATCGAGGAGGCGGTTGGCGAGTATCAGCGCCTACTCGAGTTGGTTCCGGGGGATATCGATGCACGGCTTCATCTGGGCGCGGCCCTGGAGGCGAGCGGACGTCTGGAGGCGGCGATGGGCGAATACGCGCGGGTGTCAGAATCCGACCCGGTGCGGGGGGTGTCGGCATGGACCGCCTGCCTGGTTCGCGCGAAAGCCCCCGAGCAGGCGCGGGCCGTGTTCGTGGCGGCTTTGGCGAAGCCACAAAGCGTATCGTCCGAGATTGGCCTGCGGCTCAGTTTCGCGGAATTCCTGGAGGGACACGGCACGAAAGAGGCGGCCCTGGAGGAATTCCGCAAGGCTGCCGACCTCGCCACGGCGCATCATGAGTCGTGGATTGTCGCGGTGTACGCCAATGCCCTGCGTGGCATGGGGCGTCTGGATGAGGCGATTGCGGCCTATGAGCGTGCGGTGGCGTTGAATCCCGGGGATGGGCCGTCGCATGCGGGCCTGGGGATGGCGCTCGGGGAACGGCAGCGCTTTGCAGCGTCGCTGGAGCATCTCGAAACCGCGCATCGGCTGGGGGTCGCGGACCCGGCGGTCCTGCTGGCCTTGATGGAGAGGCTGGCCGAACTGGGCCGGGGGCAGGAAATCCCGCCATTGCTGGAGGAGTGCCAACGGCGCGGGATCGAAGTGCCGGTGGAATTGCGGGATCGGATCGAGCGCGGGCGTACGTTGCCGCATGGGGCGGCAAGTTGACCAAAATTGCCGCTGCCATTAGAATAGGAGCAGGTGCAAACGGCGGATCGACGCGTGAGGCCGGATAGGAAGCGGCCTGAAGCTCAGGCCGGGCAGCCGCGTGGCTATACGTTTCGGTTGCCGGAAGAACGCACCGAGAGGATGAAGCATGGAACTTGCGCGTGAAATGTGGATGTTCTTGCGGGTGCGGAAGAAATTCTGGCTTGCGCCGATCATCATAGCGTTGTTCATGCTCGCGGCGTTGTTCTTTGTGGCGGGCAGCGCGGGCGTCGTATCGCCGTTCGTCTATACGTTGTTCTAGACAGAGACAGCAGAGAGGAAATGCGATGGAAACGATCAAGGAGATGTGGGCCTTTCTCCGGGTGCGCAAGAAGTTCTGGCTCGCGCCCATCATCATCGCCTTGCTGATGCTTGCGGCCCTGTTCTTCGTTGCAGGCGGGGCCGGAGTCGTCTCGCCGTTCGTCTACGCCCTGTAATGGCAGAAGACACGAGGCAGGCAATCATCGCCCGGCCGGGGAGCGAGGCACATTTTCATTCCGTTCCGGGGGCGCGTTGCCTCGTTTCGAAGGAGTCCTATGACTGAGGCGGAGAAGACGCCCGCCGGGATCACCCGCGGGGAATGGCTTGGGCTGGCGGCGATCCTGACGCTGGGATTGTGCCTGCGGTTGTGGTTCCTGGCCCAGATACTTCACGCGCCGGACTTCCGCGCGCCGCAGCAAGACCCGGAGGTGCTGGACTACTATGCGCGGGCGTTGTTGTCGGGGGATTGGACTGTCCGGGCCGGCGAAACGGATCCCGAGATCGGCACGACCCCCTATTTCCGGCCGCCGGGCTACGCGTTCTATCTGCTGCCGATTTACGCACTGACGAACGGCAGCTATCTTGCGCCGCGGCTCGTGCAAATGACGCTCGGGCTGTGCAGCGCCTTGCTCTTGTTTCTGATCGGGCGGAAGCTCTTCGGCCGGGCGGCGGGGCTTGCCGCGGCCTTTTTCATGGCCACGTATTGGGGGCTTATTTTCTGGGAAGGGGAACTGAACGATCCTTCGCTCTTTGTGTTCATGCTGTCGGCGCTCCTGTACATCCTGCTGCGCTGGACGGATACGCTGAACGCGCGATGGGCCGCGCTGGCAGGCCTGATCTTCGGGTGCTATGCCCTGATGCGCCCGAACATCCTTGCCTTCGGCCCGGTGGTGGCGCTGTGGATGCTGTGGTGGTCAGCGCGCAACGGGCGCGTGCGGAGAATTGTGGCGTCGTGGTGCGCGCTGGCCGGAATCACGTTGCTCGTGGTTTTGCCGATCACGATCCGAAATTACGTTGTTTCCGGCGAGTTTGTTCCGATTGCCACGTATTTCGGCGAGAACCTGATGATCGGGAACAGCGAAGATTCGGACGGCATCACGCCGTGGACGCCGTATCTGCAGCAACTTGAAGGCACGGGCCGGTAGTCCGCGCGGGACTACATCAACGTTGTGAAGGGCGTTCGCAAGGAACTCGGGCGTCCCGAAATGACGCATACGGAAGTGTCGGCGTATTTCGCGGACAAGGCGAAGACGTTCATCCGCGAGCATCCCCTGCTGACCGCACGGCGCATGTTCGAGAAGGCGGTCCTGTGGTGGTCGCCTGCGGAGATCACATGCAACAAAGTCGTTCAGTACGAGAAGCGCTTTTACGCGCCGATCAAGTATCTTCCGGGATTCGCGCTGCTCACGGCGCTCTTTGTGACGGGCGTGCTGCTGCTGTTCCGCGACCTGTTCCGGGGGGCGCGCTGGAATCATCCCGCGGCGGGCGCCATGCTGATCATCATCGCGGCGTTCTTTGCCTCGTATTACGCAAGTTTTCTCCCGTTCTTCGTGAATGGCCGTGCGCGGGTGCCGTCGATTCCGATTTACATCTTCTTTGGCGCGTACGGGGTGTGGGCATTGACGCGTCTTGCGGGCGAGCGCGCCTATACGCGCGTGGCGCTGTGGGGCGCCGGTTTCGTCGTAATTTGGGCGTTGGCCGGGGTTCAATACATCCGTTACGAGCCCGACTCTGCGCGTTGGCACTATCAGCGAGCGGATTCGTCGCTGCGCATCGGGAAACTGGAGGATGCGCTGGGCGAGGCGCGGGCAATGCGCGAACTGGGCCATGCGGCGCCGTACATGTATCAACGCCTCGGGCGCGCGTTCGCGGAGGCGGGCCGGCTCGAAGAGGCGGAACTGCAACTGCGGAATGCCCTGGCCATTGATCCGAAGTTTCAGGATTTGTATTACCTGCTGGGCACCGTGTTGAGCAAATCGCATAAGGATGCTGAGGCCATCACCGCGTTCGAGGAGGCGTTGCGCCTGAATCCGACGGACGCCCGGGCGCACAACGAACTCGGAAAGCTGCTGGCCAAACAGGAGAAGGCGGAGGAAGCGCTGGCGCATTACGAGGCCGCGTTGTCCGTGGCCCCGGATTACGGCGAGGTGCTGGACAACGTGGCGGCGGTGCTTCGTTCCCTGGGGCGGCGCGACGAGGCGATTGCCCGCTACCGGAAGACGCTGGAAGAGAATCCGAACATCTCGTACATCCACTACATTCTCGGCCGGGAGATGGCCAGCGAAGGGACCAAGGAAGAGGCGCTGACGCATTTCAAGGAGACGCTTCGGATCGACCCCAAGTTCCAGAATGCGCGGTATCTGATGGCGCGGGAGCTGTCGGCGATGGGCCGGTCGGGCGAGGCGCTGGCGCAGTATCAGGAGGCCTTGCGCCTGAACCCGAACGATGCGCGCGCGCATCAGGAGTTGGGCGCGCTGTATGCGGACCTGGGCCAGTTCAAGGAGGCGGAGCAGCACTATCGTCAGGCCATCGCGGCAAAACCGGATTTCGGATTCGTGCTCGATCGCCTGGGCCGCCTGCTGGCCGCGCAAGGCCGCTACGAGGAAGCCATCGAGACGTATCAGCGCGCGCTCAAAGTGGACCCGAACAATCAGGACGTGCATTATTTGCTCGGGCGCGAGTTGGTGCAGCAGGGGCGTAAGGACGAGGCCATGGCCGAGTTTGACGCGGCGTTGCGACTGAATCCGGACGACGCGCGCGCGCACGCGGAAAGGGGCGATATTCTGGCCGATCGCGGCGAGAGCGACGCGGCCATGAAAGCGTATGACGAGGCGCTGCGGGTTGCGCCGCAGTTTGGCTACGTGCTGAACCGGTTGGGCCGCCTGCTGGCGAAACAGGGGCGCTTTGAGGAGGCGATGGCGCGCTATGAGCACGCGCTGAGCCTCAATCCCGAGAATCAGGACGTGCTCTATCTAATGGGCCGGGAGCTTGTGGCACAGGGCAAGGCGGACGAGGCCCTGGCGCGCTTCGAGCAGGCGATCGCCCTGAACCCCGGAGACGCGCGGGCGCACAACGATCTCGGCCTGCTGCTGCAGCGGCTGGGCCGCGATGACGAGGCGATCGAGCATTTCAAGAAGGCGCTCGAAATCGCGCCGGACTTCACGCTCGTGCTGAACAACTGGGGCAACCTGCTGTTCGACCGCGGGAAGCTTCGCGAGGCGGAAGAGCGGTACCGGAAGGCACTCGAGGTCCGCGCAACGGATGAGTATGCGTACTACAACCTGGCGCGGGTGGCGGAGAAGGAGAACCGGGCCGAGGATGCCGCGACGTTCTATCAGCAGGCGATGAAGAACAGCCCGAGCGACTCGAATATCCCGAACGACCTCGGACTGCTGATGTCGAAGCAGGGGAAGACGGAGGAGGCGCTGAAGTGGTATCAGTACGCGCTGGGAGTGGACCGCAAGAATCCGCTGATCTACAACAATCTCGGGTATGAATCGTACAAGCACGGCAAGCTGGAGGATGCGCTGACGTGGTACCGCCGGGCGCTGGATGTCATGCCGGATTTTGTGCTGGCGCTGAACAACCTGGGTACGGCGCTGGGGGACCAGGGCAAGATCGACGAGGCGATCCGGACGTATCAGCGGGCGCTTTCGCTGCGGCCGGAGGACGCGAACATACACAACAGCCTCGGGTATCAGTATGCGCGGAAGGGCGACGCGGAAGCGGCGCGCAAGGAGTATCAGGAGGCGCTGCGGCTCGTGCCGCGCTTCCCGCTCGTCTACAACAACCTGGGTAACCTGGCGCTTTCGGAAGGGAAGAAAGACGAGGCGCTGAGCTTCTACAAGCAGGCCCTGGAGATCTTCCCCGCGGACGAGTACGCGCATTTCAATATTGCGAACCTGCTGATGGCGCAGGGCAAGACGGATGAAGCGCTGGAGCATTTCCTGAAGGCATACGAGAACAATCCGCGCAGTGCGGAG
Organism: Candidatus Hydrogenedentota bacterium; assembly: GCA_903837785.1. GTDB lineage: Bacteria > Hydrogenedentota > Hydrogenedentia > Hydrogenedentales > CAILVY01 > CAILVY01. The sequence continues at coordinate 13,877 of CAILVY010000001.1, forward strand.
ATCGCCAACAACCTCGCCCTCGCGCTGGCGAAGAAGGAGCGGAAGGAGGAGGCGGTGCAGTACTTCACAAAGGCCATCGAGGCGAGTCCGGGTTACGCGGCGGCGCACTGCAATCTGGGGATTTTGCTGGCGGAATCCGGGAAGCGCAGCGAGGCGATCGCGCACTTGAAGCAGGCCCTCGCGCTTCAGCCGGACTTTCCGCAAGCCAAGGATGCGCTGAGCAAAGTGCAGGGCCGCCGATAAGCCGCGATCTCCGCGCGGTTCAACGCCAGGAGGCTCTTGTGATGAGAGGTGCAACACGCCGACAATTCCTGCAAACGACCGGCGCCGCGGCGCTTTCCGTGGCCGCCGCGGGCGCGGGCACTGGCCGCGCCGCTGAGGAGAAGGGCATGCGCAAACCGAACTTCATCGTCTTCCTGACGGACGATCAGGGGTACGGCGATCTCTCGTGCATGGGCGCGGCGGAGCTGAAGACGCCGAACCTGGACGCGATCGCCGCGAGCGGTGTCCGCTTCACGGACTGGTACTCGAATTCGCCCGTGTGTTCCCCGTCGCGGGCGGCGTTGCTGACCGGCCGCTATCCGGGCAACGCCGGGGTACGTTCGATACTTGCGGGGCATCGGACGGCGCCCGGACTGCCGCCGGAAACGCCCACGATCGCCGCGGCGCTCCAAGCACTGGGCTATCGCACGGCGCTCGTGGGCAAATGGCATCTTGGCCTGGCGGACGGCTGCCGTCCGCAGCAGCATGGGTTCGACGAGTCCTTCGGGTTCATGGCGGGCTGCATCGACTACTACTCGCACATCTTCTACTGGGGGATGGCGGGCGGAGAGAATCCCATCCACGATCTGTGGGAGAACGGCCGCGAGATCCACGAGAACGGCCGCTACTTCATCGAGCTGATCACGGAGCGCGCCGTGGCATTCCTGCGCCGCGCGGCGGCTGCGGGCGAAGCTTTCTTCCTGTATGTTCCGTTCAACGCGCCGCATTACCCGATGCACGCCCCGCAGCCGTATCTCGACCGCTTTCCCCATCTTCCGTGGGACCGGCGCATCATGGCGGCCATGCTCAGCGCCGTGGACGACAGCGTGGGTGCGATCCTGGAAGAGGTAAAGCGGCTGGGGCTTTACGAGGACACGTGCGTGTTCTTCCAGAGCGACAACGGCCCGTCCCGCGAATCACGGAACTGGCTGGACGGAACGGAAGACCCGTATTACGGGGGCACGGCCGGGAAACTGAAGGGGCACAAGTTCAGCCTCTACGAAGGCGGGATTCGCGTGCCGGGGCTGATGAGTTGGCCGGCGCGCATTCCCAAGGGACGGGTGATCGCTGGGCCGGGCGCGGCGATGGATCTGTTTCCGACGATTCTGAAAGCCGCGGGGGGCGACCCGTCGGCGTATGAACTGGACGGGCGCGATATTCTGCCGATGCTTTGCGACGGCGCGGCGAGTCCGCACGATTGCCTCTTCTGGGAACAAGACAAGCAGACGGCGGTCCGCAAGGGCAAGTGGAAGCTCGTGCTGAACGGCCAACTTGTGGAAGCTGCCGCGCCGGAGGATTCGGTGCACCTGTCGGATCTCGAAACGGACCCGGGCGAGCGCGTGAACGTGTGCGCGCAGTTCCCCGAGGTGACGGCGGAATTGACGGCGGCAGCCACGGCGTGGCGCGCGGGCATCGAGGCGCGCTGGAAGCAGGAATGGCAGCCGCGGATCCGCGGCCTGGCAACCCATTCGTGACGCGCAACCCAGACCCGAGCAGGAAGCTCTAATGCGGAAACAATCGGACAAAGGCCCAGCGCCCTCAAAACCGGAATTGCTCGCACCCGCGGGACGCATCGAGGCGTTTCTCGCGGCGTTGGACGCGGGCGCGGACGCGGTCTATGTGGGCGCGCATCAGTTCAACGCTCGAATGCGGGCGCGCAACTTCTCGTTGGACGAGTTATCGCGGATGGCCTCGCTCGCGCACGGGATGGGCCGCAAGCTGTACATTACGCTGAATACGCTCATCAAGGAGTCCGAGCTTCCCGAACTAGTGGAGACGCTCGATGCGTTGCGGCGCATCGGCCCCGACGCGCTGATCCTGCAGGACCTCGGCGTCTATCGTCTTGCGCGGGAACTTGCGCCGGAGCTTCCGCTGCACGCCTCGACGCAGATGACTGTGCACAACCTCGATGGCGCGCTCCAAGCGCAGAAGCTGGGCTTCGAGCGCGCCATCCTCGCGCGCGAACTGACCCTGAACGAAATCCGCGCGATCCGCGCGTCGTCGACGATTGAAATCGAGACGTTCATCCATGGAGCGTTGTGTTATTCGATCAGCGGGCAGTGCCTGTTCAGCAGCTACGCCCACGGCAAGAGCGCAAACCGGGGGCGCTGCCTGCAGCCGTGCCGACGGCTCTACGAGGCGGAGGGCGGGGATGCGGAAGCCTGTTTCTCGATGCATGACCTCAGTGCGGCGCCGGTGCTCACGCAGTTGATTGCGGCGGGTATCCGCTCGTTCAAGATCGAGGGACGCCTGAAACCGCCGGAGACGATCGCGCAAGTGGTTCGGGCGTACCGGCTGCTTCTGGATGCCTATCCCAACATCTCCGGCGAGACGATTAGTGCGGCGCGGCGCAATCTCGAAGTCGCGATGGGGCGCGAGTCCTCGACGGGCTATTTCGTGTCGGCGCGGCCCGGGAATGTGCTGGGCAGCGGCGAGACGCACTCGGGCTCGGAGTTGGGCAAGAGCCTTCCCGCGGCCCGGGGCTACTTTGGGCTTCAGGCGCAACAGTCCGTAAAGACGGGCGATCGCCTGCGCGTGCAGGTTTCGAAACAGGAAACGCCCCGCGGCTTCACTGTCACGGAGATCCGGCTCCAAGGCCAGGTGCTGAAGCGGTCGCGGCCCGGCCAACGCATCGAAATCGCCGCGCCGTTCCCCGTCCCTGCGGGATCGCTCGTCATCAAAGCGGCGGATGCCGATGCGCAGGCGAAGGGCGCAACACGGCGCTTCGAACGCATGACGGCCGCGATGACGCTGCCCTCGAAGGCGGCGCTCCCCGCGGTCTTGGATGCCGGCGAACGGGAATTGCGGATTGAGGCAACAATTGGCGGGGACACGCTTCGCCTCGCACATCCCTTCAATTGGGGGGACACCATCGCCGCGAAGGAGGCCGCCGCCCTGCTGGAGCAGGCTTCGGAACGATTCGAAGTGCGGCTTCGGGTGGCTGTGCCGCGGGGACTCGGCGAACTCCCGATTGATGAGAAGGGCCTTGCCGCGTTTCGCGAGAAGGCGTTGTTCAAGGCGTCGCGCCTGCTGGATCAACAGAAGGCGGCGGTGCTCGAAGGCGTGCGCCAGGCGCGTCCGCGCGGCGCGCGGGCGGAGACGCTGCGGATCCTCCGCTTCACGGATCTTCGGGGGCTGGCGCGGGTCCGGAAAGCGCCTGAGACGGAATGCGCTTCGGACCTGTATTCCCTGCCGTTGGAGTGTCTGGAGCAGACGACGTTTCGGGAGATGGCGCGGGAACTGCGCGAGCAGATGATGCTGGCGCTCCCCACATTTCAGTTCGAAGCGGCGGAACACGTCCGTGCGGCGGAACGCTTGCGGAAGGCGATCGAACTCGGGATTCGGCGCTTTGAAGTCTCGAATCTCGCCCACTTCAACCTGATTCGCGCGACGGGCCGGCGCGGACTTTTCGTTTTGAGCACCGCGGGGATCGGCTGCATGAATGCGGCTGCCCACGCGCAGTTGCGGGAACTCGGGGCGGACGCCGTCACATATTCACTCGATGGGGATGCGGCCACGCTGGAACAGTTGATCGAGCACGTGCCGGCCAGCCAGGTTGCCATCCAAGTCTACAGCTACCCCTCGTTGTTTCAATCCCGTGCGCCCGGGCCGCATCCCCCGGGCGGAACACTGCGTCTGACGGAGCCGCGCGATGTGTTTCGCGTCGAGGCGCGGGGCGGCATTGTTCACGTGATGGCCAAGCGCCCGTTCTCGCTACGGCACCGGCTCGACTGGCTGCGCGGCTTGGGACTCTTCGGCGTCGTCTATGATCTGACGTCCCTCCCGCCCTCGGAGGACGCAGTGCGGATTCTTCACGCTGCGCCGGCGGCGCCTGATCCGAAGTCCGAACAGACGTTCAACTTCGAGCGCACGCTGGAGTGAGATTGAAGGGTGGGAAGAGAACGCAGCAGATGGGAGATGTCCGATTAGGAAATCGGACCTACGGGGGAATCTCGGGTTTCTATACGGAAACATCGTTGCGCTGCGGGCGGTCCAAGTGTATCGTTGAGTAGACTTGGAGAGGTGGAATTGGCCATGAACATGATTCGTTGCGCTTGTTCTGTGTTTGCTGTTCTTTTGGCCGCGTTGCCGGCGGGGGCGGCGGCGCCCATTGACATGTCGCAGCCAGGTCCGGAACCGGCGATTCATGGCCCGAGGGTCGTGGGCACAACGCCGGGCCGCCCGTTCATCTTTCTGGTGCCCGCGACGGGAGAGGCGCCGCTGAAATATAGCGCGGAGCAGCTTCCGAAAGGGCTCGTGCTCAACGCGGACACGGGCATCCTTTCCGGGTCTGTGGAGCAGCCGGGAACTGCCGAGGTGCGGCTCAGCGTGGCGGGACCGCGGGGTGAGGCGGTGCGGAAGCTGAAGATAGTCGCGGCGCCGGGGAAGATCGCGCTGACGCCGCCGATGGGCTGGAATCCGTGGAACATCTGGGCGCGGGACATCGACGCGAAGAAGGTGCGGGATGCTGCGGATGCCATGATCTCGTCGGGCCTGGCCGCGCACGGGTATCAGTACATCAATTTGGATGACTGCTGGGAAGGGGCGCGCGGGGCGAACGGAGTGATACAGACGAACGATCGTTTTCCGATGATGGAGACGCTGAGCGAGTATATTCATGCGAAGGGCCTGCGTTTTGGCATTTATTCGTCGCCGGGCAAGATGACGTGCGCGGACTACGAGGGGAGCTACGGCCACGAGGACCTAGATGCGTTGACGTACGCGCGGTGGGGCGTGGATTATCTCAAGTACGACTGGTGCTCGTATACGCGGCTGGTGCGATCGGCCTCGCTGGAAGAGGTGCAGCGCCCGTTCGCGGTGATGCGGAAGTCGCTCGACGCGTGCAGCCGGGACATCGTCTACAGTTGGAGCCAGGGAGGCTACGCCAACGTGTGGACATGGGGCGCAGCGATAGGCGGGAACGTGTGGCGCACAACGGGCGACATTCATGACACGTGGGAAAGCATGTCCGGCATTGGATTTGGGCAGGACATTGCCGCGCCCTACGCGGAACCCGGGCATTGGAACGACCCGGACATGCTCGTGGTGGGCGTGACGAAATGGGGGCCGAGCCACCTCACGCAGGACGAGCAGATCACGCACATCACGCTGTGGAGCCTGCTGGCGGCGCCGTTGCTCATCGGGTGCGACATGACGAAGCTCGACGAGTTCACGCGCGCGCTCTTGACGAATGACGAGGTGATTGACGTGGATCAGGATCCGCTGGGGAAATCCGCGACGCGCCGCGCGACGCAGGGGGTGTGGACGATGGCGGCGCGCAAATTCTCGAGGCTGTTCGGGCAGGACGACGCATTCAAGCACCTCCCAGACGTGTGGGGCGAGGTGTGGGCGCGTCCGTTAAGCGACGGCACGACGGCGGTGGGGCTTTTCAATCGAGGCACTGCGCCGGGCACGATCACAGCCCGCTGGGAAGTGCTTGGACTCGAGGGAGCGCAGCCCGTGCGGGACCTTTGGCTGCGTCAGGAACTTGGGACCGCGGATCAGGCGTTTGCCGCCGTGGTTGCCCCGCACGGCGCGGTGCTCGTGAAGATCGGGAAGCCCAAACAGGAAGACGGGCTATAGCGCACTTCCGCGCAGGGCGACGGATGGAGCATCTGTCCGCTCCGTTGTCGCTTCTGCTTCATCCCCTCGGGGTATCGCTGAGATCTCCGAAGCGTTTGAAGGACCGCAGAGGGACTTCGAACGGCAGGGCGGGTTTCGGGAGCTTGCTGCAGGCGATCACGCTGTCCCAAGCGCCGCTGATCGCGGCGAACTCATCGCGGACGTGATCCCGCGCGCTGATCATGTTCCACCACCTCAGAAATGGGGTGGAGGAGCTGCCTGTCCAGGGCGCGCCGGTTGCGCCGCCTTCCGGGTTTTCGGAGGTCTGTTCCAGGGTCTGCGCCGCCGCCAGCATATCGTCGTACAACTCCTGCTTTGCCTTCAGCGCATGAAGGAAGGCGTTCTTCAGGTCGAATCGGCTGCTGGCCGCTGGAAACACGTAGGTGGGCAGTCCCAGCACAAAGGGATATTCGGGCGATCCGTTCCTTGCGAAGAGATCGGCGAGACAGCCAGGCAGGTCTCCTTCCCTGCGCTTTGCGGAGACCGCCCCGAGCACCACGTCATCCCAGGAGAAGGGGCTGAGGCTTTGGAAATAGAGAAGATCGAGTCCCGCTGAATTCACGGGAACCAGGAACAGGTACTCCATGATTGGCCCGAACGGATTGAAGATCCCCCAGTGGCAGAGGGGCGTCAGGCCGTCGGCATCGCGCAAGAACTCACCGTTCGCGAGCGGGCTGCAGAGCAGGCGTTGTCCGGGCACCCCGGCCCGCCGCAAGTGATCGAGCACGCGGTCGACTCGAACGCGATTCCGCGCCGCTGTTCGCGTTGAGAGGTTGTACAGCATTCCAACCACCCTCCCCCGGACTTGGCAGAGACTACTACGATCGTGAAGCACAGATCAAGGCCGGGGCACGAAACACGCGGGGGCAGAACCGGGAAGGGTCTTGACGCCTCCCGAAAGGGGACGCCCGGCGGGGGAGCCCGCCGGGCGCGTCGTGTCTGCTGATTCGTTTAGCGCGAGAAGTTGTGGCACTGGTTGCAGGCAATTCGCTCCTCGTTCACGTGCTTGGCGTGGACGCGGGTGAAGAGCTGGCTTGCCGACCACTCACCGGACTTATCCTCATGGCAGCTTGCGCAGAGGGCACGCCCGTTGCGCGTAGTCTTGGGGGTGTAGCCCAAGGCGTCGAAGTCGAGGCGGGTGCCGCCGTTGTGGCAGCTATTGCACTGGAGTGCTTCCTCTTTGGGCGCGACTTCGTGATACAGGCCCATGTAGCGCTGGGTCTGAACAAAGCCATAGCCGTGGGCGAGGGGCAGTCCGACTTCGGTGGCGCCTTGGCGGATGGCCCGGTCCACGTCGCCCGTCTGGAAGAGGATGCCGGACTTGACCGGCAAGAGGGCCTGTGTGTCGAGGTCATAGGCCTGAACCGCTTCGTGACGCTTGAAGGCGTAGATCTTCGCACTGAGATCCGCGACGTTGCCCAGCGGCGCGGCGAGGGTGACATGGCCGCTCGCATCGGGGATGGCGGGCGTCAGGAATTCGTAGATGTTCGAGGTGCCGTTGAAGAACGCGTACTCCGGCGTGACATTGGCCATGCGGTCAATGTGCGGTTCGTACAACTGCTTCTTCGGGTCCACCTGAGCGGGCTGGCTGTAGTCGCGCAGCATGTCGGTCGAATTCGCCTTGGCGAACTGCGGGATGTGGCACACTGTGCAATTGACATGGGCGGTGTGCTTATTGAGGTCGCTGGAGCTGTGCGGCGCATTGCTGTGGCAATTCTCGCAGCTCACGGCCACGTTCAGGTCCGTGGCACGCATGTCCACGCCGCGGCCGGCGATGCGGTGGTTCTCAACGGCGTGGCAGTCCGTGCAAATCAGGCCGGCGCCGCCCAGGGCCGTGGAGGCCATGTGGACGTCGAAGGAGCGGCTTGGCGGTTCGCGGTGGGCTTCTTCGAGGTCGCCGCGCTTGTTGTTGTTTCCGCCGCCCGCGTAGGCGTGGCAATTGAGGCAGGCGCCTTTCGACGGCAGATGGATGTCGGTGATCGCCTCGTCAACACTGACGGTCATCTTCTCCGGAGCCGGCACGAACTTGAAGACGCCGTTGACCGACTCGACTTTGCGTTTGTAGGTATCGGAGTGGCAGATGAGGCAATCGATGTTGTCCAACTGCTCTTCGGATTGCAGGAGGCTCGGCCGGAGGCCCATGCCGACGTGGCATTGCGCGCAGCCGCCGTCCACTTTATTGCCGGCGAGGTTGGTCAACTGGCCGATCCAATTGATGTCGGGATAGGTACAGAAGTCGTTGATTGCGCCGAGCTTTCCGCCCTCGGTGATGTTCTCCACATAGGGCGCCTCGCCGTGCCACTGATAGTGGAGCGAGACGTGCACATCCGAAGCCTCTTGAGGATGGCAGGCGCGGCAGGTCTTGCTGCCTTCATACGTGTCGAAGCGTCCGGCGTGGCTCGTGGCCACCGGGGTAGCGGAATAGGTGACGCTCAACGAGGCGGTTTGACCGGCAACGACGGCCACTGCCTGGCCCGCCGGACTCGTCCAGCCCGCGATCGTGCTGAAGCTGACGTTGTGGTTGCCGGCGCTCAGGCCCGTGACAGTGGCGCCGCTATTCTGAAACGTCCCGCCGTCCACTTGCCAGCGCGCGCCCGCAGTCACAGCCGCGGCCGGTTGGATGGTTACCGTCAAGGCGCCCGTCTGCGGCACGGCGGCGTAGGTGGCCGAGGCGGAGGTGGTCGCATTTGCATTGACACTGACGCTCAGGTTGGCAGGACTCGTCCAGCCGGAGATGGAAGCGAAAGAGACGGTATGGCTTCCGATGCTCAGGCCTGAGACTGTGGCGCCGCTATTCTGCAACGCCCCGCCGTCCACTTGCCAACGCGCGCCCGCGGTCACAGCCGCGGCCGGCTGCAGGGTAACCCTGAGCGAGCCGGTCTGCGTTCGTGTAACGTAGGTGCCGGTTACCGAAACCGTTTGGCCCGCAACGACCCGCACTGTCAGATTGGCCGGTGTGATCCACCCGCTAACCGACCGGAAGGAGACCGTGTGGCTTCCGCTGGAAAGCCCGGAAACCGTCGTCCCGCTGTTGCGGTACGAACCGCCATCCACCCGCCACTGGGAGCCCGCGGTACGGGCAGCCGACGGTTGGATCGTTACCCTAAGTGAACCGGTTCGCGAACTGCTGCTGTCGCCGTCGCGGCCATCATCGTCGTCCGCCCAGGCAGGGCCAGTCATGGCGACCAGCAACCCCACCAAAGCCATTGTGAAGCACCCTGTCAGCACACGCGTGCCCCAGCGAACTCCCTGCTCATGCTTATTGTCCCGCATACACTCGTTCTCCATAGTTGCCTGCACACACACATTCGGCCAAGTCATCCGGCTCGATCGGCAAAATTCTACCCTGCGATTTGGCGTCTCGCCTCAGTAGGATCGACGGATTGCGAGCCGGAGTCTGAACCCGTGAGGAATTGCTGCAAACAGAGAAAAGCGTCACCGGATCTGCGCAAAGGGCGAGTTCAGACAAAAACTTGGCAAAAAAAGTGCTGCGAAAAACAAGAACAATACCCATATTGCCCTGCACAGAAACACGTAGAACATTGTTGACGATACGTGCGAATGGTGGGCCACTGAGGCATGCTCTTCGAGTCACTCAAGCGAAAAAGCAAGCGCGGGAGCCGGTGCTTGGCTCCCGCGCGAGGAAGACCTGGGTTCTTGTGTGGGTAGCTGTCCGCGGATTGAAGAAGAGGGCGCCACAGTCGAGGCAGCGCCCTCCGGAGTCTGAATTAATCGCCACCGAAACGGTGCGGGAAAGATTCGTCCGGCGTTTGCGTGTGGCAGACGGTGCAGGTGTCGATGACGCCGGCGTGTCCCTGAAGCGCAATCGCTTGGACGTTGTCCTCGATCTTGGAGGTTGGCGTGATGGCATGTGGGCTGCCGTGGCAGGCCGAGCACATGACGCCATGATGGCCTTTCGAATTGCGGAACAACGTGTTGGGCTGCTCGAATTCAAAGCCCGCGGGCGCCATGGCGGTGTGGCAGTCGCCACAGCGCGGTTCAGTCACCCAGGGACTGCGCGACGGGTCGGCCACCGCGTTCATGTCGCCATGGCAACTGGTGCAATCCATGCCGTTGAGGGCGTGCACATCGCGCAGACACTGGGTACGGATGCCCGGGTGGCAGGCGTAGCACGAAACGTCCAGACCTGCCTGGGCCATGCGCGACGCATGTGCCGAGTGCATCGCACGAGACAGGCTCGGGACGGTGCCACTGCCGGGGAACCCGAGGGCGGGTTGCGCATGGCAGGCACCGCATGCGACCGGCGTACTCTGCGCCAACTGGGTTCCATGCATGCGGTCGTGCGCATTGAGGATATCCATGCCGGGGGTCATGCCGGGGGTGTTATGGCAGAGGTTGCAGCTGATCTCCCAGGATACCGGTACCACCGCCTGGGTTTGGGCGAGGTTCTGGCCGTTCTGCGAGACCGTGACCACCGCAAGCGGATACGCATTTTCGGAACCGTCGTCATCGAGCGGCGTGATCGGGATACCCGTAACGACCCAGTCGGTGCGGCCTTCCGCCGCCGCCGAGACCAGCGTGCCGTTCAGGCCGTTGCCGGTGAGGCCCACATCCGCGGGGAACGATTGTCCGAAAAGACTCGGGGCGTAGGTCCAGAAGTTGGTCTTGTTCACGGAAGTGGTGTTCGAGGGGATGCTGTAACTCACCGTAACGCCGCTCTGCACCAACTGCGGATCGCCGCCACGCCGAATCACTTGGGCGTGAAAAGTGTTGAACGGGGGCAGGATCATGAACTCGGAAAAGTCCTCGTTCATGCAGTGCATGCCCAGCTCGTTGTAGCCCAGCACGGTATAGGAGGAGGAGGTGAGTTGCTGGGTGTAAGTTCCCGATGTGGACGCTGTCTGGCCTGCCGCAATGGTGACCGACTTGCTCACGGGCTTGATCCACTTGGCGACGACGCTGAACGACACGGTATGCGTCCCCGACGGCAGGCCGGTCACGGTGGCGCCGCTGTTATGGAAGGTGCCCGCGTCCACTTGCCATTGCGCACCCGCGCTTACGGCGCCCGCCGGCTGGATGGTGACGGTCAATGAACCCGTCTGGGTCCCGTTTCCGGTGTAGGTGCCGGTGGCGGTCGTGGTGACATCGGCATTGATGGTGACTGATTGGCTGGCGGGAGCAGTCCATCCGGTGATGGTCCTGAAGGCCACTGTGTGGCTGCCGGCCGTCAGGCCGGAGACCGTGGCGCCGCTGTTCTGCAGCGCACCGCCGTCCACCTGCCATTGCGCTCCTGCGGTCACCGCAGCGGCCGGCTGGATCGTAACCGAGAGCGAACCGGTTTGCGGAATCGCCGTGGTGTAGGTGCCAGTGGCGCTTGTCGTGGCATTGGCATTGATAGTGACGGATTGGCTGGCGGGAGCGGTCCATCCGGAGACCGCCTTGAAGGCCAGCGTGTGGCTGCCGGTCGTCAGGCCGGACAGCGTCGTGCCGCTATTGCGCATGGCGCCGCCGTCGACCTGCCATTGCGCGCCTGCACTCACCGCGGCCGCCGGTTGAATCGTAACGACCAGCGAACCGGATTGTGCGGTCTGCGCAGCATACGTGCCCGTCGCACGGGTCGTCACGTTCCTCGCTATGGCGACGCTCTGATTGGCCGGGGTGGACCATCCGGAAATGGCCTTGAAGGAAACCGTGTGCCTGCCCACGGACAGTCTGGAAACGGTTGCCCCGCTGTTGTGGTACGAGCCGCCATCCACACGCCACTGCGCGCCTGCGCTGCGCGCGGCGGCAGGTTGTATGCTTACTGTCAGTGAGCCCGAGCCTGAACTCGAGCCCGAACGGGATTCGCCATCCTCCGCCCAGGCAAGACCGGCTGAGCCAATCAGCAGACCCACCAGGGCAAACATCAGGAACCTGGCAAGCATACGATGCTTTCGGTGGACCATTTGTCCATACATACTATACTGCATACTTCAATTCTCCTTTTTACCTGCACACACACTCGGTCTGGAACTACTGCACGTCAGTTGCGAAATTCTACCCCGCAAATTCGTGTCTCGCCTCAGTAGGAAGTCCTTAGGGTGGGAGTGCTTTCACACTTGTTTCTCACTGGGCGAATAATGTGAAAGGCAGGCTACAAGATGCGCAAAATATGAGTTTAGCGTAAAACCGGGCGAAAAAAGTGATGCTAAAATTTCTTTTATTACGCTTAGTGTACTTCCTGAAAACACGTAGGCGGCAACCTGTTCGCTTCAAAAAAGGGATTCGCTCTGCAAAAGAAGACGCAAAGATCACAAGTCCCGGCCTTGCACCGCCACGTGGTGGGGAGGCAGAAATCAAGATTCCGCCTGGCGTTCTGGCATGGCACAATTCAGCGATTCCGTGACGGACACACCACTCTCCCGCAGGTTTCGTTTGGGGCTGCGCAGTCTGGCATAATCCCGGCGGCGCGGCGGCATCCGGCGCGCTATTTGCCAAGGGAAAGGTCCGCGAAAGGGCGGCCGACGTGAAAGGGACAGGAGATGGCGCGGTTAGTCTGTGTCGCAGGGTTGCTGGTGATCGCGGCGGTTTCGGCGGTGGCGGAAGCGGGATTGAGCAAGGGGTATTCGCTGCCGGTGTTTCCCCGGGAGGACAGTGTCCAAAAGGATGGGGAAACCGGCACGGAGCTGCTGTTTCTCACGAACGCGAAGTACAAAGACACGAACCTGTATTTTCATCAGCGTTCGTGGCTGGCGGACAGTTCGCTGATCCTCTTCTTTTCGTCGCGCGAACAGGGCGGCCTGATGGGATATGTGGTGGAGACGGGCGAGTTGACGCAGATCACCGCCGCGGACGGAACGAAGCTCCACAATCCGACGGCGGCCTTGAACCGTAACAGCGTGTTTGCGATGTCGGGCGACCGGGTGCTGGAGATCCAGTTGACGATATCCGTCAAGGAACGCAAGGGCGTGAAGCACGCGAAGGTGACGGCGCGCGAGCGGGCGTTGTGCACGGTCAAGGGGGTTGACGTCTATCTCAACGAGAGCTGCGACGGGCGCTATCTCGCGGCTGGCGGGGGGAACCTCGAAGGCGCGGGGAAGGCGGGGCTGCTGCTAATCGATGAGGTGACGGGCGCCTGGGAGCGCTTGTGCGACATGCCGGCGGGCGTGACGTACCACGGGCACGTTCAATGGAGCATCACGAACCCGTATTGGATCAGTTTCGCGGGCGAACCGGACCGGCTGTGGGTGGTGGACATTCGCGACCGGAAGCCGTGGTGCCCGTATCATCAGCAGAAGGACGAGATGGTGACGCATGAGTCGTGGTGGCTGAATGACGAACTGATCTTCTGCGGCGGGACTCATCCCAAGCCCACGGAGGATTCACATCTCAAGGCGATTGACCTGCGTGCGGGCACTGTTCGGATCATCGGCGAAGGAAGCTGGTGGCCGGGCGCGTCGAGCGCGGAGATCGCCAAGCGGAACTGGTGGCATGCGTCGGGAAGCCCCGATGGCCGGTGGATGGCGGGCGACAACTGGCACGGCGACATCATGCTGTTCGACGGCAAGACATCGCGGCCGAAATCGCTCACTACGAATCACCGCACGTATGGCAGCGGGGAGCATCCGGAGGTCGGGTGGGATCGCAAGGGAAAGCAGGTGATCTTTGGATCGCATAAGATCGGCGGGGTGACGTGCTGCGTGGCGACGGTGCCCGAGGCCTGGCAGAAAGAATTGGACGGCACGCGCATCGGCCTGGAAGCGAAATAAGCAGACGCAAAGACGGACTGGAGGAGACTCGTAATGCAACTCAGTGTGGCCGGCTACAGTTTTCACCGGAACCTGGAATCCGGGAAACAGGATTTTTTCAAGCATATCACCGACTGCCGTGATCTCGGCATGACGCAACTCGATCCGTGGAACGCGCAATTGGCTCCGATTTGCGCCGGAGACGAAGTGTTCCGCGCGGGGTCGGACCCGGCCCATGCGGTCCTGAGCGCGCAGGACGACGCGTATCTTTTGCGGGTGCGGCAGGCGGCGGATGCGGCCGGGATGCCGTTCGGCTGCATCGCCGTGGACGGCGCGCACATTTACGAGCCGACGGAGGAGGCGCGCGCGGCAAACCGGCGCCTGGCGGACCGCTGGATCGACGTGGCAGTGATCCTGGGCGCGCCTCAGGTGCGCATTGATGCGGGCGGTCCCGAGGAAATGCCTGGAGAGGTCTTCGAGATCATCGTCGCGGGATATCGGGATCTGGTCGACCGCGCGGCCAAGAAGGGCATCGAGATCCTGATGGAGAACCACTGGGGGCCCAGCCTCATCCCGGAGAACGTGGTGAAGATCCTCGAGGCCGTAGAGGGGCTCGGGCTGCTCTTCGACACGAACAACTGGGGTCCGGGCTTGCGCGAGCATGGCTGGGAACTGTGCGCACGTTATGCCCGATCGACGCACGTCAAGACTTTCGGGTTCGACGCACAGGGGAATGATCCCTCCGTGGACCTGGACCGCGCGATTCGCCTCGTGGTCGAGGCGGGCTATACGGGCTGCTGGGGCATCGAGAGTTGTCCGGAAGACGGGGACGAGTATGGGGCGGTAGAAAAGACGGCCGCGCTGATCAAACGCAACCTGAAGGCGCTCGGCGTGGCGGAGGCATAATCTCATGGCAGCGAGAGGGGCATCGAAGAAAGTTCGCATCGGCGTGATCGGCGTCGGGCAAATCGGTAAACAGCATCTTGAGAACTACAGCCGGATTCCCGGCGTGGAGGTGGCCGCCATCGCGGACATCGACAAGCCGGAGGCGCGGCGGGTGGGCAAGCTGCACGGGATCCCGAGCGTCTATTTCGAAGCGTTCGAGCTGCTTGCGCGCAAGGATATCGAAGCGGTGGATGTGTGCCTGCACAACAACCTCCACATGCCTTACAGCGTGGCGGCGCTTCAGGCCGGGAAGCATGTGTATTGCGAGAAGCCGATGGCCGGCGCGTTCCGCGATGCCGAGAAGATGCTTGCCGAGGCGCGCGCGCGAAAGCGGATGCTGTCGATCCAGCTTTCGACGCTGTTCTCGCGGGAAACGAAGGCGGCCAAGATCCTCATAGACGAGGGGCATCTCGGGCGATTGTATCATGCGCGTTCGACGGGGTTCCGGCGCCGCGGACGGCCCTTTGTGGACGGCTACGGGACGGAGAAGTTCGTCCAGAAGAGCATTGCCTCCGGCGGGGCGCTCTTCGACATGGGCGTGTATCACATCTCGAATATCCTGTATCTCCTGGGGAATCCGGCGGTGCTGACGATCACGGGGAAGGCGTATCAGGAGACCGCGATGGACTCGGCGCGCCGCGCGGCCAGCGGCTACAGCGTGGAGGAACTTGGCGTGGGCTTCGTGCGGCTGTCCGGCGGCATCACGCTCGATATCATCGAGTCCTGGGCCGTGCATCTGAATCCCTTTGAGGGTTCGTCCGTGCTGGGAAGCGACGGCGGCGTTCGCCTGGAACCCTTCGGGTACTATCGCAACATCGGCGACCTGGAACTGGACGCGACAGTCAATCTGGACACGCTTCAGTGGCGACTGCACACCGTGCGCGAAGTGGGCGATGTCTACGACAGCCCGCAGCATCACTGGGCGGCGGCGTTGCAGGGCCGCGTGGAACTCCTGCCCACGGCCGAAATCGCGCTGAACACGATGCTGATCTCGGAAGGGATCTATCTTTCAAGCCGGCTTGGGCGGGAGGTCAGCGCGGATGAGGTCCGGGAACTGTCGGAGTCGCTGGCGGTCGCGATCGGGAAGCCCGGGCGCAAGGGGAAGCCGGGCGCACGGTAGATGGCCGGGATGGACGCAGGAACATGGCCGTCTCGGGGGTGTCAGAGGCGGCTCGCCACGTAGTCCCAGAGGAGGTATCGGGCGCCGACGGCGAGGAGGAAGAGGCCGTAGAGCTTCTTCATGAGTTGATCACTCACGAAGACCTGGTTGGCGAAGAGGGCGCCGAGGAGGTTGCCGATGATCAGGCCGATGGCGAGGAGGATGCCCTGGCGGATGTTCACGTTTCCCGCGCGGTAGTAGACGATGGCCGCGAGGATGCCGATGGGGAAGATTTGCGCGATGATGGAAGTGCCGGTCGAGAGCTTCTGCGACATGCCGAGCAGGAGCACGAGGGCGGGAACCATGATGGCACCGCCGCCGATGCCGAACATTCCGCCGGCGATGCCCGCGACAAAACCGACTAGAAGAATGGGCCAGATCATATCCATGATGTGCTTGCCTTCTGTGGGAGCCCGGGGTTCTTGCATGCGTTTCATGCCGGCAGTATGCTAGCAGATGCCCGGAGGCGCATCCCACTTGCGCCGATGTACGGCCGGGAGGGGTTTCTTCGGCCGTGGCCACGATGGGAAGGAGATCCTTTTGGGAAGCAGCTTGTTCATGATCATCGAGGCCTATACAAACACCTGGAACCTGTGTGCAGCGTTTCTCCTCTTCTTCGCCGCCGTGGCTGTCCTCGCGCACTGGTTCCGCGCGCCCCGGCTCGACTTCCAGATTGCCGCACGGCGGACGTTTTGGACGTGCCTGATTCCGGGATTCGGTCTTCTTGCGGTCTGTCTCACGCTCATTGACAAGCCGCACTTTCACGTATCGGCCATAACGAACGATTGGCTGTTCATGTTCTCTGCGTTTCTGGGGGTGCCTGTGGCCGTGCCTTTGCTTGCGGGGGCCGCCTGGGCCTCGGCGCACGGGGTGCAGCGCACGCCCGTCCAAGCATCCTCCTTCGCCCTGGTGCTCCTGGGGACCTTCGGGCTGGCCTGCGCCGCCTCCAATATTCATGATGTGGTTTGGTGCGGCGTAATCACGGAAGGCTACACCCGCCATCATCCCGCCGGGTACGACCTCGATGTCTTCGTGGCCTTCGGCGAGCGGTTCGGGATTTCGCGGGAGATCCTGGCGGACTATGCGACGCTGGGGCCCTGTGCCGCGGTCATGGTCTTTGGAGAACTGCTTGTCGCGGCGGCCTGCTTTCGCCGACTCGGCAGGATGGGCGGGAAACGGGGCGATGCGGCTACTGTTGCGCCGTCGGGCGAACAGTGATTAGGGTGATTTCCGGTCGGCACAAGAATCGGATTTGCGGGGCGGGCGGGGGTTCAAGCCCCAAGCCACGGCTCGTGTAAACGACTGTGTGGCCAACGCGATCCACGCCTGCCTCGAAACGTTTGCGCGTGCTCGATTTAGTCAGAATGGCTCCCCAGAACGGCAGGCGGACTTGTCCGCCGTGCGTATGGCCGCACAAATACAGGTCGGCTCCGTGGGCCGCACTCTCCTCCGCCAGCCGGGGCATGTGATTCATTATGACGCGGAAATCCGAATCGGACATGGCGCGGTATGCCGCCTCGCGCCCTTTGGCAGGAAACAGTCCGCAAAGGCCAATGCGGTCCGGCCCATGCTTCAGGACTCGACCCTCGTTGTTCAGCACGGCGAGGTCCGGCGCGGCCGAGTTCAACAGTTCCGGATCGTCATATCCGATACAGGCAAACACGCCGAGCGGCGCACGCGCCACGCAAAGAATAAGACGGGCAACAGCGGCGTCAGCACGGTCAAGGCGAGCAGCGACAATCCAATCAATTCGAACGTGGCGCCGGTTATTGGAGGCATACTGCAGGGGGAACTCCCGAGGCTTCGTTTAGTGCTGCGTGCCACATGGCGTGCTAGTTTCGCGATTCCGCCGCTTGAGTCTGAGGCGGCGTCACCCCCGCCGTGTAGCGCTTGAACATGCGGGGAATCCCGGCATCCTTGAGCACGTCCGAGAACGTGATGGGTTGGGTGCCCTTTCGGTCCTTGTCCGTCACGTGAAAATGGAGATGGGGCAACATGCTGTTGCCGACATGGCCGCTCTCGGCAATCACCTGGCCCTGTTGTATCACGTCGCCGACGGCCACGCGGCTGCCGTCTTTTCGGATATGGAGGTAGTTTCCCAGCGTCCCATCCTCATGCTGGATCACGACGAGATTGTTGGGCCAGTGATATCCGTGGCCATCGTGTTCGGCCACGACGCGAATGACTTTTCCGGCGCGCGCCGCCCGGATTTCCGTGCCGAGGGGCATGGCGAAGTCATAGGCGAATTCCTCACGTCCGCGATGGCTGACGACAGCCCGGTTGCTTTGAATGCACAAGAAGGTCTTGCCCACTTCCCAAGGGAGCCGGTACGGAGAGGTTCGGGCGTCGGGATACTGCGCGAAGTTTCGGGGCCCGGTGAAGATGAGATAAGCGCCCACGGCCGACGCCAGAATCACAAGGAGAATTGCCGCGACCACCCGCCATACCCCGTGCATCATGCGCATCAGAAACCTCTCTGTCTTTGCACCCACTCGCGTTGTCCGAGGGAACGCCGGCCGACGCCTCTGGCTGGAAGCGAGGAAAGTATAGCACGAAAAGAAAACGCCCTCTTTGGATGTTACTGGGTCAAAGGCAATCCGGAAACACGCGCGTCAACGCGCCCCGGTCAACGATGAGGAGACAGGTCATGGCGAAAGCGGCATGCAGAAGTTTCGGGAACGCGGATGAAGTCCGGGATTTCCCCAATGGGCGGATGGAACTGTTGAAGTTCGGCGGCGCGGTCGTGGGGCGGGCGGTGCTGCAGCCCGGCTGGCGCTGGTCCACGTCGGTGCAACCGCTTGCCAAGACGAAGCGCTGCGAGGCGTCTCACTTTCAGTATCACGTGTCAGGCGTGTTGAAAGTGGTCATGGACGACGGCACGGAGGTGGAATGTTGCGCGGGCGATGTATCGTCGATCCCCCCGGGCCATGATGCGTGGGTGGTGGGCGATGAGCCGGTGGTGGTCGTGGATTTCCAGGGCTTGGCGCACTTCGCTGTTTCGGCCTAGCCGCGCCTCACGCCTCCGGCCGTACGTGGCGGCGCGGGGCGGGGCTCAGCAGGACAGCGTGTCAATCTTGGCGGCCAGAATGAAGTCGTTCTCGGTCAGGCCGTTGACTTTGTGTGTCCAGAGCGTCACGCGTACTTTTCCCCAGGCGAGATAGAGGTCGGGATGATGGTTTTCGGCCTCGGCAAGGCCGCCCACGGCATTTGTGAATGCGAGGGCGCCCCGGAAGTCCTTAAATGTGAAGACTTTCTCCAAGCGCCCCTCTGCGACGATGGCCCAGCCTTCGCCCAGTTGCGCGTGAAGAGCATGCAACGCCTCTCCTTCGAGCGGCGGAACGCCGCCCCGGCAGGGCACGCACGACTTCTCAACGAGAGCACATTCCATGGCGTTGTCCTTTCATTGCTTCTCTTTGAAGGAAACGCCGGGACGGATGGGGTATTCCTTGTTGCGGCCGTGACACCGGAGGCTTGATTGCCGTAGTCTAAGGGGCATTTGCGGCCGGCAGCAGCGGGAATTCTGTGTCGTTCTTGCTGACGCGGGCCGTGCACACGTCAGCAGCGAGGCAGCGATTCCATGAAGGCAGTAGCGAAGCGTCTCCGCACCCCGGTGTCCGGCAATCCCCTGAAGCGCATCCTCAGCGGCGATTTCACGCCAAGGGAATTGCGGTATTATGTGATCTTCCTGACGTCGGTCTTCTGGGGCTTGATCTTCGCGAGCTGGATGAACTTCCCGAAGGATCATCACTTCTCGATCATGACGCATACGTTCAGCTTTCTGGGCAGCTTCGAGAACAAGCACAATCCGGAGCGGTGGTGGATTTTCTCGATCGCAATGGCATTCTGGGGCACGGCGTCGGTTCCGTTGATGCTGTATTTTCGCCGCCGCTTCGCGTTAATCTCGCCGTGGGGCGCCGCCGTGGGCGCATTTCTCTTCCTCGCGGGGTGCACCGGCATCGTGCTCATTGCGATCTTCCCCGATGCGCACGGCAAGGTCATCGGCGATTTCGAATACACGCATATCCACATGAAGGCGGCGTTTCTCGTTGCCGCGGCCTTTGGCCTGGGGATTCCCTGGCACGCGTTGTTGCTGCTCCTGGATTGGATTGCCGGGAAACGTTCGGGCGCCCCGTCGGCCTTCACGCACGGGAAGTACCTCTGGCCCTATGGGCTCTGGACGGTGATGGTCAGCGTGGCGATGTATTTCCAGATCAAGTGGGAATTCGTCTACGCGGAGATGAAGGCTGCGGCGGCGGCCTCGGGGGCGAGCATCGGCAGCCACTGGTCCGAAGCGCTGAACACCCGGTATTCGTTCCCGCTCTGGGAGAACCTCGTTATCTACACGCTCTTTATCTTCCTCATGTGGCTCGCCGCCACCCTCTCGGCCGACGCCGCGGAGGAATAGGGACGGGCCGACTCTCTCGAGGCCGTGCGTATGCAGCCCCTTCAGGGCTGTGATGGGGGGGGGCGTATACCCAGGGCGGCGCGCAGCGCCTTCGGCGCATCGCTTGCCCTGGGCTGTGTTCTTGCCGCGCCTTCAGCGCTCCGGAGGGGTGGAACGGGGAAGAAAAGCGCATACGTTGGCCTGGGCTGTGTTCTTGCCGCGCCTTCAGCGCTCTGGACAGTCTTGGCTCCGGGGCAGAATACATTGCGCGCGCCGTGCTCTGAGTGTGTTCTTGTCAAGCTCTCAGAGCGCGGGAGGAGTGCGCACGACGCAACGTTGGAACAATGCAGAGAAGGACTGGCACGAGCGTAGGATCGCGTCGGCACTGGCGGATGTCACGGCCGATGGATAGGAACGACGACCCCGTGCGACACTCATTTCTGAATACTGAACTCGTCTTTGGCGGCGCCGTCTTTGGCGAGGGCGCGGAAGGTCAGGCGGTTGCCGTCGATGTGGATGAGGTTGCAGAAGCCGGGGCCGCTGGCGCCAGCCTCGATCAGGGGCGGTTTGGGATTGGGCATGCGGTCGCCGGGGATGGACACGGAGGTGATGTAGATGGTGCCTTCGGCGGGCGATGCGACCCGCTTGCCACCGCGGACGGGGTAGCTTCGCAAGTGGTTGTGGACGTGGCCGGTGAGCACGAGGTCGACGTGGTACGCGTCGAAGAGGCTCGCCCATTTCTCCTGCAGTTCGGGGTATTCCTCGCCGACGAGGTAGAGGGGGAAGTGGAAGATGGCGAGTTTCCAGGTGGCGGTGCTTCTGGCGAGTTCGGTGCGGAGCCAGTCCGCTTGTGCGTTGGCATCGCTCATGACGTCGAGGACGAAGAATTGGGCGTTGCTGTAGGAGAAGGTGTACGCCCGCTCGGGGGGGATGGCGGCGGGGCCGTTGGGCGGCAAGGAGAGGATATCGAGGAACATGCCGGGGCCGAGGCCCAATTGGGCGTCGTGGTTGCCGATGGCGGGCATCAGAGGCCGCCGGGAGAACATGGGCTCGCCGAAATTCAGGAATTGGTCCCAGTCGTCGCGTTCGAGCCCGGTGCCGACGAGGTCGCCGGAGACTGTGCAGAAGGCGGCCTCCGGATGCAGCTTGAAGACGGACTGCAGGAGATCGCCCCAGTCCGGACGGTTGTGGGTGTCGCTGCAGTAGAGGAAACTGAAAGGTGCGGTGCCGGACGGGGCGGTGGAGAAGTCGGCGGGCTGGCTCCAGTTATCCGAGTCCGGGGCGCCCACTTGATACTCGTAGGCCTGTCCGGGCTTCAATGCGGTCAACGCGGCGGTAAACCAGTGACAGTAGCGGTCATTGGCCAACAGGCGGTCTTCCATTTTCCGGCAGTCCGCGGACACTTCGATGAAGGAGCCGGCAGCGCCTTTCTCGCGGTAACGAACAACGCCGGCGTTGATTTCGGTGTTTGTCCGCCAATGGATATCCTGGGTGACACGCGGGTCGCCGCTCCAAGTGAGGAAGACCGGGCCGGGGGTTCTGGACGAGGGAAAGGGGGTCTTGCGAAAGGAGGAAACGACGCAGGCTTCGCGGGCGCGGCCGCGCGTGGTCGGAAGAAGCACCTGTCCGCGCAAGACACCCGGGATTTCAGCGAGGACGAGTTCGGTCCAGTCGCCGTAGGTGCTCGCGCCTTCCTTCATCTCCCCCACCGCCTGGCCTTCGGGATGGAACGCGGAGAGGGTAACTTTCCGGCCGGATTCCTGCGGACCGACGCAGACAAAGTAGTGGGGCCGGAACTCATCGAGGCTGCTAATGCCGAGTTCGACGCGTCCCGCTGGAACGGGTTTCTGCCAGACCTCGTACTTCCATCCGTCGACGTTCGTGACGAGCAGGTCGGTCTTTGCGAAGCCCGATTCCGCCAGCCAGAACGGCGGGATCTTCTGCTCAACGTTGCGCATGACGGATACGACGGCCGGAATGTCCACCGTGAAGCTCCAGTGCTTCGTGGCGAGGATGCGCCGCTCCTCGGGCAGGAGCAGGCTCTGCACCCTGGCGTCGTCCAGGGCATAGAGTTGCTCGAGGCTTTGGGTGGCATAGAGGCGGTTGATCAGGGCATCCATCACCTCGGGCACGGAACTCTGTGCGGACACGCGGCCCGCGAAGAGCAGCAGGAGCATCGCGGCAGAACGCACGGCGGCCAAAGGGTGTTTGTGCATTGCGTGAACCTCCGAAGGCGCGCGCAGCGCCCTAAACTTCGATATCGCCGACCGAATCCACGATCTGCGTGGGCCGGTATGGGAACGCGCCAACCATCTCGCGGGTGGTGACGCCGGTGAGGACCAGGATGGTTTCGAGCCCGGATTGGACGCCCGCGATGATGTCGGTGTCCATGCGGTCGCCGACCATCACGGTGTTTTCAGAATGGACGCCCAGGTGCTTGAGCGCGTTGCGCATCATGAGGGGATTGGGCTTGCCGATGAAGAAGGGGGCGCGGCCCGTGGCCTTCTCGATGAGCGCGGCCATGGCGCCGCAGGCGGGAACCAAGCCGTCTTCGGTCGGGCCGGAGGGGTCGGGATTCGTCGCGACGAAGCGGGCGCCCGCCTCGACGAGGCGGATGCCTTTCGTGATTGCGTCGATGCTGTAGGCGTGCGTTTCGCCCAGGACGACATACTCGGGATCATGATCCGTGATGACATAGCCGGACTGATGAACCATGCTCGTGAGGCCGCTCTCGCCGATGACGAAAGCCGTGCCGTGCGGATTCTGCGCATGGAGGAACATGGCGGTGGCCATGGCGGAAGTGAAGATGTGTTCGGACGGCACGTCGAGTCCGATCAGCCGAAGCCGATAGGAGAGGTCGCCCGGAGTGTACATCGGATTGTTCGTCAACACGAGGTATTTCGCTTCGCGTTCCTTGAGGCGTTGAAGAAAGAGCATGGCCTCGGGGATGGCGGTGCGCCCGCGCACAAGCACGCCATCCATGTCGATCAGATAGTTCTTGGGGGTCATGGTTGTTTCCTGGTTGCTGGGCATAGCGTAGCACAGGCCGCCCACGGGAATGAATCCGCGCCGCGTCACGGATGGATGCATCAGGCCGGGT
The DNA here is from genome assembly GCA_903837785.1 of Candidatus Hydrogenedentota bacterium. Classification (GTDB taxonomy): domain Bacteria; phylum Hydrogenedentota; class Hydrogenedentia; order Hydrogenedentales; family CAILVY01; genus CAILVY01. The sequence continues at coordinate 37,036 of CAILVY010000001.1, forward strand.
CGGGGACGACCGCGGCCTACGGGGTAGTTGGCAAGGTGCCTGACTCCGGTTGCGGCGGGGAGCGCGTGCAGGTGGCGAGGAGAGTGTCCGGCGGCATGGAAAATGCGAAGCGCCGGCGCGGAACTCGTACTGCTTCGCAATATTCGGCATATCCGGGATGTTGACTGAGACAAGAGTATAAAGAGTGTTCCCCCGGAAAGGAGGGTAAAGTGATGATACGAAGCGCAAAGTCGATGTTGGGTTACCGCTTGGCCGCGAGTGACGGCACGGTAGGCCACGTGCGCGATTTCTACTTTGATGAGCAAAGCGGCGAGATTCGGCATTTGCTGGTGGATCTCGGCTGGCATCTCCCGGGCCGCAAGGTGTTGATCGACCCGCCGCTGCTGGGTTCCCCCGACTGGGTGCACCGGACGATTCCGACGGTTATGACGCGGGAAGCGGTCCGGCACAGCCCGAAGCCCGGCACGGACAAGCCGGTCTTTAGGCAGCTCCAGGAGCAGATGCGCAACTTCTATGAATGGGCGCCGCACTGGACGCCGCTGAGCGGCGAACCTGAGCCGCAGCCCGAGCTGTCGCTGAGCGGGGATGCGCGGCTGCGAAGCGTGCACCACCTGACGGGCTACAAGGTGGAGACGAATGCGGGACCCATCGGGCACATCGCGGACTTTGTAATTGACTGCGGGAAGTGGCGGATCGCGCTGTGCGTCCTCGACCCGGACCGGGCGATCCTGAGCCATCAATGCTCGTTTCCGCTCGGGCAGATCGAACTGTTCGATTGGGAGAACCGGCGCCTGCGGGTGGGTTTCGAGAACTGGGCGCTGACGGATTGCCCGGAACACCGCCTCGTGGACTTGGACGATCCGAGCTACGAGCAGCGGGTGCGCGAGTACTACACTCGCTGCACGGAACCCGCGTACATATCCACGCACAAGGACCGGTGAAGCGTGAGCCCCGGCACGGGCATTTATCAACAATCCCCTCGAGGGGTGTGTATATCTTCTCAGGGC
>CAILVY010000002.1 GCA_903837785.1 Candidatus Hydrogenedentota bacterium
ACGGACAGCGTTTCGCCACATCTTCAATCGTCGTGTCGCGCATCAGCCAATGGAAGAGGAAGACGGCGCCGGTTGTCAGTCCGGCAACGAGCACTTCTCCCCGATACAGGCACCAGGTGAGGTTGGGCGCCGTGCGGAACGGAAGGCTGGCGATGATGTCAAAGGCCTGTGAGAAGCTGTTTGCGCGGAAGAAGACCCAAGTCACGGAAATGACGACAAACGTGGCGGCGCCGAGGAGAAACTGGATAGGTGGATGCAGCCACAGAGTGAGGCCGCCTGCGAAGCGCTTCAGATAGCGCTCCACTACGAGATAGAGGCCATGAAGCCCGCCCCAGGCCACAAAGGTCCAGGATGCGCCATGCCAGAGCCCGGCGAGCAGCATCGTCGTGAGCAAATTGGCGGACGTCCGAACACTGTTGCCACGGTTCCCGCCCAGTGGAATATAGAGATAGTCTCGAAGCCAGGACGAAAGGCTGATGTGCCACCGCCGCCAGAAGTCTGAGAATCCGACGGCGGCATAGGGGAAATGGAAGTTGTCCGGCAGGGCAAAGCCGAGGCTCAGGGCCACGCCAATCGCCGCCAGGGAGTACCCGGAGAAGTCGAAGAAGATTTGGCAGGAATACGCGAAGACCCCTGCCCAGGCGTTGTGCCAGCCAAGGGGGGCCGCAGCGGAATACACTTTGTCCACAATGGGTGCCATGATCGCATCCGCCAGAACCATTTTCTCGAAGAGGCCGAGCGTGACCAGTACAAGCCCCCAGGAGAGTCCGTCGGCTATGGACTTTTTCGGCTCCTTGCATTGTGGCAGGAAGTACCACGAGCGCAGGATGGGGCCCGAAACGATATTGGGGAAGAAGCTGTAGAAGAGCGCGAAGTCCAGGAGGCTGTATTCTGTCTTCACCCGCTCCTTGTAGACATCCACAATGTATCCGATTCCCTGAAACGTGAAGAAGGATATGCCTATGGGCAGGAGAATGTCGAAGCTCGGCGCGCTGTGTGCGAGGCCGGCTTTCGAGAGCAGCCAGGCTGCATTGGCCGTGAGAAAGACGGTGTACTTGTAGTATCCGAGCAGGAGCAAATTGCAGGCCACGCCGATGTGGAGTATTCGGCGGCGAAGCGCCGTTCCCGAGGATGCCAGCAGTCTTCCCGCAAGCCAATTCAGCAGAAGACTGGCCAGAAGAGGCGGCAGAAACAGGAGATTCCACGAGGCATAGAAGACAAGATTCGCGAAGACGAGAAAAGCCTTGCGCAGCGTCCAGGGGAGTGGTGCGTTGTACACGGCAACAGCCGCGCCGAGGAAGAGGAAGAAGATGAGCGAGTTAAACGGCATCCGCCCGCTCCCAACGCATGGACTTCCCTTGCCGGACTGGCCGTGCTCCGCCTCCCGGCCGAGTGTTAGAAGTGCTGGCGAAGTGCAACGGCGTCCACCATTTCCTTGGAGCCAGGGCAGTCTGCCTGGCGCCGGATTTGCCCTTCAATTGGGAATGGCATCGGCCACTCCCCCGCTCTCGATCCGGTGTCCAGGCGTCCTCCGGGCTCTGCGCTTGGGCCTCGCTTAATTGCGGCGGCCGAAAGCAGACACATATCCCGGCGCGGTGCCGGTAGTCCGTGGAAAGCGATGCGGCGAGAGCGCGCTTCACCCGCTCCGATTTGTCCCGGAGCCCTGCACGGGCGCGCGACGTATCGGGCGCCTTCCAGACATTCGAGTTCCGCTCCGCCTTGTGGTTCATAGAAGTCTCTCAAATATTGCCGAATCGGGTCTCTGTCAAACGGGCAGTCGTACAAGGTGCGAGAATCGGGACATTGGCAGGCCGGGCACCAGGCCCGCTCGATGAAACGAGCCCTGCGGGCCTCCATCCCCTGCCTCCTCCTCGGGCTTCTCTCCAGGGAGAACGATCGCGTGCTTCGCCGCCGGCGTCTGCGATTACCAGTCCTTCACGAGGCGGAATTTCCATTTCCATGACGCCGCAAGGGTCCGCACGAAGGGACGGGGCGTCAGATGGAGCAATCCGCCAAGCAGCAACAGTATGCCGAACAGGTGCGTTCTTCTGAAAACCAGCCCTTTGTTGAGTGCCAGCTTCCAGACTGAAAAAGCCTTCCGGTATTCGCCGTTGGCCATCCAGGATTCCGCATTGAAGAGATAGAGGCCGGCCAAGCGGTGTTTTCGCGCCCAACTCGAGAGCAGCCCGGCCTCCTGCATGTGTGTTTCCATCAGTTCAAAGACCAGGAGCGCCCGCTCCAGGTGCGTGGTGTTCGAGGTCTGCCGCACGTTGATGCGCTCGGAGGTATCGTGCCACCGGACGTAGAAATCGTAGTCCGTCATCCGGAGATAGCGGCAACCCTTTGCGATGGCGCGGACATGCAGTTCCACGTCCTGCCAACTGAGCAGGCGCTCGTCCCAAAGGCCGACGGTGCTCTCGAAGCTGTTGCGCCGCCAAATCTGGCTCGGGGTGGACATGGCCCAGTCCCGGGTGAGCAATCGATCGAGGTCGGCGCCGGCCGTCCAGTGGTTGAACGGCGGCCCATTGGGATCGACGGTTTCCGAGAAGATCTTCCCCGGCCACGTGGAGAAATCCAGGTCCTGATTGCGGTCCATCAGGGCCACGCGCTGTTCAAGACACCACGGGGCCAGCAAGTCATCGGAGTCGAGAAAGACCACATAGCGGCCGAGGGACGCGCGGAAGCCCTGATTCCGACAGACCGGCGCACCGCCCTTCTCGCCTTCCCGGCGGAGCGGGCGGACGCGTGGATCTTCTTTGGCGAGGGCATCGAGGTAGGCCAGGGTGCCGTCGTTCGAGCCGTCATCCACGACCACCGCCTCCCACGCCTGAAACGACTGGCCCAGGATGGAGTTCATCGTCTCTTCGAGGAGCCCATGCCTGTTCTTTGTCGGAATGATGACGGAAACGGCGGGCGCCATGGCTGGAGTCTCCGGGTTCATGCCTTCACCACGTTGTCCTTGGGGCCTTCGAGATTCGCGGTGACGTTGCGCGTATCGACCACCAGCGGCGCATGCTTCACAACCATGGCATAATCGACGCAGGTGTGGTCCGTCACGATGAGCACCGCGTGGTAGCCCGCAAGCGTTTCAGGATTCAGGTCGATGCTGCTCTTTCCGGCCAGTCCTTGATGTTCCCGGGTCGCGCGGATTTGCGCGGTAAATGGGTCGTGATAGTCGACGAGGGCGCCCTTGGCGGCCAGCTTCTCCATCAGGGTGAGCGCGGGGCTCTCGCGGATATCGTCGACATCCCGCTTGTACGACACACCCAGAATCAGGATGCGGCTGTTCTTCAAGGCGCGCTCGCGTTCGTTCAGGGCATCGATGGTCCGCTGCACCACATAGTCCGGCATGCTGACGTTGATTTCGCCGGCGAGTTCCACGAAACGGGTGGAACACTCGAATTCCCGCGCCTTCCACGTGAGGTAAAACGGGTCAATCGGGATGCAGTGGCCGCCCAGCCCCGGGCCGGGATAGAAGGGCATATAGCCGAAGGGCTTGGTCTTGGCCGCGTCGATGACCTCCCATACGTCGATGCCCATTCTCGTGTACACGACTTTCAACTCGTTCACGAGGGCGATGTTCACCGCGCGGAAGATGTTCTCGGTGAGCTTTACCGCTTCGGCGGTTTCCGGGGAGGAGACGGGCACGACTTGGGGCACAATGGCCGCATACAGGGAGGCGGCGAGGTCGCAGGCCGTGCGCGAACAGCCGCCGACGACCTTCGGAATCTTCCCTGTGCTGAACGAGGTGTTGCCCGGGTCTTCCCGTTCCGGGGAGTAGGCGAGGTAGAAGTCCTCGCCCTCCTTCATGCCGCCCGCCTCAAGGATCGGCAGGACAAGCTCCCGCGTGGTACCGGGATAGGTGGTGGACTCCAGCACCACCAGTTGGCCGCGGCGCAGATACGGGGCGATGGCTTCCGCCGTGGAACTGACGTAGCTCGTGTCCGGTTCCCGCTGGGGCGTGAGCGGCGTGGGCACGCAGAGCAGCAAGGCATCGGCTTCCGGGATTCGGCGGAAATCGGTCGTGGCATCCGAGCGCCCGGACGCGTTCAGGCCGGCCACGAGGCTGTCGGGCAGGTGCTTGATGTAGGAGCGGCCGGCCCGCAGCGCTTCCGTCTTCTTGGGATCGATATCGAAGCCGAGCGTGCGGAATCCCTTGTCGTTGAAGGCGAACATCAACGGCAACCCAACATACCCCAAGCCGATCACGCCGATGCAGTTGAGCTTCGTGCTTTGCGCCGCAGATCCGTCAGCAACCATGAAACGACCTCCTTAACCTGAATGTCTGAGTACTCACTTGTGACTCACCAGTGTGGATGCTACCGCGTCGAAGGTTTCCGACACGCTTTGCTGAATGCCGGGCAGTGCGGATCGCACCTTCCCGCTCAAGTTCTCTGCTTCTTCCACGAAACCCTGGATCAGCCCTGCCGCCTGCGGAAGGCTCTGGAGCGCGTCGGCCCCGAGCACGTGGCGCTCCAAGCCGAACAGCGCCAGGAGTTCCTGATACTTGTGCGACCAGGACACGGCAAAGACCGGAATCCCCTGGGAGAGCGCCGCAACCAGGGCGTGAAAGCGCGAGCCGATGAGGAAGCGCATCTGCCCGATGACGGCTTTGATCTCCACGGCGGACATGCAGCCGGTCAAGGCACGCACGTGGCCGGTGCCCGCACCCGCCTCGATGATCGAACAGAGCAGGCGGTCGTCTGTTGTGCCCATATCCGTCCGGGATACCTCATGCGGCACCAGCGCCACGGCATAGCCGTGCTCCACGAGCATGGCGGCAACACGGATCAGCAGGCGGACATATTCGTTGTCCAGTCCCGTGCCGGGAGTCCGTTCATACACGCGCATGTTCGGGGCGATGCCGGCCAGCGGACGGGTGCCGCGCCCGGCATCCAGCGTCCGAAGGAGTGGCGAGTCCGCGTTGAGCGGGGCCGAATCGAAGAGAAACGCGATATCGGGCGACATGCGGATGGTTTCGGGAAGTGGTCCCCCGAAGAGCGCGCGCAGGTGGGCCATGCTCGCCTCATCGCGAACGAAGGTCAAGGCCGCGCGCGCGCAGAGCTGGCGGCAGGATGCGGCGATGTTCGGGCGTTCAAACGGCCCGAAGGCTTGCGGCAGCAACACAAAAGGTTTGCCCAGATCCTGGGCATAGGCGGCCATGGCCGTGGCGGGCCCGCTGTAGGCCATGCCCCAGGGATCGCCATATGCATATCCGCTGATGTCGAGCACCGCGTCGACGTCGGCGAGCGTTGCCAGGGTGCGCAGCCTGCGCTGGCGGGGCAGGTCGCGTGCGAGCCCCGGGTGCCCGGACAACATCCGGCCCAGGGCGGCAATCTTGTCCTTGCGTGGGCGCGCCGGAAGCACCTGGATCCCCTCCCCCGCCAGAAATCGGGCCTCGCCATCGGCCGCGCCGGAGAAATGGAAGGTGGTACCGGGTAGACGCTGGGCGATCTGGGCCTGGACGGTTTTCACCATGGCCTCCGCGCCCTTGTTGATGAAACCACCCCCTATGATGAGAACCTTCATCTCACGCCTCTCTTTGCGCATCGGAGCCAGCAGACTGGAACGGCCCGCGAGCCTTGTTGTAGAACCGCATCTCCTCCAATGACCTTCTCGGAGATGATGGCGCTTCCCCCTCCGGATCCGGGTATCCAATGCTTATCAGCATAATGGGCCGTTCATCATGCGTCAAGCCCATGACACGCTGCATCCTCTCTTCCAACTCGCCGATCTCCGGCCAATTGACGCAACAGGTGCCGATGCCCTGAACGTGCATGGCCAGGATAAAGGCCATCGCCGCGAGCGAGGCGTCGATGTAGATCAGGTGCCGGTCGCGCGCTTCGGGATAGGCGCCGCTGTGGCCTATCAAGACCGCCAGGCAGGGGATTTTGTCCTCGAAGCCGGAAATGCCCATGGGAATGCCGGCCACCTGGCGCGTCAGTTCGGGCTCATCGAAGATGCGGAACGAGTAAGCCTGCCGGTTGCAGGCGTTGGGTGATTGCAGGGCGACCGTGACGGCGGCGTCAATGGCCTCGCGCGGCACGGGCGTGGGCAGGAACCATCGAATGCTGTGGCGCGTCCGCGCCACCTGGAGGAGATCCTGAACGCCAAACGGGGCGGAAGCCGTCTCGGGATGGCACACACTCGACCCGGACAGGCCGCGCAGTTCTTCCGGCACGGCGATGGACTCGAATGCGGATCGGGCGGCGCGGATGGGCTCGGAGTCGGCCACGAGCGAGAAATACTCCGAAAAGGTCCTGTGCCCCCATTGCAGGTCCCGTGTGCAGTGGTGCTTTCCAGTCCCATAATCGTTGAGCAGGCGGCGGAAGAGATCTATCGTTTCCCCGATATAGCCCTCGGCGAAGTTGGGGCGCCGGGGCTTCATGATCATGCCTTTCTCGAGGCGGTGCAGGTTTCTTCGATAGGAGTACAGGGCCGTTTCGCTGGCTTGCCAGTGATGGAGCCGGGCTCTCAGCACCGCCCGCTGTTCCCAGAGGAACGAGCCTTCCACGAGATAATATAGTCCCGCCAGAACCGGCGCCATGCGGCGTTGTGCCCACGAATTCTTCTCCGTCCGGACGAAGGCGGCCGATATCGCACGCAGACAGGACCGGACAAGCATTCCCTTGAAGGACGAGAGCAGTTTCATGGCAAGTCTCCCGTGCGACAGGCTCTCCGATCGATGCTCATGCCTTGCGCCCTCGTCTCACCCGCTGAATCAGCTTTCGAACGGGAAACCAATGATCTTTCCGCCACCGCCATTGCAGTTTGGAGAGCAGTGAAAACTGATCCCATTCCGGGTTGATGGGGAGGCGCTCCAGTTCCGGGCACATGGAACGGATGAGATCGCTCTGATATTGCCGTCGGCCCTGTCGCTTGGGCCAGGGCAGCGCCAGCATCAGCGCAATGGTGCGCGCGGCGTTTCCCGGATTGAGATGGAGGTACTTTGTGATGTCCACGGAAAGTTCGATCGCCGAGAACCAGCCGGCCATGCGCTGCTCGATGTAGAAGCGCGTGCGCCAGTCCATGCCCTCGATTGGGGTCTTCTTCACCCAGTCATTCCACTCGGTCAGCAGTGCGATGGAGTACTCGTCCTTGACACCCCAGGCCGCGGCCAGATCGGGCGGCGACAATTCCTCGGGGGGCATCCAGTCGAAGTAATCCGGCAGGCAGATCTCGAAACATAGCCCGCGCATGATGATGTCCCCCGTGCGGCCGAAGTCCATCTGGCCCTGGGCAAATCGGGGACGGGACGTGCTGGCGATGGAGCGGGCGGTGTGCCGGTCATAGAGTTCCGCCTTTTCGGGAATGAAAACCCCTGGCCTGAGCCAGATATGTTTGCAGCCCGCGGCCCGGGCCACGCGTTCCGGCATGAGATCGTCGCCAATCGAATTGTGCGATTGGGCAAAGGTGAATGTGCCCAACGAAGCCCCGCCCTTCCGGGCCGCGGCAAGAATCACCCGCGAGTCTCCCCCGCCGGTTAACGAGAGCCAGCGGGGCGTGGTCGGGAATTGTTTCATCAGATTGTGAAAGAAGATGACGAAGGCTGATTCGAGTCTCTCCAGCATCTCTTCATAGGAGCGGGTGGTTTCGAGGTCAGGAAGCAACGGGCGTGCGCGCAACGCTCCCGTGTCCAGGCAAAGCACCTGGCTGGGAAGCAGGTGTCCGATATTCGAGAACCGGGAGCCCGGGAGGGGGAACCACGTGAGGTACTTGCCCGCATAGACGAGTTCCCGCGGGTCTTCTGTGCCGGCGGCACTGCCCAGGACTTCGGCCAGAAGCGCGGGGCTGCTCGAAACCCAGGGGAGGTCCCTGGAGCAGCCGCTTCGGTTCCGGGCGTAGTAACAGGACAGCATGGCTGTCGCGTCCAGGTGCACCTGGCCTTCCCCGATGAGTATCCAGCGCCCCGCCCAATCCGCATAAAGCTGCGGTATCTCGCTGCTGTGGTGCTCCCGAATCTCCTCCACGGGCGTGACGGAGCGCCGGGTCGTGTGGATGGCCGTTCCTATCAGGACCCATGTTGCCCCGCTGGCGTCCACGGCCGTTTGCACGGGCAGGTCGGGACAATGCGAGAGCACGGCGGTATCCGAGAGGCGAACGACGCGCCAATCGCTGCGATACAAGACGGGCTGGGCTCCGATCAGAAACTGCCGCTGGTGAGTTCTTGATTCGAACGTTGCAGAGGACGTTCCGTCCCCGGCCGCCCCGCCATTCCGCCCTTCTCTGTTCACGTGCATATCCCTACAATCCCCCGTTTCCGCGCCGCAAGTGTATCAGAAACATTTCAAAAGTCCTCTGCCCGCGAAGTCGGCATCAGGTTGCCACTCTCCCCAACTGCATGACCTTCTGGGCGAGTCCGGCAATCTGCGTCTTCTCTTTCCGGTCCAGGCAGAAGACAAAAAGCGCCAGGCAATAGGCCGCCTCCATCACCGCGCAGCAAATCGCGATCGACAACCATGTGTGCGAAGCGAAGCACTGGCGCGCCATAAAGCCGGCAAGCAGGCTCAACGCAGCGGGCGCCAAACCGGGAAGCAGGGTCTTTGAAGCCCACGTGGACCAGTCCGTTTCCGCAAAGCGCAGGGCGAGCGGATAGATCAGCAGGGGCTGAAAGATGACGAGCATCAGGGCCGTCGAAAACGCACTGCCTGCCGCGCCGAGTTTCAGGTAGCCCACGAGAAAGAGCGTGCCGGCCAGGTTGGCGGATTCCCGGATAATGGTTCGTCTCGTCCAGGCGCCCACTTCACCCCGTGCGTTGGCCAGGCTCGGCGTCAGGATCATGCCGTAGAAAATGGGATAGAGCACCAGGAGCAGCATCAGAACGGTTCCCGCGCTCTTGTAGGCCGGTCCCGCGTAAAGCACGGCCAGTTCGCCGTGGAACACGAGGGCGGGAACGACCAGCGTCATCGAGCCCCAGAGCGCGTAGCGCCCCACGCGAAGGCAGGTTTCGCGGATGCGGGCCGTGTCGCCGCAGGCGACCATCGCGGTGAGCGCGGGCAACAGCGGTCCCAGCGCCTGGAGGGACAGCGAGGAGAGGTACCGGGGAACCATGGATCCGATATGGAAGGCGGCCACATCAATCGGGGTGGCGAAGCGGTTGAGGATCAACGCGTCGCTGGCCGTCCGAACCGTATTGGCGATTTCGCCCAGAAAGCTCCAACCGCCGAAAGCGGTAATTTCCCCTGCAATGGGCCAGTGGATTTGGGAGCGGCGGAAGCGCAGTGCGGGCACGAGGCGCATGGAGATGGTGCGCGTGATTGCCAGGTTGACGAACTCGGCGCTCGTGGCCGCCGTGATCACCCAAAGAACGCGGGCGCTGACGCCGAAGAGCAGCGAAAAGAGCAGCGCGAGCCGGAACAATTCCGTTCCGATGCCGATAAGGTTCTCGAGCATGAATTTCTGCCGCACGAAGAACCCGGCGCTGAAAGGCGCCAGGGGGAGCCGAACCGCGGCCGAGAGCATGAGAATCGCCATCATGATGCGGGCGTCATTCACGCGATTCGGTGCGATGATCAAGACGCTGTCGATGTGCCAGGCCAGGAACCACCCGGCGCCCAGGAAGAGCACGCCCGCGGCGCACAGGATGGGGAACATGGTTGAGACAATGCGGGTGACTCCATTGTCGTCCCCCCGCGCATACGCGACCGTGATGTAGCGACCGATGCCTCCCGTGAGAATCGTGGTGAGCAGCGGCGCGAACGCCATCACGGAGTAGAGCACGGGCAACAGGCTGTATTCCTCTGGGGACACGCGCTTGAGCAGGTACTGTTGAAGCCAGATGAGCACGGACATGCTCAGCAGGCGCGTGCCCACCGCGCTTGCTGAGTTGATGAGCACCAGCCGTTTGCTGATCTCGACCCGAGATGCTTGACCTGTCTGAATCATGGCGTACGGCCCGACCGAGCCTTTGTTTTCCTCTCAAACACGCGGCGCGGCCCACCCGAACCCAATGCGCTTCAATTGCCAGGCGTGCAGATGCCGGCGGAACTCCAGGTCATCGTATCGGGGCGCGCCCTTTACCCACGCGAGCAAGAAGCCGAGCATAATGCAGCATCCGCCGAGGACGTAGGGACGTTCCCGCATGCGGAACACGCCGCTGGCGACAATGTAGAAGGGATGCGTTCCCATGAACCATTGCCCGCGTCCCCAGCGCATGCGACCGAAGTAGATGTTTTTGTGCGATGAACCCATCAGCCGGTGGTGGATGATCTTGAGGGGTTCGTCGCGGAAACTTGTGGTGGTCCACCCCTTCATGCGGGCGCGGTGAAAGACGATGCCATCCCACATGACCTCATGCACGAAGCCGCCGATATCCTCCCAGCATTGGCGCCGCCAGAAGTTGGCCTGCCCGGCAACCATCTCGTCGATCATGTGTTCTTCAATGAGGTGATCGCCCGCCGGGTTCCAGGTCTTGCCGCTGGCGCCGCCCAGCTTCGGATTCTCCTCGAACTTCTCCATCAACGCTTCGAAATAGCGCTCGCCGAGCGTGAGGTCGCTGTCCAGTTTGCAGATGTAATCGTAGTCCTGAGCGCGCAGTTCGGCATAGCCCGCGTAGAAGGAGTCAACCACCCCGCCGCCAAGTTTCCGTTCGCCGCGGTCGCCCCGGTGAACAACGTGAATCCAGGGATATGCGGCCGCGGCGGCATCCGCCATGGCGCCGGTGCGGTCCTTTGAACCGTCATTCACGATGACGAGTTCCGCGGGAGGGATGCTTTGCCGCGCCAGACACGCCACAATCTTGTCCAGGAAGCGCTCCTCATCGCGTGCGGGGAGAATGACGACATAGCGCCGCCGATGCGTATCCACCGCCGTTTGCTCGCCCATAGTCTTCGTCCTTTCTCTGATCCGGCCTTGCCGTCCTGAGCCGCATGTCGATGCGCCGTGGTCAAAGGCCGTGGTTCAGTTCATGCGCGGGCTTCACGGAAGCGGTGCGGACCCGCAACGGGCCGCAGGCTTGTGTCACGCGCATCCCCCCGTTCAGTCTTCCGTCTCACTGCCTTCGCTTTCCCGTGCGTCGTTTGCATTCATGAATTCCCTGTCCGTTTCCGGCAGCGGGTGCCCCGTCTCTGTTTCGCCGGCCAATCGATGGCCGTTGTTTCCAGAAGGAGAAGGGAAGTTCCCCGGAGCTTTTCCAGGCAACAATCCGAGCAGTTCGCATGCGAGACGGGCGGCGTCAATCTGCACAGAGTCGGGCCGTCCGTGGAGCAGTTTGTCCAGGAGGACCCGCTTGATTGTGTCTTCGTCCAGCGCGCCCGTTCCGGGGGACGTGCGCAATCCTTCCGCCACGCCCAGCCTCGGCCGATGCAGGGCCCGGAAACAATAGGCCCGTGCCTGTTCGACTTCGGGCCGATCGGGGTATTCCCGGGAAAGCACATCCAACAGCGCCAGCGCCTCGGCGTAGTTGCCGGAACAGTACAAGTCCACCGCACGCGCGAATCGTTCCTGGGCGTCGGGAGAAGGCGCGGCGTCTTTCCGCCACCAGGATCGCTTGGGCGGCCCGGCATCGTGTGGTTCCGCCGCAGGCTCCGTACGCACGGCCCCAAGTGCGATCTGCATCTTTCGACCACAGGCCACACATACGCCCGTGCGTCCCAGGGCGGAAAATGGCGCCTGGAGTCTCTGGCCGCACTCACACGTTACGATGACTTTGCGCATTCCTGATCCAAATCCGGTTGATGGTTTCGCTTTGCTTATCGGCTTCCCGAACCCATGAAGTCCAGCAGTATATTCAACATGGCCTGTTCGTCCGGGTTGTCGGAACCGGGCACCACTTCCCCCTGCGCCAGTTGTATCGCTTCGGCTTCGCCTCTTGCGGTGCGCGCGGGCACTCCCGGGGGAAGCGCTGCGGAGTCATGGCCGTTCCCGTCTCGGGAAACGCTCTGTACCTCCTTCGCATCCGCGTTGGGCGCGGGTACCTGGAGTTTGTTCTGTTCCTCCGATGCGAGACGGGTCTGGATATCGCGGAAGACCCGTTCCAGATCTTGCCGCGCGCCCTGCTCCCCCGCCAGCGTCTCGCGCAGTTCATTGAGGCCGGTCTTCAGGCTCTCGATGCTTTCGGAAAAGGCTTCCGCCGCCAGATGATTCGAGGTGTCGCGCGCGGCCGTATCCACCTCGGGCTCTGATGGGCTCAACGCAGCCCGCTGTTCCAGAGTCATCGCGAGCAGGTCCGTTTTCAGGACCAGGTCTTCTATCATGGTTTGGGTGTCTTCGAGCGCGGGCGTCACGTGCTCATGGAGCTTCGAGGCCTGTGACAGCATGGACTCCATGTCTGACAAGCGCTGTTCGAAGCCTGCGATTCTATCCACGATCTCCTGCATGGTCTTCAGCTTTTCCTCCAGCTTCTGGTTCTCGGCATGAGCATCCCGAAGCTGTTCCTTGTAAGCATCCATTTTTTGCGCCGCGTATCGCAGCATATTGACGAGGCGCTCCGGACTTTTTTGAAGCGTGTCCTGTTCCGTCGCCATGCTGGATTTGGGGATATGTATGGGGTTCTTGCAAACCCTGCACCAGCCATCGTGGCCGGCGAATCGTTCGTCGACCTCGAGGTAATTCATGCAATGTGGGCAGTTGAACTCGATCATGATGGACGGCCGCCGTGACTTCTGCGCCAGGCAATCCCGGGCTTCAACGTCATCACCTTACTCCTGCACCGGCGCCTCGATACGACCCATTGTAGAAGGTTTCCCGCCGATAGTTTGCACACTACGCCTGCCGCTGTCTCATGCGCCAGAACTCGGTCCAGAGGTAGGCGAAGAAGCGCACGTCTCTCACGAGATAGCGTTTCCACAGGCGCCGCGGCTCGTGGCAGAGGCGCCAGAGCCACTCCATCCCCGCCTTCTGCAGCCATTGCGGGGCGCGCCGAACGCGACCCGTGACGAAATCGAAGGATCCGCCCACGCCGACCATGACCGGCACTCCGGCCTGCTCGCAATAACGCCAGTTCCAGATGTCCTGCTTGGGGGAACCCAGGGCGACGTAACAGATGTCCGGCGCCGCCTCTTTGAGGGCCTTGAGCACCTGGGCATTCTTGACGGGATCCTGCTCGAATCCCAGCGGCGGGCAGTACGCCCCGGCGACCTTCAGCGCTGGGAACATCTGCTTGAACACTTTGGCCGACATATCGGCGAGGCCCTCTGCCCCGCCCAGAAAGAAGACCGAGTGCCCTTGCTGCGCGGCATGTTCCGTCAGCGAGTAGATAAGGTCAGAACCGCTAATCTTCTCGCGGAGCGGCGTGCCCAGGAGATGGCTTGCCCAGATGATGGGCGTTCCATCCGGCAGCACGAGAAAGGCGTTCTGATAAGCCTCCCGGAATTCACCGTTCTCGTGATAGCACACGATGTGGTCCACATTCGGCGTTACAATGTAACCGGGCTTGTTCCGGCGGATTCGCTCGTCCACCTCCGCGAACACCTCCGCGAGGGTGACACTGTGCATGGCGATTCCACACACGTTCACCGGCACCGGGGCGGCATGCGCCGGCAGGCCCTTCCTCGGATTGAGGTTTTCGGCCACGGACTCCTTCGTTCTCGGAGGAGCCATGGCACACTCAAGGTTTCTGTTCATTTGAGCCCCCTTCTTTCACTTGTCTTGCTCACGGCCTCACACCCCTGTCAATGGTTAACAGCCCCTAATTCACCAGGTTTCCACGCGGCAGTCGCGACCCTCGTGTACGCCTTCTTTCGGCACATCCCCCGGGGCCGAAGTGCCCCGGGTTCCTCGGTCAATTGCTGTGTACAGACTTCGTTGACTCCGGCGCCGGCGCAAGCAACACCGCTTCGCCAGTCTCTTCCGGAGCTTCCTCCACCAACTGGATTTCCGGCAGGTCACCGCTGTGGCCGTTTCCGTTGCCATTGCCGCTTGGACGATACCCGTAGTACGAACGCACGTTGTGCTTGAGGTATCCGCCGCGCGTGCCGCGCAATCCATTCAGCACGATGCCCGCCACATTGGCTTGGATCTGCTGGAGTTCCCGCAGGCAGCGGTGAGTCATTCCTTCGTTCGAGACGCCGGCGCGGACGACGACGAGGACCATGTCCACGAGCGGCGCGATCAAGTACGCCTCGGACATCAACAAGGCGGGCGGTGCGTCGAAGAGGACGTGGTCGAAATCGCTCTCTGCCTCTTGCAGAAAGTCAACCATGCTCTTTGATGCCAGGCGGCTGCGGAGCGCGTCGATGTCCAGGCCGGGCCCGAGCAGCCACACATTCTCCACGTCGGTCTGCCGGGCGACTTCGCGGAGGTCCAGTTCGCCGGTGAGCAGCTCGGAGAGGCCGGGGCCGTTCTCCATGTGGAAGCAGTCCTCGATATCCGAGCCCTGGCTGCACGCGTCCACGATCAGGACACGCCGGCCGGATTGGGCCAGGGCCACCGCGAGGTTGCACGTGAGCATCGTTTTCCCGTCCCCTTTCGAGGGGCTGGTCATGAGAATCGAGCGGATCGCGTCCGAAGTCTCGGCGGGATACAGGAGCTTGGAGAGCACGCGGCGCATTTCATTCGTCAAGGCCGATTTCGGATAATCCAGCACCAGCCGGTAGACCCTGTCCGACTTGACGTAGGCATCTTCGGCCGCATCGGGGATGACGGCCACCACGGGCAGGCTCGTCATCAAGGAGATATCCTGCGCCGAGGTGATTTCACGGTTGGTGAGTTCCCGAAGGATGCCCGCGCCCAGGCCCAGACCCAGCGAGGCCATCAAGGCCATCAGAATCATCTTTTTGCGCCGGCCGTAGTCGGGACGTCCCCCCAGGGCGGTCGGCTGCGAGGCCAGGCGGACGCGGGCCGGCGCATTGCTTTCAATTGTAATGTCTGCAATCTGGCGGCGCAGTTCGCGCAGGAGATTCGAAGTCTCATCCGCCTTGGCCTTCAATTTGTCCAATTCGGCGCGCTGTCCCGCATTGCGTTGCTGTCGGTCATCATAGTCTTTGAGGAGTTGGCGGAACTTTTCCGCCCGTTGTTTCGCTTCATTCAGCCCGTCCGTGGCGTCCTTCGCCTGCATTTGCCAGTCGGTCCGCATCCCCGCCACGATCCCCTGGCGTATGGCCGATTCTTCCTTGGCAATGCTCTCCTTCAGGACTGAAACCCGCCTGGCCTCGGTCTTTCGCTGGGGGGCGTTCTCCAGGAGGCGATCATCCATAACGGCGGCACTTGCCTCGGCCTGGACCAGTTCCTGCCGGAGGGCGGCCACCCGGGCATCGGAAGCGACGCGCACTTCGATCTCGGGGATGAGCGCGCCATCCTTCACCTGCTTCGCCAGCGCGTCGATGCGCCCGAGCTCTGCATCGTTCTTCGCCACTTGCGCTTCCGCCCGCGATATTTCTTCTTCCGCGCGATAGAGGTTCTCGCGGTAGATGTCGGCCTCACCTCCGGTGGCGGCATTGCCTTCCTGATCAGACGGGCCGACTGTGCTCTGCAGTTCGGAAATCTGCCGCAGCTGCATTTCCAGTTCGGTCTGGCGGGCGTCGCGCTCTCTCGTGAGAATCCGCAGGCGCTCGCCGCCCGTATTCACTTCTTCTCCGGTGGCGTAGGTCAGGTACTGCGAGATGACCTTGTCAAGCACGGCTCGCGCGGATTCCTTGTCGGCCAGCGTGCAACTTACCGTGACCAACTCGCTGTTGGTTCGGGTGCGGGCCCTCACGCGCTCCGTCAGGAACTCAACGGGGTCCTCTCCCGGCGGGAAGCAGGCCAGGCCGCGGATATCCGGGTCATTGGCGACATCCGTGAGGATCATGTTCCCTGTGATCAGGCCGATTTGGGTGTTGACGAACTTCTCGTACGGGGCAAACTGGTTCTGATTGTCCGAGTTTGCCATCACCCTCGGGGTCGATGCCAAGAATCGGATATCGGCGGAGGCGGTGTATTCCGCGGGGGTCAGCAACCAACTGACAATGACGGACGGCACGCTCACCAGCAGGGTGATGCCGATGATCAACGGCAGCCGGTACTGAATCAGCCGTTTGATGTTGAGCGTCTTCCCCGGCATCGCCAGCGACGGCGACGACGTGGGGCGTTCCTCAAGGGCAGGTGTCAGCAACTCGAAACTCATTCTCGCTTTCCTATCTCGCGTGTATTTCCGCGCCGGGTCTTCTTCTTGCCGGGTGCCTAATAGAGGGCTCCGGCGGCCGAGGTCCCTCGCTGACGGAAGAGTTGTTCAAAGCGGTCCTTGGCGTAATACGCGTCATACGCCTGGGTGTACAGTCCCATCACCTGGCCCGCGAGGCTCAACACGGGCGATACGGTTCCGGTGGCGTCCACGACAATCTGCCGCAGATGCGTCAGGCGTTTCTGGGGGAAGTAGATGATATCGCCGGGTTCCAGACGGACATCCTGGCCGGAGTGGAGCGCCTCCTTGCAGTTGACCAGCATGAGCTTCGTCGAGGTCTCGTTCAGGTCGCGGACGATCACCACGCCCTTCATGCGCGTGGTCGCCATATTGAACCCGCCCGCGTTCGCCAGCAGTTGGAGCAGGGTCATGCCTTCACTGAGCGCGAAGACGCTCTGCCGGTTGACTTGTCCCAACACGTAGACCAGATTGACGCTCTCCGGAACGTAAACGACGTCCCCCGGAAGGATCACGGTGTCCGAAGCGTGCGCGCCGTTCTTGGCAAAGCCGCGCAAATCGTACTCGCGCACCTGGCGCTCGATGCCTTCATAATGAATGATAAAGGCCTTGACCAACTGACCCTGGGAACCGATGTAGGAATCGCCGCCGCGCGTGTACTGGCGCAGGCCGCCCGCCACGTTGATGGCTTGAAGCAGCGTGACCGGCTTCGTATAGGGGTATTCACCCGCCTTCGTCACGTCTCCGGTGACCGTGAACGTTTTGCTGGCCGCCTGGGTGACTGCGACACTCACCAGCGGCTCCTTGTAGACGGTGCCATAGGCTTCCTGAACGCGCGCGGTCGCCTCTTCCCGGCTTAATCCCGCGATCTTGATGTCGGCCACGGGGATCTTGGGCAACGAGATGCACCCGTCGTAGCGGACCACCACCTGGCCGCTCAGCGTTTCATCCCCCAGGAAGTCGATGTTCAGCACGTCCCCCGCGCCGATGCGGTACACAAGCGTGTCGGGGCTGGCCGGCTTGACTGTGCCGTCGGGCGCTGCGGCCTTCGCACTGTCCGGGGCCGCCGCCGCGGCAGCCGCAGGCGGTTCCTGTTCGGGTTTGGCGGGCTTCTTTTCGTCTTCGGCCACCAGGAGCTTGGGCACAATCTGGGTTTCCAGGATGACCTTGTTCTTCACCTGGGCCGGACGTGAATCCCCCTCCGGCGGCGTCGTGGCGCAACCGGCGGCAAGAAAGGCCAAAACTAGCGATAAGTGAATTGTCAGTCGCGCTCGCATCCCATTAACTCCGTTGCTGCGTTGATGTCCCCGTTCTTTCGTCCAACGCCGTAGGCGTCGATGCGCCTCAACAGCGAACTGTAGCTGGTTCCCAGAAGCTTGGCTGCCTCACGCCGATTCCAACGTGTGATGCGCAACGCCTCCCTTATCATGAACTTCTCCGCCTGTTCCGCGGCCCGCTGTGCGGCTTCCTTGAGTGTCAGGCCTTTTTGAAAGGAGAAGGCGTCAATTCCGAGCGCCGGGTTGGGCGGCGTCAATTCATCGTCCATGCCCAGGCTGGGCATCTCCGGCAGGGCCGAGTCCCGGTCTTCCAGCAGGGCTTCCAGGTCCCCCGTGGCCACATACTCTTTTACCCGGCTCGACAACTGGCGCACATTCCCCGGCCACTCCTGCTTCTTCAATTCTTCCACATACTCGTTGCGCAGTGGCTGATACTCTTTCTGGAGCGCCCGGCAGGCATTGAAATTGAAGTGCTCCACAAGCAGGGGGAGGTCCGACAAGCGATCGCGCAGCGGCGGCATGACAATCACGACCTCGCCCAGGCGGAATGCGATGTCCTCCCGGAGCTGGCCGCTCAGGACGGCGTCCTCCACCCGCATGTTCGCCGCGGCGACCACGCGCACGTTGACGTGCACCGGAAGCGTTCCGCCGACCCTCATGAAGGACTCGCCGTCCAGGAAATGCGACAGCTTGCTCTGAAAGAGGCTCGATGCCCCCAGCAGCTCATCCAGAAAAACCGTGCCCCCGTCCGCCCGTTCGAGCCGCCCGCGCAACAGGGTGTGCGCGCCCGTAAACGCGCCCCGCTCATGTCCGAAAAGAATACTCTCGATCATCCCTTCCGGGATGCTCGGGCAGTTTATTTTGATGAAGGGACGCGCCCGGCGCGACGACAACGAGTGCAGCAGGTTTGCGGCAATATCCTTGCCTGTTCCGGTCTCTCCTGTCACCAGGACCATCAACTCGGTCGAGGCAAATCGATGAATCTGGCGGCGCACCGCCTGAATCTTCGGATGTTCGCCCACCAAGTCTTGGTGCGGAGGGAAGAAGACCGACCTGGCAATCCCCGATTCGACAAAAGAATGATTCAACACCCTGTATACCCCTCATGAGCATGTCTCCCAGCCGTCCCTCACCTCGAGACCGGCCGAAGATCAAGGCCCTGTCAACCCCGTACACTCAACCCCAGTGCTCTGCTCCCAGTGTGGAAACCGATTCGCTCCTTATCAAGAAAACACGTCCCCTTCTCGTTCACTCGTTACTTGCCCGGAACCTCACGTGCACCCAGGTGCGTCGAGAAACCCCTTCATAACCCCATTCCCGTCTTCGGGAGTCTGGTATTAAGCAATTGCCGTGCCAAAAAGAAGACACTTGAACGGGCGCTAAAGTCTAAACTGCTTTCTTTCAATGAGATCCATGCATCAAATTCTTTTCAATTGCGCCTAAGTCTTGCGCAGACATTCGCCTTCGAATCGTTGCTGCTCCGCTGTTGCGGAAGAAAGTTAGTCAAAGTTGAATAACTGTTGTTCACGATTTGTTCACCGCTGCCCATGCGGGCAGGCGTCGGCCCACGATCGTGGTCCGGACCCCGGCCGAAGCCCGCGGCAAGGGGTAGGCAGAACTTGTCCACAGCTGAGCAATACTTCCTCGCAATTGCCACAGGTGTCCAGGGCTTCGCTGTCAAAGCGGTTGACTTTCGGATTTCTAAGATGAATAATAACGGTAACTTAGACGAGTCCATGCGCTTCAAAGGTCGAGGTGGGACAAATGGCATGAAACATGCTCGAGGATTCGAAGGGTAGTAACACCGATGAATATTGATTTGCCGACCTTGTTGACACTGCTCGCGTACGAGCTGCATTCGGCGAAACGGCACAGCCGTTTTACGTCGCTGGTTATGCTGACTTCGCGGGAGAATCTTCCAACGGTCAAGAGCGTGTTGACGGACTGTCTTCGCAGCAGTGATGCCATGGCCAATTTCGACCATTCGGTCGCGGTGCTGCTGGGAGAGACGGATCGATTGGGGGCCACCCTGGCGTTGCGGCGCTGGACGAGTCTGTTTCATCAGCAGATAGACGTGCAGGCTTCGGTGGCCAGTTTCCCGAACGACGGGGACCGGGCCGAGAAACTGCTCATGGCCGCGCATTCGCGTCTGGACAAGGCCAGATCCCACGAAACGGGGACGGTCATCGTCTCGGACTGAAGGTATTCGAGGCTCCCTCAAACGTCTGCCCACCTTTTCTGCCTTGCTGCTGCCAGCAGATTCCCTGCTGACCGCAGTGTTGCCACCTTTTACAATACTCGTAATCAATTATATCCCCGGACGGGTCATTCCGCAAGCGCTCGTGGGCGCCCCACTTACCCACACTCTTCTTCCCCGGTGAGATGGAGAGGCTTTGCAGAAGAAATGTTGATATAGTGCGAGAAATACTGAAAGGATCTCGCAGAGCTTTGACTGAAGTCTAAAGTATGGCGCCGGGTAGTCTGACAACAGTGTGGAGAACGCGGCCGGTCAACGGGGATTCCTTCGCAGCTCCCCGGCGATTCGAAGGGATTCCCGGTTATTGTTCAAGGCGAGAATGGCGTACAGTTCGCGTTCGAGTCGGCTTCCCCCTGAGCTTCGAAGGCGCTCCATGAGGTAGACGCCGAACCAGCGGAGGAGATTGGCCAGGGTCAGGCCGCGAAAC
Source organism: Candidatus Hydrogenedentota bacterium (assembly GCA_903837785.1). Taxonomy (GTDB): domain Bacteria; phylum Hydrogenedentota; class Hydrogenedentia; order Hydrogenedentales; family CAILVY01; genus CAILVY01. The sequence goes on from CAILVY010000002.1 coordinate 20,019, forward strand.
AGCCAGGGATGGTCTTTGAGGAGTTTGGCCTGCCGGGTGAGCGGCGGGCAGGCCAATCGGACATGGGGTAGTTCGCGTCCCAGCCGGGCGAATCGTTCGCGCAGCACGGCTGCCTGCAACAGGGAGGGCTGGACGCGGTGACCGACGAGAGCGTCGGGACCGTAGACGCCGCGGTGCCCATCGCGGGCCAATTGCATGACGAATTCCGGTTCGGTGAGCCATAAGTCCTTGAAGCGATAGCCTTTCTGGAGGACTCGGGAGCGTATCCAGAAGTGACCGCCGGGGGGGAACTCCGCACCCACGTCGTCCATGGGGCGGTCTTTGGAGCCACGATCCAGCAGCGAAAAGGCGACGGAGTGATTTCCGCACTTTTGTATCCAGGCGGGGAGTTCGCCGGGCGGCCAGATGGGGTGGATCTTGCCCGTGAAGAAGTCCCGGTCCGGCCAGCGATTGCAGAGTGCCGCGACCCCCAGGAACCAGCCGGGCGCCGGGGTCAGGTCGTCATCCAGGAAGACAACGATTTCGCCCAACCCCCCCTCCTCGAGCGCCCGGTTCATGGCGTGCGCCTTGCCCAAGCGCGGTTCGTAGTAGTAGCGGCAAGGGATGTTCGTCTGGCAGGCGGCCACCACGGCTTTCGTGTGATCCGAGCTTTGGTTGTCCACGACGACGATTTCGACGGCGCGTCCCCCGCGGTCCAGGCACTGCAGGGCCGTGAGGGTTTCCCGGAGCGATTCAGCGCGATTGTGGGTGCAGATGACCACCGAGATATCGAGTTGACTGGACGTTTCCCGCCCCGAAGCTGCGAGCATGACAGGCT
>CAILVY010000003.1 GCA_903837785.1 Candidatus Hydrogenedentota bacterium
CGCCCTGCCCCTGCAGGAGCGCACGCGCCTTTCGCTCGGCGAGATCCGGGAGCGGGTCCACGCCATGGCGGCGCGGATGGAGCTGGGGGAGACCCTGGACCGCTACCCGTCGCAGTTGTCCGGCGGGATGAGCAAGCGGGTGGCGTTCGCCCGGTCGCTGATAACCGAGCCGGAGATTGTATTGTTTGATGAGCCGACCACCGGCCTCGACCCGATACGGAAGCGCATGGTGCATGAGATGATCGCGGCGCAGCAGCGCGAGAAGGGTTTCACGGCGGTCCTGGTCAGCCACGATATCCCGGATGTGTTCGAGGTGTCGCAGCAGGTGGCCATGCTCGAGGACGGGGTAATCATTGCCTCGGGCAGCCCCGAGGCCGTGCAGGCGAGTGAGGAAGCCCGGGTGCAGGGGTTCCTGACGGGAACGGACGGGTCGAAAAGGGACAGTTGACCCGGTGCGTCCGGGCGGAGCGAAGAAGGTGATTCTGCGATGAAACGAGGCACTGTCGAAACCGGCGTGGGCATCTTTGTCCTGCTGGGCCTGCTCTGTGTGGCGTATCTGACGATCAAGCTCGGGAAGGTGGAACTGCTCAGTAACGATTACTATCGCGTGCATGCCCGCTTCTCCACGGTCACCGGACTGAAGGAAGGGGCGATGGTCGAGATTGCCGGGGTGCAGGTGGGCAAAGTCGAGCGTATCGTGCTCGATCCCAAGGACATGGTGGCCGAAGTGGTGCTGAAAATCCGGAAGGGCGTCGCGCTGGACGAGGAAACCATCGCGTCGGTGAAGACCAGCGGACTTATCGGCGACAAGTACATCCGCCTGCAGCCGGGCGGCGGACTCGAAACGCTGCAGGACGGCGGACGGATCAAGGAGACGCAGTCTACCGTGGACATGGAAGATTTGGTGGGCAAGTATGCGTTTGGAGAAGTAAAGAAGGCCGGCGGCACGGCGCCGGACGAGAAAGTGGACGGGCAACCATGACGGGAATGAGCAGTATGAAATCGCTTTTGAAGATGGCAGCCTTGGCGTTGGGCGTCTGGCTGGCCGCGGGGCCGGCGTGGGCGGACGATGAACAAAGCGTCCGGCAGATGATGGAGGGGGCGATTCAGAAGGCCATTTCCATTCTCCGCGATCCGGCGCTGAAGGGCGATGTGAAACGGGAGGAGCGGCGGGCGCAGATGCGGGACACGCTCCTGGCCGTGACGGACGCCAAGCGGGTGAGCCTCCTGACCCTGGGCCGTCAGCGCAACAAGTTTTCCGAGGCGCAGATTGCCGAGTTCACCGAGACCTTTTCACAACTGGTCTTTGTGACATACATCGCCAATCTCGAGAAGTACACGGACGAGAAGGTGCACATCCTCTCAATCGAGATGCAGCCGGAATCCAAGGCCTGCGTCATGACGAAGATCATCGGCTCTTCGCGCGAAATACCGGCCGACTTCAGCCTGTTCAAAGACGAGAAGGGCGCCTGGAGAGTCTACGACGTGAAAGTGGAAGGCGTCAGCCTGGTCAGCAATTACCGGAGCCAGTTCAGCGATTTGCTGGTGAACAAGACCCCGGATGAGCTCATTGCGGTACTCAAGCAGAAGGTGAAGGAAAATGAGAAGCTTAGTTAGCGTGTTGGCGCTCTGCCTGTTGGCAGGCTGTGCCACGGTGCAGCAGCCAGGCGTGAAACAGGAGCCGGCCGCGGCTGCCGCGCCCGCGGAGGCGGCGCCTGCCGGCAATGACTCCGCCAAGGACGACGTGCTTTCGGGGCTCGACAAGGAGTATGACGGCAAGGACGGCGTGGATCAGGAGGAGCACATCTCCGATCCGCTCAAGCCGTGGAATGTCGTCTGGTTCCATTTCAATGACAAGGTCTACCTCTGGGTGTTGCGCCCGGTGTCCATCGGCTATGGGAAGGCGGTCCCCAAGCCCGCGCGCACGGGCATCAACAACTTCTTCGAGAACCTGCGCACGCCGGTGAAGGCCATCAGTTGCCTGCTCCAGGGGCGTTGGGAAGATACCGGGCGCGTCATGGAGCGCTTTGCCGTCAACACGACGGCCGGCGGGCTCGGCTTCTACGATTTTGCCGCGAAGAAGCTTGACGTGGCGGACCGCAATGAGGACGCCGATCAGACCTTCGGCCGATGGGGCATTCCGCCGGGCTGCTACATTATCTGGCCGTTTGTCGGCGCCTCTTCCCTGCGCGGCACGGTCGGCATGGCTTGCGATGGCGCGGTGTCCCCCGCCACCTGGGTGCCCTATTCGTACATCGTTTCGCCCACGAGCCGGACGCTCAACGTCGTGAACGCGACCTCGCTGGACCCGGATTTCTACAAAGACCTCAAGAGCGGCGCCGCGGACCCCTACGCTGCGATTCGCCACGCCTACTTCAGCAACCGGAGGAAACTGGTGAAGGAATAGGCCCCTGCTTGGCGCTGCGCGGATGAAATGAAACGAGGACCGGGCTTTGGGCGCGGTCCTCGTTTTGTATGCCGCTTGTGTCCGGCGGGACTATTTCTTCTCTTCGATCGTGGTCGGAACGACCGCGCTGAAGTTGGGATCGGCCTTGAGATCGCCCTTCCCGTTCGCCCAATTCAGATTGTCTTTCACCAGCGCCTGGAACTTGGGATTGTCCCACACATCCTCGCGGTGGCCCAGCGCGTTGTAGAGGATCCGGCCCTTGTCCAGGGCGCGACACCAGATGATCGGGTAATTGGGAATCTTGTAGGCGTCGTAGCCCTTCTTGCCGCGCACTTTGCCGGGGTCCAGCAGCGCGAGCACGTGGATGGCGCCCGTGTTGAAGTTCTTCGAGATGTACCACTCGTCCCGGAGCGACCAGCCATCCGCGAGATCCTGGATCGCCGGATGCTTGGGATCGACCACCTTGATCTTGCCGTCGAACTGTGGGCCGTGGGTGGCGAATTCGCCGCCAATCATCTCCACGTACGGCGATATGCTGCCTTCCGGCGAATGAAAGGTGTCGTTGGCATTGTGGTACCCGACAAAGCCGCCCCCGGCCTTAATCCAGGCGATGAGGTCGCTGACGCCGTTGGGGCCCATGACCGGCTCCTTGTCCGTGCCGGGCTGCGTGAGATCGCCCGTCGTGCAGAAGACCACCACGTCGAAGTTCTTGAGGTTCTCCGCGTTCACCAGCCCCGCGTCCTTCGTGCAGGTGATCGTGCCGCCCATCTTCTGGACGATTTCACTCAGCGTGCGCTCGGAGTAGCTCAGCTTGCCGTCTTCCCGCTTCACGACGCTGTGCTCGAAACCGGCCGATTTCGTCAGGTAGAGCACCCGCAACGATTTGTCGGCGTGGGCGCAGGAACAGGCCATCGCGGTGGCAATGGCCGCAGTAAACAATAGTCGGTACATGGTCATTTCTCCTTGGTTGAAGCCTCAAGAGTATGCAGCGGGGCTGCACAAGTCAAACATGCCGTTTGACCCGCGATGCCGCCGGGGGGATTCAAGCACCGGCGGACCGGGTGAGATGGACGAAGCGGGGGGGCGCGGCCGCAAACTCGACGGTTTCTCCCTCGGCGCCGAGGTAGCCGCCCCAGCCGAGGCGGACAGTCGTGATCGCGCTGAAGTCGAGTTCTCCGGCCTGCTGGCTCCATCCCGCGCGCTGAAAACCCGAGGTGCGCAGATAGCACGATCTTTCCCCGGGACTGTCGAGCGGAACGCCGGTATTGGCCAGGTATTCGACGCCGTTCTTGTCGCGGAGAATCACGAGCAGCTCCGAGTGGGTGGGCTGCTGCTCCGGAATCCGGATCTGGAGCTTGAGCCACTCGTTTCCCGTGGCATTGAGCGGTTGCGGCAGGTCGAAGCACAGGAAAAGGAAGGTGTCCACATTGCTCCTGGTGATTCGGCCGTGGGCCCGCCAGCGTCCATCGTTCTCGCGTGCGAGTTCCCGCGCAACGAATTCGCCGCCGCCGAGGGTGGGCTCGACCGCGGGCAGGTCCAACGCGGTTTCCGCAACGCCTGTGGCGGCCGGGGCATGCCGCGGGGGCAGCGCGGCCTCGGGGAAGCGGTAGAACATCGCGCCGTAGGGCCCGAGAGCCAGCGGGAGGCCTTCCGTCGTCGTACAGGCCTCGACCGCGCCGGTGGCAGGGTCCCAGCGTTCGCCCGGGCCTTTCGCACACAGGGAGATGGCGCCTTGCCAGGGGGAAGCGCTGTCATTGATGAGAAAGAACACTTCCTGGCCGTGGTTCCGGCGATAGGTGCAGCGGAGCGGGGCGCTTTCGTCTGCCACGGCCACCGGTGGCGCCAGGGCCGCTTCCAGCGCATACGTCAGCATGGACTCACTGCCGGGCGCCAGGAAGATTCCCACGCCGCCCCCGGGACTTGTATTCAAGGCCGGAAACGAGGTCTCCCCGAAAAGTTCCTTGGCGAGTTCCGCAACCTGGACGTCGGGAAAGGCTGTGGCACTGTTGGCCGGGAGCGCGGTCAGGGCAATCACCACGCCGCCCGTGCGCCAGAATTCCGCAATGTGCTCCCAGGCGGCCATGGGGAGGGTGTCGGCGTTGGGCAGGACGAGCGCCCGCCAGCGGAGCGCGCCAGAAACCAGGGCGCCCTCCTCCACACGGGATTCTGCAAGCGTGCGCGCGTCGACGACCGTAAAATCGCGCCGCGCCGCGAACAACTGATCGAGTGCTGCCCGGTAGACCGTCTCGATGTGGCGAGCCGGCGCCGGACAGTCCGAAACGAGGTGATGCGCAGGCGCAAAGCGGGGCCAGATGCTTTCGACCGGGTAGAGCACGGCGACATCGCACACCTGATGCCCGCCGTGGAGCAGTGTGTAGCAGCGCCCCGCCCACTCGTTCAGGCGGTTGATTTGTTCGTCGCTCAGCCCTTTCCACGAGTAGTAGCTGGTGATCGTCGTAATGCCGTTCAGCAGGAGCCGGTTCAGTGTGCCGCGGACCTGATCCTCTGTTACTTCAATCACGGGCCGCGCGTCGCCCTCGGGCCGGTAATGCTGCGAGAAGTCGGACGTCTCGCACATCGTGCTGCTCCGGCCTTCGAGTTCCGCCGCGCTGCTCAGAAGCCGCGCGATGTACCACGGCACTTCGCTCGGGATGCTCGTCAGGCAGTCGATGCTCGGCGCGTCGAGCCGGCGCGCGCACCGGAAGAAGTCGCCATACAGCGGCACATGGGTGAGAATGCCCTCTTCGGCCAGCAGGTGCCCGCCCGACAGCGTGTGGTGCCGGGCGCACCACGCCTGAATCTGCCCGAAGAAATTCTCCGAAACCAACTCGCCGACCGTCATCCAGAAATCGTAGCGCAGCCGCCGGCCTTGCGTTCCCGCATCGCACGCCAGCGCGGGCAGCAGGGGCTCCAGGGCGTAGCCGCGCCGCCGCTCAAATTCCACCGGGAGATTCGGCGCCCATGGGGCGACGCGAAACGGCTGTCTCTTCATCCACCAGCTCATCAGCGACGGTTCGTCCGTGAAGGTGGCTTCGAAATAGGCGCCCAGGTCGTCCCCGAGGTGCGCGGCATATCCGCCGTGCGTCACGTCGATAAAGCGGGCTGTCGGCTCCGGCATGAGCAGGTTTACGTACGGCAGCTTGTCCGCCAGGCTCATTGCGGCGTGCGTGTTCTCATAGAGCCGATCCTGTGTGATGGCCGTGATGTGCCATGCGCCCGCGGGGGCATCCCACTGCATCTTGCCGCCACTGATTTGCGCCGCCAAATCGACCGGATTGTCCAGATGCATGACGCCGTCCGCCATGCGATATGCGGCGCAGGACAACAGCGTGCCCGGCGGCATGTCGAGCATTAGCGGGCCGCCCGAAGTCTCCGCTTCCGCGAAGAGCAGCCCCCGGGCCTCCCATTCGGGGTGCTCCCGCAGCGTAATGCCGCCCGCGCTGCCCGAAGGGTAACCTTTCTCATCGTAGAGCCACAGCCGCATCCCCAGCCGTTTCGCCTCCTTCACCCCCCGCACGAACGATTGCCAGCGCTCCTCGCTCTCCAGGTATTCCTTGAACGAGACATTCGTCACGATCCCGCCGAAGCCCTGCTGTTGAAGCTTCTGAAACAGCAGGTCCTGTTCTGCCGCCTCGTCCCGCAGGGAATGAACGATCTTCAAAATGCGCGTCTCCGCGGGCGGCTTGGCGAATTGCGTCTGAAGCGTGTCCGTCGGCGTTGCGGACACCGCTTCCGCAAGCGCAAGCCCGGGAAGCAGGGACAAGACGAAGATCGGGCATACGCGAAGATCCATGGTCACCGCCTTTCCACCGAAGAGAATCCCAACCCTGTCGCTCCCGGGCGTTGCCCGGACAAGAGGCGTGATGCGGCCGCATACCGGTCAGCCTCCGCTAAGTTTAGCCCTTTCCAGGGGCGTCATGCCACCATTCCCTATCGCGAATACGCGCTGCCTACGCAGCCTACGTAACCTACGTAGCTTCGGGGTCAGACCTCCCCCGGGTTGGCACGGGTCCCGGGGGCGGCGCATCGGCGGAGCGACCATTTGGTCGCTTCCCCGGGGCAGTGAATGACAGTTAGTCACGAGTGACCAACTATTGTGTCTTGCAAAAAGGCAATACACAGGTCAGTTGAGGGGGGTGTTGGTCAGATGTTGGTCACAGTTGACCAACCACCACGGACGGCGGTGTGTGGGGAGAGTTTTGGTGTTGATGGGGAAAGTCTTATCATGACGAGACTTAGCTGCCTTGGTATGATTTTGGCACGGGAATTGCTTTATTAAACACGTCCAGGAACTGGGCAGGGACGTGAGGTACACCGTCGGCCGGATGCGCATCCGGGCACGGTCAGGTAGATTCTCCGCGTCAGGCGCACTGTATGCGCGTGAAGTGTCTCTGCATGTAACGGTTGGGCGCGGGCGGCGCGCGGAACGCGAGACCCGTGGTCACAGATGAATAAGGAGAAAGGATTCAGTCATGTATCTGCTGAGAAGTAAGGGAGTTGCCTTGATAGTGCTGGCGGGCGCATGCGCGCTTTCCGGGAACGCCTTCGCGTTGCTGGGGACGAACATCACCATTTCGGATGAGAACTACGTCGGGACCACCGGATGGAACGGCAACCACGAAGACCAGGAAGTCGAACCGGGTTGCAGCACCGGCCAGGCGTGGGATGTGGAAGGTTTCTACCTCAATGACACGATGTTGAGCCTGATTGGCGGCTGGAACTTCCAGAACGGTTACAGCGGCGTCACTTCGGGCGACATCTTCATTGACGTCGATGGAGACGCTGAGTATGGCAACATGAGCCACGCCGGCACCCAGTACGCCCCCAATGCCGTCGTTGCCGACAGCTTTAATTATGAATACGTAATTGACGTGAATTGGCTGAGCGGGGCCTATGCGGTGTACAGCACCGCGGGCGCGACGATGGAAACCAACGGGATGGTCAGCGAATCCATCAACTGGGAATCCAATCCGCTGCGCCGCGTGGCCGGCGGCACCCTGCTGAACGTGAGCGGCACCGCGGCCATGACGACCTACGCGAACGACGCGGCGCTGGCCGCGGCGGGCGGCACCGCGACGGGCGGCAGCCACAATGCGGTCGCGTTTGACCTCACCTGGCTGGCCAACATGCTGCCCGAGGACAACGAAGTGTACTTCCACTTCTCCGAGTCCTGCGGCAATGACTCCGTGATGGGACATACCTCTGATTTCCATCGCACCCCGCCCCCGCCGGTTCCCGAACCGGCTTCCCTCGTGTTGCTTGGCGCCGGCCTGCTGGCGCTGGCCTTCCGCCGCAAGAAGGGACTGATCTCCGTCGGCTGATCTGAATTACACACACCACTTCCAGGACAGGCGCCTGCACTCCCGGGGCGCCTGTTTCTGTTTGCGAATCCGCCCGTGCTCAACCTGAGCGCTTCTTTGTCAGTCGTGACACTTTTTGCGCGAAATCGGCCCTGCCGCGCCTGTTCGGAATTTGCGCAGATTGCGCATAAACTGCGTATTCACCGGGGGTTGTGTTCCCGGCCCTGACGTGGCACGAAAGATGCTTGAAAAGACCGTTCGTGTGTAGTGCCGGGACACGTGAGGCTTCACCTGACTTGGGACGGTGCGAATGAAGGGGAAGCTCGTCTCGGGGGTGTACATGAAAACCTGTGAAGTGGTGAGTTGTTCTATTTAGGGGCCGGTCGCGTGCAGTGCATCGAGGTGTATGCCGCGCGCGCCTGACAAGAAAGGGAGGTCGACAATGTATTGCGTGAGAGGCAAGGGAATCGTGTTTGTAATGCTCGTGGGGGCCTGTGCGTTCGCGGGGAACGCCTTCGCACTCCTGGGCGCCGAGATCACCATCTCGGATGACCATCATTCGGGGGAGGCCATCGGCTGGAATGGTCCCCAGGAGGACAATGAGGTTGAACCGGGATGCCTGACCGGCCAGGCGTGGGATACGGAGGGGATATACCTGAACAACACCACGCTGACGTTGGTGGGCGGCTGGAACTTCAGGAATGGCTACAGCGGCCAGTACTCCGGCGACATCTTCATTGACATCAATCAGGATGCCTTGTTCGGAGATGCGGCGCATGGCCATGCCGGCCCCACGTTCAATCCGAACGCCACGGCGCCGATGGACCAGTTCAACTACGAGTACGTTATCGATGTCGATTGGGCCACGGGCGCGTATGTCGCTTACACGACGCTGGCCCCCAACGATCTGGAACTGATGGTTGGCGAACAGATCAATGATGCCGCAAATCCCCTGCGGCGCGTGAGCGGCGGGGTGCTCATGGCCGGTTCCAGCGGCACGGCCGCCTATTCGACCTATGGCACCGATGCGGCCCTCGCGACCGCGGGCGGGAACGAGACGGGCGGAACGCACTATGCCGCCGCTTTTGACCTGACGTGGCTGGCCGCCATCCTCGGTCCAGACCCCAACGATCAGCACTTCACGGTGCACTTCACCGAATCGTGCGGCAATGACTACATGATCGGCTATGAAGACAACTGGGACCACACGCCGCCGCCGCCGGTTCCGGAACCGGCCTCGCTGGTGTTGTTGGGCGCCGGGGTCTTGGCCCTCGCCTATCGCCACCGGAAGGGGCTGATTTCCGTCGACTAGCGTCAAATCCGAAGTCGCAAGCACGGGTGTTCACCGAGGGTGGGCACCCGTTTTACGTTTGGAGCGGCCGGCGGAGGGTGGTCGCTTCTGTGTCAACATTGACTGATTTCAGCGGGAATCCTGGGGGGACGGCGAAGGGCCGCAGCGAAGCGTGATCGGCGTAACTCATTATAGAGCAAAGGTTTTATCGGAAGACACGAAAAATGGCACAAGAATTGCTCATAAAAGGCGAGATTCTTGGGCGGAAGCAGGAGGACTGAGGCGAACCCTTTTCTTAGGGTATTTGCCAAGGTGCAGGTTTTCGTGAAAAGCAAGAATAATGTACATGGTGTGTTTTTGTTTCAGGGGCCGGGATGCGCAAGGAACTGAAGAGCTTTCGCGCATGCTTGAACAGAAAGGGAGAATGAGTAATGAATCGGGCGAGAAGTAGCGGAATCATGGTGGTCATGCTGGTGGCCGCGGCAGCGTTCGCAGGGAACGCTTCTGCGCTCGTGGGCGGTGACGTCACCATCTACGACGAGAATTCGTCGGCAGGTGGTTACGGTGCCTGGCCGGGCGGATATGCCAGCCAAGCCGAGGACCAGGAAGTGGAGCCGGGCAGCCTTACCGGGCAGCAGTGGGACACGGAAGGTTTCTTCTATGACAAGACGGATTACACGTTGACGCTGGTGGGCGGCTGGAATTTCCAGAACGGTTACAGCGGCGTGTTTTCCGGCGACATCTTCATTGACACGAATGGCGATGCCCAATTCGGGAACGAGGCGCATGCCGGCACGCAGTATGCTCCGGGCGCGGTCGTGGCAGACAGTTTCAATTACGAGTATGTGATTGATGTGGATTGGCTGTCCGGGAATTACGCCGTGTACAGCACGCTGGGCGCCATGATGGAAACGAACGGCATGGTGACCGAATCGATCAACTGGGAAGCCAATCCGCTGCGTCGCGTGGCGGGCGGCACCGCTCTTGGCGTGACGGGCACGGCCACGTACTCGACGGCCACGGATGCTGAGACAGGATTTGTCGGCGGCAGCCACAATACGGCGGCCTTTGACCTGGACTGGCTCGTGGCGTTGCTGCCGGAAGACAGTCAGGCGACGTTCCACTTCACGGAATCCTGCGGCAATGACTACATGATGGGTTTCACCTCGCTCCGTGATGACACCCCTCCGCCCCCGTCCCCGGAACCGGCTTCGTTGGTGCTGCTTGGCGCGGGCGTGCTCGCGCTGGCCTATCGCCACCGCAAGGGTTTGGTATCCGTAGACTGAAGAGCATCCTGTGACATTGTGAAAACGGGCGCCTGCCTGGGGTGGGTGCCCGTTTGTGTTGTCAAGCCCCGCGGGTGTGCGCGGACGGTATCGGTTGACCGCGACGGCCCCGGTAGGCTACAGTAGGAGCATTCACAGGTGAACCAAGCGGGGGAACGTTGAGATGGGCGAGGGGAGGATGGCTTCAGGCGGTACGCGGGTGGGGGTCCTGTGGTTGCTGATTGCCGCCGGTTTTGCCGGATTCAACTTGGCGTATTGGCCGATCCATCATCATCAGGTGTTGACGGCACCGGACAATTTTCTGGCCCACGCACGCGCATTGTACGCATCCGGGAATGTGCAGCAGGCCGTGGAGCGCCTGGAGGGGGGGGTGCGGCAATTCCATCCCGCATGTCCTGAACCCTATGATACGCTCGATCAATGGACCAATGCTGGCGGGACGGCCGGGGACCGGAAACATGCGATTGCCACTCAGTTCTATCGGGCCTGCGAGGCGCCGCCGGGTGGACGGGTGCCGTTGTTTCGAAGTGCGGCCCAACTGAGCCTGGTATTGGCGCCGGCGCCGGCTTTCCGGGACGAGACGGTCCGAGCCTTTGGAAAGATGCTTGCGGGATTCGGGGCTGTACTCGGCGAAGATCCCAAACAATGGGTTTTCCCCGTGCCCGAGCAATTTGCCCTGTTGCGGGTAAGTGGAGGCGGCAAACTGGATACTGCGGGCCTGATCGGCGGGACGGGCACGCGGAGCCCCGTGGACATTCTTGCGCAGAGCGGGGGGGGGAGTCGTCCCGGGAGTGCACCCACCTCATTGTGGGCGGGCGTGATTATGCGGAAGGCCGCCGGGCATTCTACGCGGCATTGGTTGACGCCCGATCGGGGACCGTGACGCAAATGGGCAGCTTCGACATTTGGGAGAGCCCCCGGGAAGCCGAGCGCATGACGCGGTTTCTTCAACAGGCCGCTACGGGCACGATCGGCGTGTTTACCGTGGCGGGCGAAGCATCCGTGAATCTGACATCTGCGCTGGAGGCCGAACTGCTTGCTTTTGGCCTCAGCAAGGAGGCCTCGGTCAATCGTTCGCCCGCACTGTTCGGGCTGAAGTATAGTTTTGCCGCGGTCGGTGTGAAGAACGCCCCCGCCGGGACGGCGCTTCAAGCCTGGTCCCCCGATCAGTTTATGGGATGCTCCGGCATGCCGGTAGCATGTGGCGTGCTGGTGCCGAAGGAGATTGTCAAATGAGACATCCTGTGGTGTTGTATCTGGCCATCAGCGCGGGCACGTTTCTGTTAACGGTGTTAACGGTGCCTCTGTGCCGGTGGCTGGCGGTGAAACTGGACGTGGTGGACCGTCCATCGGTGGCGCGCAAAGTGCATACCCGGAACATCCCCTATCTCGGGGGATTGCCCTTCTACTTCTGTTTTCTGGGCACGGTCCTGTTCGTGGAGGCGTTTTTCCCTCAGTACAGCCAGCCCGCCTTTTACCCGATGTGCCTGGTGGGGACCATCATCGTGCTTATGGGACTGTATGATGATATCTGCGACATGTCGAGCCTGAAGAAACTGTTGATAGAGCTTGTGCTGGGGCTGTTCTTGTTCTTCTGGGGATTTCGGACCATGGAGATTGCCCATCCATTGGGCGGTACCTGGCATGTTGGCTGGCTGGCCGTGGTGATTACGCCGTTGTGGATCGCGGGTGTCATCAATGCGGTGAATTTCTCCGACGGCCTGGATGGGCTCGCGGGCGGGCTCGTGTTTGTTTGCGCGGCGTCCATCTTCGCGATTTCCTTTCGCGGCAATCAGATTGTCTCGTGCATCCTGATGGCATGCCTCATGGGCACGACCCTGGGTTTCCTGATGTACAACTTTCATCCCGCTTCTGTATTCATGGGGGATGCCGGGGCGCTGTTTCTGGGCTTCGTGCTGGGGACGGCAACGCTCGTCGAGCGGCAGAAAGGCGTTGCCGTGATCGCTTTGGCCATCCCCATGATGGTGATGGCGGTGCCATTTCTGGATACTGTACTCAGCTTCTACCGGCGCCTGATGCGCGCGCGCGAGGGTCAGTTCTTCATCGGGGATCGGGATCACCTGCATCATCGCCTCCTTCACCTGGGATTGAGCCAACGGCAGGTTGTGCTCTCGCTATACTACATCTCGGCGTGCATGGGTTTGTTGGCCTTTGTCCTGGCGGTTGTTCCGGCGGACTATGCCTTCCTGATCCTTGTTCTGGCGGGCATGGCGATTCTCTTTGGCGTTGTGGTGCTCCACTTCATCGAGGGGCTCCCGCGCCAGAACTGAACAGCGCGCAACAGCTCCCGGCGCCCCCGATTTGGCGGCGCCGCTGTGCCATTGCGCGACTTGGATGAAAAGCTCAGGTGGACGCGGGCGGGACGGGCGGCGCCGACTTCTCTTCGGACTTAGGCCGATTCTTGGCCAGGATTTCCTCCGCCTCCGCCTTGCGGTCGAAATCCAGTCCAAGTTCTCTCGTGTACAGGAGGGAGGCGTCGATGTGGCGCAACCCTTCCTCCTGCTTGCCTTGGGCCAGGAGCAGTTGGCCGTAGTCCAGCAGCAGCGCCGGTGTGCCCGGAAGCATTTCGAGGGCTGCTGTCAGGTTCTTTCGGCTTTCCTCGAGATTGCCGGTGCGCAATTGGGCCACGCCGAGTGTGTGCAACACACGCGGGTCGCGCGGCATGCCTTTCGCGGCGGCTTCGGCGAGTCGCAGCACCTCCTGGATGTCGCCTCCGCTCAGCAGCAGGCAATAGGCAAGGTTGTTGCTCGCCATGGAATCCTCCGGCCGAAGTCCCAGGAGATGGCGAAATTCGCTGATGGCGTTGTTCATGTCTTTCTGGCGCAGGAAGTAATTTCCCCGCGAGAGTGCCACCTCAGGGCTTTCCTTGCCCACCTCGGCGGCCTTCTGGAGCGCGTCCCGTTCTCCGGCGGCATCTCCGAGATCCTCGAGCACTGTTGCAAGCCCGAGCCAGGCTTTGGGTCGTGCCGCGTGTTTTTCGGCGAGTGAACTGGCCTCCTGCACGGCGTCCTTGTTTCGAACACTCCGGGACAGGCTGCGGAACAGCAGGTCCAGCAGCGGGTCCTGACTGCCGGCAATCGCGGCATCAACCCGCTTGTATGCCAGGTACGCGTCGTCATGCAGTTGTGCGAGCTGGCAGGCCAGCGCGGCGGCGAAATCCCCGGCGATTTCTGTCTTGGCGGCGATCGCCTTGGAGAGGGATGACTCCGCGTCGGACAAGGGAACAGTAGTCTGCCCCAAGGCTTGAAGCAGCACCGCGCCCGGATGGCCGCCGTACGGCTCGGTCTTCTCAGGCTGTTTCAGCAGGGCGATGGCCTCCTGCGTCTGGCCGGTCTTGAGCTGTGCCGCGATGCAGCAGAATCGTGCGGGCAACGGCAACGTGAGCGGGTCGGCCGCGCCGGCCGTGTCCAGCACGCTCTTCCACTCCTGGGATGCCGTGCCGCAGAGCGCCTTCATCACCATGGCCCGTGCGGCGGCATCGCCGGAAGCGGGTACGCGGCCGAGCACCTCTGCGGCTTCCTGGGTATTCCCGGCGCGAAGCAGCACGGAGGTCAGTGCCAACTGCATGTCCGGATCATCACTGTGGACTTTGAGATAGCGATCCACGATCGTCCGCGCGAGCGCCAGTTCGCCGGCATCCACGTAGACGCCGCAGATGGTCAGGTTGGCCTCGCGCGACTCGGGAAACAGGGCGTAGGCGATTTCGGCGGCCTGTCTCGCTCCCTTGTGATCCCCGGCTTCGCGCAACACATTGACGAGCAGGAGTTGCGTCTCGATGTTCTGAGGGTACAGGGCCGTCAACTGCCGGAGTGCGCGGGCCGCAAACTCGGGCATGCCCCCCGCGCGGAAAACCTGGGCGAGGTTCAGGAGGCTGACGCCATTTTCCGGGAAACTCCTTCGGCATCCGGATAGCAGCGCAACCGCCTTCGCGCGGTCGCCGGCCAGCCCCATGGCATATCCCAGGGCATTTTGCGCCATCAGGCGCAGCTCGCCTTCCTGCTTGTTCCACGGCTCCAGCGCATCCACCACCCCCTTGGGATTCCGTTCGCGCATCGCTTTCAGAAAGGCGGTCAACGGCGAATCCGGGGAGAGTTTCTGCGCCAGTTCGTCCATGAGGGCGGCGTTCCCTCGGAAGAATGCCGCCAGGACCATGGTCTCATTCAAATGGGAGCCTTCGGCTGTCGCATACTGTGCGCGGTTTTCCAGGAGCCGGCCCAAGGCGGCTTGCCGCCACAGGGACTGCCAATCCTCGCCAGTGGCCGGCGCCGCCGGCGCCGCCGGCGGCACGGAAGGTGTCCCCGCATGGAAGGAAGCAGCCGACGTCGTGCGCGCGGCCGCCAGACTGCGCGCCACCGCGGCTTCCATCGGCAGGACATCCTCGGAGGCGTCCAGGAGGAGCATGGCCTCTTTTTGCCGCCCTTGCCCGAGCAGGTGGCTGCCGAGCACGAAACTGGCCCAACCGTCGCGGGGGTCGTGCTTCAATGCCTCGCGCACGGCCGCTTCACCCTCTTCCACGCGTTTCGCCATCATCAGGGCGTGAGACAGCACGAGCGCCTGGTCCTCGTTCTGCGCCGCCTGTTTGCTCAGCCGATCGATCAGTGTGGCGAGACTGCCTTGGGCATTCGCGATTTCCACCATCAGCATCTGGGCGCCCACTGAACCGGGGTCCAGCTTCTCCAGGACAAGCTTGAGTTCCTGCTCGGCCTTTGCCGCATCGCCGGCGGTGAGAGCGGCGGCGGCCAGATGCATGCGGGCCGGGGCGGAATTGGGGAAGCGCTCGCAGACCTTTGTGAGCAGAGCGGAGGATTCGGCGGGCTTTCCGGTCTGGGAGAGCAGACTTGCGTGCAGGACGCCGCCCGATTCGGCGTCAACGCCCTCCAGGCGTTGAGCCAGGGCCACGGCCTCGTTTGGTTTTCCCATCCGCAGCAGCAGATGGGCCGCGGCCCAGTAACATTCTGCGGATTGGGGAGAGGTGTTGATCGCCTCCTCAAAACAGGCCAGGGCTTCAGGCAGCTTCCCGTCCATGATCAGACAGCGTCCCAAACCCTGCTTCGCGGGGAGATTTGCCGGATTGGCGCGACTGGCGTTGCGGTAGGATTCCTCGGCCTCGACGCGCTTTCCGAGCCGAAGATAGGAATCCCCCTGAATACGATATTGCTCGCTGCGCCGTTCACTGCAACCGGTGACGGCCACTGCAATCAGCACCGCAACTACGCTGCAGTGCCTGCCCAAACGCGTGCCTGCCCGTCCAGCCGTTCTCATGTCGCAATCTCCTAATGTACAGTTTCAATCAACGTGGGGGCCAGCGCCACCGCAAAATCCTCGAGGATGCGGAATGCAGCCGCTTCGCCCTGTGCTCCAATGGGGGTGCCCAGCCGTATCATCATGGTGCTGGGGGAACGCAACAGCAGGGTGTCCCGCGCCCAATAGAGTGAGTTCAGGAAGTAATTCCCGGTGAAGTTCTGCCCGGTCTTGAACCAATAGAGCACCGCTTCACGCGCCTTGCCCTTGGCGAGAATCAGGCGTTTCCCCGTGAACATCATTCCGACCTGCACCGAAGTCTGCTCCGAGACATCCCAGCCCTGGCCTGTGAGGCAGACTTCCGGGAAGTGGAGGCTGCGCCGGGTAACGCCCGCATAAACCGTGGTCAACGCAACCGGCACTCCGCGCGGCGACACGTACGTGCGCATCAGGATGGCGTTCGTCTCCAGGGAATTCCGAACGCTCTCGTCCACCGGGATGTCCGGGCCGGCCTGCCTGAATTCGAGAATCAGGGAGGGGATCTCGATCGAGGCGGGAGCCTGGCCGGCGACCGAGGCGCGGCCTTGGGCCTGCCGGATGGCCACATGGAGCACGGCCGTGACGCAGACCATAAGCAGGATGACCATGCTGCGCGACATCAGGCGTCCTCCTTCTCGTCGTGTGCGGAGGCGGGGGATACTCTCCGGAGCAGCGCCTCCAGCGCAAAGAGCGCGGCGAAAGCCACGAGGTAAATCAAGAGTCCGGAGACATCGTGAAACCAGCCTGTCACGGCGGGGCTTCCCCAGAAGTACGCCACGACGCAGAGCAGGAAGATTCGCAGGATGTTGGTGGCGACGGCAATGGGTCCGGCACACGCCAGTAACAGGAGGCGGCACCACAGGCGGGTTCGGCTGACGTAGCTCACGATGGTGCCCAGGGCGAGCAACGCGATCAGCGATCGCAGGCCGCCGCACACCTCGCCCACCAGCAACTGATCCGAGCCGAAGTAGATATAGGAGCCGTCGCGAATCATGGGCAGGTACACGGCCTGCGACAATCGGACGGCGCCCTCCGTGGCCAGCAGTTTCACGCGCAAGGAGATGCTGGCAATCATCGA
>CAILVY010000004.1 GCA_903837785.1 Candidatus Hydrogenedentota bacterium
CCGTCCGCTCGCGGCTCTCGTGTTGTGAAGCCATCCACACTTCGCCCGCCTCTTCGAGAATCTTCTTGCCGATCTCATGCTTCCCAAGCGCTAGTTCTCTTACAGTACCAGATTGAGGGTCCTTTCTGATGGCTTTCTCAGACAGCTCGTCAAACAGTTGATCGAAGGTCTTCATAGGAACGGCTCCTCTACCTATCCCCGAGAGTGTGATGGCGGGGCGCTTCATACGGATTGTGCATCATCTTCGAGGCGTCTCCATACTTGCTTCTTGAGCGAGTCAGCCCAATTCGCTTACTGCTTGCCTTCCAGCTCGTTTGGAGTAATCCGGCTGTACATCCATCCATGTGTTGTTTGGACGTGACCACCGCGCACGAACTTGCCGAAGCTCCGGCGGTGCTGACTCCATGGGATCGCCCCTGCCAGGCGCAGGACATAGCCTTCCTGAACGGAGTCCCTGAATGTGGACCTGCCCGTGAAACATGCCCTGATCCGCTCTTCTTCATAAACACCCCCGCATAACAGGGGCACGGTCGGCAGCTCTAGAAGTGCAGCGTACTCAACCGTCTCGTCCCACCCCAGGCAAACGTTCCGATCATCATAGATGGCGAACACTAGGAAGTAGGACGGAAGGTGGCGATAATGGATCGAGTGCTCGGCGTATAGGTTTTCACCGCACACTCGCCACCCCTCTGGGATGTTGTGGGCAATCCGCGAGTGCAGGTTCTTGATCCAGTTGCGGGAGGGATGCGGACGGCTGCTCAGGGAACGTGCGTGCAAGTAATCGGAGTAGAAGGAGGTGTTCTCTCCGTCCATCTTCTCGGTGACGACGACCACCTGTCCCTCGAATATTGTACGCACATCCTCAAGATCGAGCACGCGGTCGGTCTTCTTGTCGATTCCCTCCGACCACGGCAAGTGCGCGATTTTCGGGAACTTGACATACGGGGTGAACTGATCCAGCACACCGCCTTCCTCAAGAACCTTCTGAACGGAGGCGTCGAAGAAGAGTTCCCCCCTAACACGCAGTCCGTTGTCCAGAAATACGTTTCCCCACTTGTCATACCGTTCCGAGCGGTCGAAGTAGGGCGGCAGCGCGACAGTAGTGATTCCGACCGCCTGGCGAATCTCTTCGCAGGTCAGACGCGTCATCTCGGCTTCTTTGTGATGGACTTCGCAAAGGCTGGCGCCATTGTTCAGGTGGTATCCCCCATCGGGCCACAGCCGACGCTCAATAATGTGATGTGCATCTACGGCCGGCAAATGGCATATTACACACTGGTGGAGGTCACGCGCGAACACCCGTTCTCGAAACTCGTCTCTGGACAGCAAATCCATATAGTCCTCGCCCAACGGCATATTCAGACGGACCTTGCCTCAGCGGCCAATTTCGCGTCCAGCTTCTTAAGAACTTTGGGCCGATCGTGCGCTCGAAGGAACTCCTTGGGTACCACCGACAGATACCGTTCATAGCCTGGATACTTCTGGGGCTTCCGTTGAGAATCTGCGACGTACGCTCTCAACACCCTCAGAGTATCCCAGTTCCAGAAATGGATCGTTCGGCGACGATAGGTCAATGCTGCCACTGGATGTGATGGGATATGTCTTTGAATGTCTTCACTCAAGTCCAGCCACGCAACTTTGCGCCCGTCATCCCGTGTCCTGGGCAGATTGTGAGGCAGGCGCCCGTCCTTCTTGTGGAGCGTCCAGTGTGTCCACTCTGGCCAGTTCCAGCCGCCCACGTCAATTGGGAGTTCCTCCCAACCATTGGCTCTGGATATCTTCGGGTTTATTGCCTGAATGTCTTCAACCCGTAAGCAACAGGGTGTGCCCTGTATCAAGACTATTCGCCTTGCAGTTACCTTCCCGATGAACGTGCACATGGCAGCTCTCCTACTTCTCGACTCGTATTCAACACAGTTGTCCTGACCGCGACTATCCGACCGCCC
>CAILVY010000005.1 GCA_903837785.1 Candidatus Hydrogenedentota bacterium
AACAGATTCAAGAAGATGTAAAAGAACGTCTGATAAATCAGAAGATCCCCATGCTCCCCACCTGCGCCGCCTCCGGCCAGGGGATCCTCGAGTTTCGGCAGGCCTTGCTCGACGCCGCTCCGGAATCCTTTGTCAATAACCCAAGCATCCTCGGTGACTTGGTGGGTCCCGGCCAGATGGCGGTTCTGGTCGTGCCCATCGACAAGGAAGCGCCGAAAGGGCGCCTCATTCTTCCGCAGGTGCAGTCGATACGCGATTTGTTGGATTCCGATGCTTTTTGCATGGTGGTGAAGGAACGTGAGCTTCGGGCAGCCCTGGAGCGTCTGAAGCTTCCTCCGAAACTGATCGTGACGGACTCGCAGGCCTTCCTGAAGGTTGTGGCGGATACGCCGAACGACATTCTTATGACGAGCTTTTCGATTCTTTTTGCGCGTTTTCGCGGGGACTTGACCACGCAGGTGCTCGGGACGATGGCGATTGACGACCTGAAACCGGGCGACCGTGTCCTGATTGCCGAATCGTGCAGTCATCACCCGATTGCGGACGACATCGGCCGGGTGAAGATCCCGCGTTGGCTTACGCAATATGTCGGCGGCAAGCTTGCCATCGAGCATGTGCAGGGCCATGACTTTGCGCTGGACCTGAGCCCCTACAAGCTGGTGATTCACTGCGGGGCGTGTACGACGAACCGGCGGGCGATGCTGAGCCGGGTGCTCCGCTGCAAGCAGGAGGGGGTGCCCATCAGCAACTATGGCCTGACGATCGCCTACAGTCTGGGCATCTTCGAGCGGGCGCTGGAACCCTTTCCGGCGGCCCTGGAGGCCTATCGTTCCGAACGGGCGCGCCGCACGGCGCGGCCCGGGAGTTGACGCTATGCCCATCTCGGAGTCTGACATCCTGCGTTGGCTGCGCGAAGAGGACCCCGTCCGCCTGGAGGAACTCTTTGCCGAGGCGGATCGGGTGCGCCATGAGAACGTGGGGGATGCGGTGCATCTGCGCGGCCTGATCGAGATTTCGAACATCTGCTGCCGACGCTGTGCCTACTGCGGCATTCGCGTCGACAATCCGGCCGTGGAACGTTACCGGCTGAGCCGCGAGGAGATTATGAACTGCGTCCGGGAGGCGGTGGCCTACGGCTACGGCACCGCCGTGATGCAGGCGGGAGAGGACTACGGAATCGGGCGCGAGTGGCTTGCGGGGATCATCGCGGAGATCAAGCGGACCACGCCGCTCGCCGTCACCCTGAGTCTCGGCGAGCGCCCGGACGAGGACCTGGCCGCGTGGCGCGCGGCGGGGGCCGACCGGTACCTGCTGCGTTTCGAAACCTCCGACCCGGCGCTCTACGCCATCATTCACCCGCCCGCTCCCGGAAAAGCGCCGACGGATCGCATCGCGATACTGCGGCGTCTGCAGGAACTTGGATATGAGGCCGGCAGCGGCGTCATGATCGGCATTCCGGGCCAATCCTACCGCTCCCTGGCCCATGACATCGCCACCTTTGCCGCCCTCGACCTGGACATGATCGGCGTGGGGCCGTACCTGCCGCACCCCGAAACCCCCCTGGGTTCCCGCGCTGTCGCCCCCGCGATTGACCCGGCCGAACAGGTGCCCAACTCCGAAGCCATGACATACAAGGTGCTCGCCCTGACGCGTCTGGCCTGCCCGCAGGCCAACATTCCGAGCACCACCGCGCTCGCCACGCTGAACACGGTGTCCGGCCGGGAACTGGGCTTGCAGCGCGGCGCGAACGTGGTGATGCCGAACCTTACCCCGCCCCAGTATCGCGTCCTCTACGAGATCTATCCCGCCAAGGCCTGCATCAGTGAAACGGCCGAGCAGTGCCAGCGTTGCCTTGAAGGGCGGATCCGCGCCATCGGGCGGCAGGTCGGCCAAGGCCAGGGCGGACGCGGTCGGCGGGCTTAGGCGAGTGCCTGGCGCACCTGCTCCGCCAGAGACCGGAGGTTGAACGGTTTCTGAAGGAAATGCGTTCCTTCCTCCAGCACGCCGCGGTGCGCAATCACGTCGGCGGTATACCCCGACATGAACAGGCATTTTATCCCCGGACGCATGAGTTGAATCCGTTGCGCCAGCGCCCGCCCATCCATCTCCGGCATGACAACGTCAGTGATCAGCAAGTCGATCGTGCCGGCGAACTCCTCCGCAACGCGGATGGCCTCGAGCGGCGTGCGCGCCGTCAGCACGGCATATCCCAGGCGTTCGAGCAGGCGTTCTCCCAGATTCAGGATGCCGAACTCATCCTCGACCAGAAGTACCGTCTCTGTCCCTGTCGGCGTTGCCGCCGACGCGTTCACCGGCGCTTCGGCAGTCTCCCCGGTCAGCCGCGGCAGGTATATTCTGAACACGGTGCCCTGGTTCGGCTCGCTGTAGACATGAATGCTGCCGTTGTTCTGTTTGACGATGCCGTACACGGTCGCCAAGCCCAGCCCCGTGCCCTTGCCCAGGCCTTTCGTGGTGAAGAACGGCTCGAAGAGGTGTGCCAGAACATCCTTGCCCATCCCGGCGCCCGTGTCGCCCACGGTCAGCAGCACATAATCGCCCGGATTAACGCCCGGCTCGTTCGATTCCTCGATACAGACGTTCTGCGTCTGAAGGGTGACGGTGCCCGTGCCGTCGATCGCGTCGCGTGCGTTCACGGCCAGGTTCGCCAGAATCTGATCGAGCTGCGACGGATCCAGGTTCACGCGCCACAAATTGTTGCCGGGCATCCAAATCAGCTCGATGTCCTCGCCGATCAGGCGGCGCAACATCTTGATCGTGCTTTCCACCGCCTGGTTCAAGTCCAGGGCACGCGGACTGACGATTTGACGCCGGGCAAACGTAAGAAGCTGCCGCGTC
This sequence comes from Candidatus Hydrogenedentota bacterium, assembly GCA_903837785.1. Taxonomy (GTDB): domain Bacteria; phylum Hydrogenedentota; class Hydrogenedentia; order Hydrogenedentales; family CAILVY01; genus CAILVY01. The sequence goes on from CAILVY010000005.1 coordinate 2,857, forward strand.
AGGTCGCTCGAACGTTCCGCGGCCCGCTGCACT
>CAILVY010000006.1 GCA_903837785.1 Candidatus Hydrogenedentota bacterium
CGCTTGGGCCGTTGCAGGGCGTTCGAGTCCACGCCGCCCGAGAGCACCTTGCCGCTCGCGGGGACGATGACGTTGTACGCGCGCGCCAGACGCGTGATCGAATCGAGCAGGATCACCACGTCCCGCTTGTGCTCGACCAGGCGCTTCGCCTTGTTCAGGACCATCTCGGCGACCTGGACGTGCCGCTCCGCGGGTTCATCGAAGGTCGAGGCAATCACCTCGCCCCGCACCGACCGGCGCATGTCCGTCACTTCCTCGGGGCGTTCGTCAATCAGCAGGACGATGACCGCGGCCTCGGGATGATTCACCGCGATGCTGTTCGCGATCTTCTGCAGCAGAACCGTCTTGCCGGTGAAGGGCGCCGCGACGATCAGTCCGCGCTGGCCCTTGCCGATTGGCGAGATCAGGTCCATGATGCGCATCGCAATCTCTTTGGGCTCCGTCTCCAGCTTCAACCGCTCGTCCGGATGCAACGGCGTGAGCGCGTCGAACAACAGGCGGGTGTGCGCCACATCCGGATCTTCGCCGTTGACCGCCTCCACCTTGAGCAGCGCGAAATAGCGCTCCCCTTCCTTCGGCGGTCGCACGTGGCCGCGAATCGTGTCGCCCGTGCGCAGTCCGAACTTGCGGATCTGCGAAGGCGATACGTAGATGTCGTCCGGCCCCGGCAGGTACGAGTAGTCGGGCGATCGCAGGAATCCGAAGCCGTCCGGCAGAATCTCCAGCGTGCCTTCGCCCCAGACCGACCCGGCGCGTTCCAGGCTCTTCTGCAGGATCTCGAAGATCAGATCCTGTTTCTTCATGCCCGTGAAGTCGGTGATCCCCAGCGCCGGCGCCATCTCCGAAAGCTGCGTGATGTTCATTGCCTTCAGGTCGTTGATGGCAATCTCCGGACCGTCGCCCTGAATCTCCGGGATTTCCTCGTTCGCAACATCCAGTACGGGCTGCCGTGGCCCCTGCGGCATGTTGGGCCGGCGGTTGCTCTTCATCTGCGGCCGATGCGGGGGCCGATTGCCGCCACCGCCACCGCCACCGCCGCCACCACCGCCGCCACCGCCAAAGTTGCCCTTCTTCTTCTTCTTCCGCAGTTGGTTCTGGTTCTCCGTCATGGACCTTCCTTTCAGGTTTCGGCCGGATCTGCGCTTCCGCCCCGCGGCGGCTGGCTGTCCTTGGAGTCTAGTGAATCTCCGCCCAATTCTTTCCAATGCCCACATCCACAGTGAGTGGGACGTCAAGTTCTATCGCTGCTTCCATGATCGCCTTCATCTGGCCCGCCACCTCCTCCGCGACCGAGGACTCCGCCTCCACCAGCAGTTCGTCATGCACCTGCAACACCATCGTCGCCGCCCGGCCCTCCAGCGCCGCGTCCAGGCGAACCATCGCGCGCTTGATGATGTCCGCGGCGCTGCCCTGCACGGGCGTGTTGATCGCGGCCCGTTCGGCCGCCTTGCGAACGTTCTGATCCGAACTCTTCAACTCGGGAACATAGCGCCGCCGGTTAAGCAGGGTCTTCACAAAGCCGTCTTTGCGCGCACGCTCAACTGTCTCTTCAAGCCAATGCTTCACGTCCGGGTACTGCGCAAAATAACTCTCAATGAAGCGAGCCGCTTCGCCGGTGGAGATCCCCGCATTCTTCGCCAGCCCAAAGGGGCTGATGCCATAGACCACACCGAAGTTAACAGCCTTGGCCTGCCGCCGCATTTCCGCGGTCACCGCCGTAGCGGGCACTTTGAAGACCCGCGCCGCCGTGTCCCGGTGCACATCCTGGCCCTCAAAGAAGGCGGCACGCAGATTCTGGTCTCCGGACAAATGCGCGAGAATGCGTAATTCAATTTGTGAGTAGTCGGCGGAAATCAGCCGTTTCGTGCGGCCGCCCGCCACAAATCCTTCCCGGATGCGCCGGCCAAGATCCGTCCGCACCGGAATATTCTGCAAATTGGGATCGCTGCTCGAGAGCCGGCCCGTCGCCGCCACCGCCTGATTGAATGAGGTGTGAATGCGCCCCGTCTCGGGATGCACCAGCCTCGGCAAAGCCTCCACATAGGTTCCCCGAAGTTTCTCCAGGGTCCGAAACTCGAGGATCTTCTCCGGCAGCGGATGCGCTCCCGCCAGTTCTTCCAGCACGTCCACATCCGTCGAGAGCCCCGTCTTCGTCTTGCGGACCGGCTTCAGGCCCAGCTTGTCGAACAAGATGCCTTGAAGCTGCTTCGGGGAGTTTATCTTGAACGGCTCGCCGGCTAATTCAAATATCTCGGCTTCGAGCGCCCCCAAACGCGCTTCGATTTCCTTCCGCAACGATTCGAACACCGCCCCATCGATCGCCACGCCCGCTTTCTCCATGCGCGCGAGTACGGAAATCAGGGGGAGTTCGACTTCGTCAAACAACGGCTCGAGTTGCCGTTCCCGCAACTGTGGCCGGAATACTTCGGCGAGGCGCCACGTGTAATCGGCATCCTCACTCGCATATTCACACGCCCGGTCAACTGGAACGCGGTCAAAGGTGATGGTTTTTGAGCCTTTTCCAATCAGATCGGCAATGGGGATTGGCTTGCGCCGAAGATATTGGAGACTCACCTCATCCAGATTGTGCCTCAAGCGAGAGGGGTCTGTCAAGTAGGAAGCAACCATAGTATCCATGACGATGCCGCGGAGGGCCACCCCCGCCCGCTCGAAGACCAGCAGGTCGTACTTGATGTTGTGCCCGATCTTGCCGATGCGTCCGTCTTCAAGCAGCGGCCGGAGCCGTTCAATCACCTGCGGCTTCGGCACGGGGTCCAGACGCTCCGCGGAGCACAGGTCGTCCGGATCGCGGAAGATGGTCAGGGCATCGGGCGCGTGGCCCACGGGAATGTAATAGGCCACCCCCGACTGGCAGGACATCGACACGCCCACCAGGTCCGCCCGCAACGGGTCTACAGACGTTGTTTCCGTGTCCACGGCGAAGACACCGGACGCCCGCATCTCCTGAATCGCCGCATCCAGTTCCGCCAGCGTGAGGATGAGCCGGTAATCCCGCGTATCCGCCTCCGGCTCCTTCTTGGGCAGAATCTCATCCAGCATCGAGTGGAACTGCAACGCATCGAACGTGTCGATGAGCCGTTCCCGGACCGGCGCTTTGCGCCGGCACGCGTCAATCGAGACCGCCAACGGCACGTCGGTTTTGACGGTCACTAATTCGCGGCTGAAGAAGGCCTGCTCCCGATCCTCGGCCAGCCGCTCCTTCTGCTTGCCTTTCAGGTCGTCGAGGTGGGCATAGATCGCTTCCAGCGACCCGTAGTCTTCCATCAGCTTCTTCGCGGTCTTGTCGCCAATCCCACGAACGCCCGGCACATTGTCCGCCGCATCGCCGATGAGTGCGAGCGCATCCGCCACCCGCTCCGGCCCCACGCCGAAGCGCTCCACCACCTCGTCCCGCCCGTACCACTGGCCGGTGTCACCCTTCGACGGATCGAAGACCTGAACCCGCGGCCCGATCAGTTGCAGCAAATCCTTGTCGCCGGAGACCACGACCGCGTCCAGGCCCTGCGCGGCCGCCTGGCACGCCAGCGTGGCGATCACGTCATCCGCCTCCACGCCCGGCACCACAAGCAGCGGCAGGTTCAGGGCCGTCACCACCTCGTGCATCATCGGAAACTGGTCCTTGAGATCCTGCGGCGTCTCCCGGCGCGTCGCCTTGTAGTCCGCAAACAGGTCGTCGCGAAAGCTCTTTCCCGGCGCATCAAAGACCACCGCAATATGGCTGGGGTCGTGTTCGCGCAGAATCTTGAGCAGAATCCGGGTGAACCCGAACACCGCGTTCGTCGGACGCCCCTTCGCGTCCGTCAACGGCGTCCGGATGGCATAGTAGGAACGAAAGGCATACGCCATGCCATCGATGAGAAAAAGTCTATCGCTCATGGCCCCCCCGCGTTGCGCACGCCAGAATTTCGCGGGCCGCGCGTTCCGACGCGCCCTTGCCCCCCAACAAGGCCCGCAACGCTGCAAAGTCTTCCAGCATGGCCGCGCGCCCGGGCGTCTCGCCGATCAACTCGAGGGCCTTCGGCAGGATCTTCTCCGCATCCGCATCCTGCTGGATGAACTCCGGCACGATGCCGCGGCCCATCAGAATGTTCACTATCCCGATATGGGTGATTCCCCGCACCAGCCAGCGCGCAAGCCAGTAGTTGATCAAGCCCACCTTGTACACGATGATCATCGGCACGTCGAACAACGCCGTTTCGAGGGTCGCGGTGCCCGACGCCACCAGGCAAAAACGCGCCCGGCTGAGCGTGTCGTGCATCCCGCCCACGCGGACCTCGAGCGGGAACGCGCCCGCAAGGGCACGCACCTGTGCCGCACGGACTTCGTTAACGCAGGGCGTCACGAAGCGCGCATGCGGATAGCAGGCCCGGATACCCTCCGCCGTCGCCAGCATCGCACCCATCAGGCGGGCGATTTCCTGCTCGCGGCTGCCCGGAAGCAGGCCGATGACGAATTCATCCTGCACCGGGGCCGCGGGCACATGGCCCCCCACCTGATCGAGCAGGGGATGCCCCACATACGTGCAGTCCACGCCGATATCCCGATAGAGCTTCTCCTCAAACGGCAGGATGACGAGCATCTTGTCCACGCACCGGGCCAGCGTGTGGATGCGGTTCTTCTTCCACGCCCACACTTGCGGGCTGACGTAATAGATGACCTTCACCCCCGCGGCATGCGCCTCCTGGGCCAGGCGGATGTTGAAGCCCGGATAGTCGATGAGCACGAGCGCGTCCGGACGCGAGCTTCTCACGTACTCCGCCGTGTCCAGCAGCAGGCGGCGCAGCGGGACAATCCGCTTCAGCACTTCGGAGAAGCCCATGATGGCTTCCCCCGCGAGGTCATGACGCAACGACATGCCGGCCGCTTCCATCAGAAGCCCGCCCAAACCTTCACACGCGATGCCGGGCTCGATGGCCCGGAGGGCGCGGATCAGGTTGGCGCCGTGGATGTCGCCGGAATGCTCGCCGGCCGCCAAGAAGATGCGTGTCACAGTTGCTCCCGGATGCGTTCCAGTATCTGTTCCGCCAGCCGAACCGCCTTGACGCCGTCTTCCCCCGAAACCACCGGGGTGCGGCCCGCCTGCACGCATTCCACGAACGAGGCCAGTTCCAGCTTCAGCGGCTCATCCTTCTGCACAGGCAGAGGTTCAATAATGATGTGTTCCATGGGATTGCTGCCGGGAGGAATCGGCCCCGGCGTCTTGCGGTAGACCAGCACCTCCTGGGCGCTGTAGTCCGTCGCCACGTAGGCGTTCTCCGCGAAGATCCGGATCTTGCGCATCCGGTCCACGGAAACCCGGCTGCTCGTGATGTTCGCCACGCACCCCGACTTGAAGCGGATGCGCACGTTCGCGATGTCCTCGCTTTCCGAGAACACCGGCACCCCCACCGCGTCCATCCACTCCACCCCGGAAGGATCCATGGCCAGCACGATGTCCAGATCGTGAATCATGAGGTCGAGCACGACACTCACATCCGCCCCGCGCATCGGATACGGGCTCAAGCGGTGGCACTCGATGAACTTCGGTTCCCTGAATCGCTCCAGCACGGCCATGACCGCCCCGTTGAAGCGCTCGATGTGCCCCACCTGCAGCAACAAGCCCTTTTCCCGGGCGGCCGCCACCATCCGCTCCGACTCCTCGAGAGTCGGCGCCATCGGCTTCTCCACAAGCACATGCACGCCCGCTTCCAGCAGTTCCAGAACCACGTCGTGATGCGTGATCGACGGCGTCACCACGGACACCGCGTCCACGCCCAACGCGATCAGCTCCCGCGCCGTCGCCACCCCCGGCACACCGAAATCGGCCGCCGCCTTCGAACGCTTCGCCTCGTCCAAGTCGGCCACCCCGGCCAGTTCCACCCCCGGCAGGGCCGCATAATTCCGTGCATGATGATAGCCGAGATGGCCCACACCCGCCACGGCCGTCCGAATTGGTTTCATGAGAAATCCTTTTGAAATGCCGATCGGGCGCCGGACTGCATGCCGGCGAATCCCGTTATGCGTGGCGTCTTCTGGCAACATGGACGTCCAGTCGACATCCCACGCCAAACACCCAGACACCCGCTCATCCATGCCTGCCGCGCCGTTCCGGTCAAGGCAGCATACAACCCATACTGCAACACCGGGAACCCGGCCCGGCATTCCGGAGTGGCCTAGAGGATACCCCGGCTCGATTGGCGGACAAAATCCAGGATCACGCGCCGCTCCTCCGAATCCTCCACCTGTGCTTCAATGGCCTCCATGGCCTGCGTCGTGTTCAGATGAGACCGGTACAGCAACTTGTACATCTTGCGGATGCGGCCGATGGCTTCTTTGCTCATCCCGCTCCGCTCCAATCCCACCACGTTCGGCCCATGACACACCGTGGGCTGTCCCGCGATGATCATGTAGGGCAGGGCATCCTGCCCGACGCGCGACATCGCCCCGAGGAACGACATCCGCCCCACCGTGCAAAACTGATGCACGCCGGTCAGCCCGCCGATGCTCGCCTTGTCCTGCACCGTCACATGGCCGGCCAGTGCCGCGCTGTTCGCCATGATGACGCCGTTGCCCAGCACGCAGTCATGCCCGACGTGCGAGCACGCCATGAACAGGCAGTTGTTCCCGATCTTCGTGACCTTGTTTTCGTCCCCGTCGCCGTAATCCGTGCTCGAACTGATCGTCACGAACTCGCGAAACACATTGCCGTCGCCGATGCAGGTCTTCCCGAAGGCGCCCTTCTTGTGCTTCAAATCCTGCGGCAACACGCCGAGTTGCGCGCCGCTGAACGTGCGATTGCCTTTGCCCAAGACTGACCCTGCCCCTACGACGCAATGCGGGCCGATCACCGTGCCTTCGCCCAGAACAACGTTCGCCTCTACAATGGAAAAAGGATGCACTTCCACGCCGGAGGCCAGCTCCGCCGTGGGATGAATAACGGCTGTCGGATGAATGCTCATGAAACTCCCCGATATGTACTCGTCGCCTTGAGAACGCCGCGTGTCCGATTTCGCCCGCCCCCATCCAGACCACGGACATCCCAGCCAATGCCCCGATCGGAGAAACAAAAGAACACGCCCGATCCGGCGGGTTCAGCGTTGGTTTTCTTGCCACAGAACTGCTTTGGGATAGCATAAACGCGCGCAGAATTCAAGAAACTATCCGCTTTTGACCGCTCCAGAACTCTTCATCTCAGCGCCTCTCCCGTAGAAGCGGCGTCCTCCTTCTCAAACGAGAACCCGGTTCCGGATGCGATCGTAAAGCGTCCAGAACTTGCGCAGGCGATCGAGCGCCGCCTCGTTCATGCGCTCCGGAGAATACGCGGAGAGGACATAGAGCCGGGTGAGTTCCAGCGCCTCTTCCCGCAAGCCTTCCAACTCCACCGGGAACGACTCGATGAACTCGTAGGGCGTCTGGCCGGTCCCGCGCGGCACCCCGAGATCGTAGGCCAGCGCGCACAGCGCCTGATAGGCATATTCGACATGGCCGTCCACGTTCATCTGCCGCGCCAGTTCTGGTTGTCCCATCGAATTCCTGTATCTCGCGCTCGTCGCGATATCGCGTTGCACCCGGCGGCGCGGCGCGCGCTTGGGCAGCGCCGGCCGACGCTGCCACGCGGTCACGAGCCGCTCGACGAACCGGAAGAAAGCCACCACGATGCGGGGGTACCGATGATGCTGCGCCACGACGCGGGCCGCGAGCGCGCCCAGCCCCTTCAGCGCGGCATAGGCCATGAACAGCCCAAGCATGATGAGCACCCCCTTGCCCACGCGATCCATGAACTGCGACTGCTGCAGAATCTCGACCGGCGTGGCGGAGACCTGCGAAAGCTTGAACGTGGACGTCCGGCTCCAGTAGTCCGTCTTGTGCTCATCCACATAGGCCATGGGCGGGGGCGACGGCCGGGGCAATTGCGTCGCCGCAGTCAGCACCACCGCGATCATCGCCGTTCCCAGGCCCAGCCAGAACACGCCAATCCCGCCCGGCATCGCCACGCGCCGCGACCGGAAGTACTCGCGCAGGCCGCCAAGGCTCGTCAGCATGAGCAGCATCAAGGCCGAAACCGTGTACACGCCCATGTACAACTCGCCCGCGAGCACCATCGTGGGGCCGCCATGCTGCACCACCCGCAAGCCCACCGCGAAGATGAACATGACCGGCACGGAGAAGTAGAAGATCGAGATGCCCGGGTGCCTTCCCGCCAGCCGGTCGGCTAGCGACAACTCCGAAGCCACAGACGGCTTCTCTTTCGGCTGATAGCCTTCCATCGGATCAAAGGCCTCCAGGACATACATCGGCGTGATGGCCGGCGATTTCTCGCGCTTGGCCGCCGGCTTCTTCACGGCCGCTTCGCGCCGCATGCTCGACTGAAAGCGGCGCGCCGTGCCGGTCAGGATGCCCACATCGCCCGCCGACCGGTTCTCATCCACGCAGCACTCGTGGGTCAGCCGGTTCGTGAGCCACCAGATGAAGATCACGATCACCATGTTGAAGGCCGTGGCCAGATACGGGTTGTTGTTCATGAAGTTCCGGCTCACCGAACCCATGTCATAGGCCCCCGTGGCCATGAACGTGTAGAGCCCGATCGCCCCGGCCAGCCCCACCATGTACAGCATCGATTCTTCCGACCCGTCCCGGGCGATGACCCGGTTGAGCGCCACCACGCCAATGATGAAACAGAAAGCCACCCAGCGCAGCCCCAGGTCATTCACCTCCGTGTAGATGTACCGGACGTCGAGCAGAAAGAAGATAACCGAGAACACGATGACGAAGATGAGGAACGGCGTGAGCGCGTCGATGATCCAGTCCGTGGCCGTCCGCGGCGGCACCTGCGGCCGCCGCTGCACGTCTTTCGCCGTGAGCGATTGAAAGTCCGTGGGCAGCGGCGGACGGCTCTTGGGCCCGGCCCCGGGGGTGAACACGGGCATTTCGGGCGGCGGCACGGGCGCCGCCAGCAGCGACTGAAAGTCCGTGCGCTCCCCCGGATCCTCCGGGGGCCGATAATCAGGCTGATAGGGCTGCGGACACATTCCCGTTCGCTATGCTCTCAGGTTCCGATCCTCGCCGGCGAAATCTCGTGCAGATTCCGTTCGTGCTCGATGTGAAATACGTGGATATCATGCGCCGCGAGCAGTGCCGCGGCATCCTCGTACGCCTTCTGGTGCTTAATCAGAAAAACCGTGACGTTGAATCCGTTCTCCTTCATGGAGGCCAGCGTCATCGCCAGGCTGTCCGTGACGATGGGCACCACCGGAAGCAGCGCCGCATCCCGGGGCAGGCGCCGGAATTCGGACAGAATCAGTCGTTCCGCATCCAGCCCCCGGCCCGGCAGCACCCTCGCCAGGTTCTCCGCAACCTTCATCGCCTGGATCGGGCTGCGCACAGTTGCCACAGACAACGGGCTGATCCGCGTCGAGGCCTCCTCTTCTTCCACGCTCGCATCCATTTCGCGCCGCATCAGCGACTCGCGCTGCTCGACCTCATAGCGCGCGACCTCGGCGGCATCGCGCGCATTCGTAATCATCCCCACCTGCTCCCCCGACATCTGCAGGAGATACGCAATCGACGCCGTGGTGGTGATCGCCAGCTCCATCCGCTCCTGCTTGGATTCCGGCACATAACTCTCCTCGTGCAAGTCGAGGATGAGCGTGCCCCCCTGAACACTCGAAGGCTCGTGCGTCTTGACGTGCAGCACGCCCGTGCGTGCCGTGGCCTTCCAGTGAATCGTGTTCAGCGGGTCGCCCGGAATGTATTGCCGGATGTTGCTGATGCGCGTCGGGTCGGCGTAGACGCGGTTGGAAATCCGCACCGGGCCCTGCGGCCGTTTCGACGCGATATTGAACGTCTCGATGTACGCGACCGTCGGCAGCACCGACACGTAGTCCTGCCGCTCGCCCGTCCGAAACCGTTTCTGCAGCCCGAACAGGTCGCCGGACTCCATCAGGATCGGCCCCACGCGGTGATACCCGCGGCGCGGGCACGTCAACGTGTACTTCATCGTGATGGAACGGCCCGGCATGAGAATCGCCAGCCGCTGGCTCTCCCCCCGGCGCGGGAAATCCGCGGGATGATAGTCCTCGAAGAAGATCCACGGGATCGGCCAGCCCCGCGCATTCGTCACTTTGACCTCGACCTCGACGTCATCCCCCTGCTGCACCATCGTCTGGCTGATCGTCCGTTCACAATCAAGCCCGGATAGCCAGGCCAGCGACGAAAAATGGGCGACCGCCACCAGGAGCAGAAACGTGTACAGGGCAAAGGCCATGTACGGACTCTGCACCAGAAACGCCACCGCGAGGGCCGCGCCTCCGGCGATAAACCACGCCGAATTCTTCATCCCCGCATAGTAGCACGGCCGCGCAAGCCCGCAAAACCCGATGCGCCAGACGGCGCCCGATCAGGCGAACAGATTCTTCCGCGCCAGCAGGCTGTATGCCACCACGAGCACGCCCAGCAGGAAATAGCCCGCCGCCGCCTGGAAGAGCAGCGCGTTGAAGCCGGTGTTCAGCATGAAGGTCATGGCATACGTGGCGCCGATGACCGAGGACAGCGTGCTAATCCCGTACGTGACCGCCACCGCGTTTTCGTGCTCATGCCGGACCAGGCAGCGCACCGCGTACGGATAGAACATGCCCAGGCCAACCCCGACCGGCGTAATGGCCGCAGCCGCGACCAGCAGCTTCAGCGGCATGGGCAGGCCGAGCAGATGCTGTCCCATCAGCTCCAGGACGGCAACCGAGCAGGCAGTCAGCAGGGCCACCAGGAAGGGGAAGACCCGCATCCCCAAACGGCCCGCCACGCTCTCAAACGTCAGGCTGCCCCAGCCGCTCGTCAGCAGGAAGATGCTCACCACGCTCGCCATGCTCGCCAGCGGGTTCTGCAGGAAAAGCTCCAGTTTCGCAATGTACGCCACCTCGACCAGCATGTAGCAGAAGCCCGTCAGAAGCAGATAAATCAGAATCGACGGCGGCAGCCGCCGCGTGCGGGACAAGTTCGCCAGGGCGATGAACAGGGCCGCCGTGCCACACAGCAGGACCAGCGTGGTCAATTTGATCCAGCTTACGTAGTACGTCTCGTTGTTGAGCTGCGCCGCATTGGGCCAGAGCGAGTAATGCTTCAAATCCAATTCCAGCACGTACGGGCGATCATCCACCACTTGCGGCGCCGCCGGGTCGAGCGGGGCGCTCACCTCCCGGACGATCGGATCCCTGGCCTCATTCGCGCGGAACGGCAAGTACCGCAATTGCTTGGCGGAGGGCCCCTTGAAGGCCAGCAGCCTGCCAACCTCCACTTGAGTGTAAGGATCGGGCGACACGGCGACGTCCGGACTCCCGGTGTGATACCGGCCGAACATCGAGTTGAGCAACATGACCGAACCGGGAAAGTCCGGGAGGCCCCGCTGCATAAAGACCGTCTTCAGCGTGTCCAGATTCTTGTAGACCGGCTGATGATCGAAGATCAGCATGCCGCCGGGCTTGAGGGCGTCCAGATAGAGGTTGAAGGCCTCCACCGTGTACAGAAACTTCCGTGTGTGCCCCGTGACCGCGAGCGAAAGCGAGGCGCTCGAACCGACGAAGATGACGTCGTACTTCTTCGTGTTGCGCATCAGAAAACTCCGGCCTTCCTCGATGCGCAGATCGATGTTCGGCAGGCCGTAGAACTCCGCAAGCCGGTAGTCCTTCAGTTCCGGCTCGTCCCGCGCGATGTCCCGGCACAACCCGTTGATCTCCACCCCCGTGATGTTCGACTTGCCCCCGGCATACTCATTGAACTGGATCATCTCTGCCCCGCAGCCCGCGAACATCACCAGGATGTCATCGGTCTTCCTGCCGAGGATGAACGGCAATTCCATGGCGTCGATGGCCGAAGGCTTCTTCTCCACCCCCGGCACGTAGGGAACAACATGGACAAAGCTCCGGCCGTTGTCGTGCACAATCATGTAGTGGTTGCCCGCGGGGTTCTTGTACTCGTAGTGCACGAGCTGCACCCGCGAAAACTCGTTCCAGCGACTGGCCACTTCCCGCTGCACCGGCCCCTTCTCCGTCTCGCCCAACTCCCCAAAGCGCATGCCGTGCTCCACCCGGTTCACCACCGCGTGAATCCCCGCCAGCGCGAGCAGCAGCAGGCACGCAGCCACCCCCGTGCGCCGCCACGTGCGGTGAAAGCACCCAATCAGGACCACGCCGATGATCCCCATCAGCACGGTCACGATTTCCGGCAGGCTGATGAAATGGAACAACAGCGGCGTGAGGAAGCACCCAAGCGCCGCCCCGAAAAAGTCCGCGCTGTAGATCGGTCCGATGTTGTCCCGGCAAAGATGATAACAAACCGTCAGAATGCGGCCGAACACGTAGAACGGCACGATGAACGCAATGATGAAGAGGATGGTTTTCCAGAGCACCAGGCCCAGGTACTTGCCGTAGGCATCCGCGGAAACCACCGGCATGTACCGGGCAAAAAGCACGTACATCACGAGGAGCGTGACGAACGACACCGCCGTCAGCGAAAGGAGATTCCGCCGGACGTCGAAGCGCTCCACAATGCGCCGGCGATAATGCACATGGAGGCTCCCCAGCGCCAGCCCGAAGAAGGTAATGGGAAGCGCCAGGAAACTGTTGCGCGAACCCAGATGAAAATCCGCCAAACGCGCGATCACCAGTTCGAACATGAGACAGGCAAACGCGCTGTAAAACACCAGCAGACGATATCCGCGCCTGGTTTCCATTTCCGCACCTCACAGGTTGCAGTCAGCCCGAGACTCTAACGGAAAGCCAAAGCGCGGTCAACCATGTTTGATCACCCGGTCCCCAGGTGCTAGTATGGCGAAAGTGGGAGAAGTGGCCGCTTTGCACGGGCGGCCGGAGAGGTGATCTGAGACATGAATTGGGACGCCGGCGCCGTCGATACACTGGTCCAACGCCTCGCCTTGCCGCAACCGGTCTTTGTCACCCAGCCGAACATGCCCGACCTTGGCGACTATCACCGGATGCTCGAGAAGATCTGGGACCGAAAGTGGCTGACGAATGACGGCCAGTTCCATCAGGAATTCGAACGGCGGCTCGCCGCGCAGCTCAAGGTCGAACACATCAACCTCTTCTGCAATGGCGCCCTGGCCCTGCTCGTCGCACTCCAGGCCCTCCGCATCAACAGCGGCGAAGTCATCACCACCCCCTTCACCTTCCCCGCCACCCCCCATGTCCTCTGGTGGAACAACATCCGCCCGGTCTTCTGCGATATCGACCCCGTGACCTACAACCTCGATCCCAAGGGCATCGAGCAGCATATACGCCCCGAAACCCGCGCCATCCTGCCCGTCCATGTCTTCGGCACCCCGTGCGACGTCGAGGCCATCCAGGCCATCGCGGACCGCCACGGACTCCAGGTGATCTATGACGCGGCGCACGCCTTCGGCGTCCGATACAAGGGCCGCTCCATCACGGAGCACGGCGACCTCTCCATGCTCAGTTTCCACGCAACAAAGCTCTTCACCTCCATCGAAGGCGGAGCCCTCGTCTCGCGCTCCGATCAACTGCGCACCCGCATCAATTTCCTGAAGAACTTCGGCATCGCGAACGAAGAAACCGTGATCGCCCCCGGGATTAATGGAAAGATGAACGAGTTTCAGGCCGCCTTCGGCCTGCTCCAATTGGACATGGTTGATGCCGAGATCGCGCGCCGCGCGAAACTCACGCAGATCTACCGCGACGGACTGAGCGGCCTGCCCGGCATCACACTCGCCAAGACACCGCCGGACGTGGAACCGAACTACGCCTATTTCCCCATGCTCGTCGATGAAGCGAAGTATGGCGCATCCCGGGACGAACTCCACGCCGCCCTGAAACGCTTCAACATCAACAGCCGGAAATACTTCTATCCCCTCTGCAGCCATTTCCCCTGCTACGCCGCGCTTCCCTCCGCCCGCCCGGAGAACCTGCCCGTCGCCGAGCGCGTCGCCTCGCAGGTGCTTTGCCTGCCCCTCTACGGCAACCTCGCGGACGACGCGGCAGCCACCCTGTGCACGATCGTTCGCGAGTTGCACGCCCTCCTGAAAGAATCACCCCATGGCTGAGCGCATGCCCGGAACAGCGCCGGAAATCTCCGCCGTCATCACCTGCTACTTCGAAGAGAAGACCATCGAGAAGTTCCACGCCGGACTCTCCCAGGCGCTCGAGGCCACCGGACGCCCCTACGAAATCATCTTCGTCAACGACGGCAGCACCGACGGCACCTTCGAAAAACTGAAGGCCATCTACGACAAAGACCCCCATGTCTCCGCCATCCTTGATTTGTTCAAGAACGCCGGCCAGGCCGCCGCCATCACTGCCGGACTCGCCGAAGCCCGCGGCAGCATCGTGCTCTCGATGGACAGCGACCTCCAACTCGACCCCGCGGACCTGGGCGCGCTCCTGGCCGAGTACGACAAAGGCAATGACGTCGTCAGCGGCTTCCGAAAAGACCGCAAAGATTCGCTCCGCCGCATCGTTCCCTCGAAGATCGCCAACATGATCATGCGCAAGGCGTCCAACACGACCTTCCGCGATTTCGGCTGCACCTTCAAGCTCTACAACGCCAAGCTCATTCGCGCCTTCGATCTCGGGCCCATGCACGTCTTCAACCCGGTCACCGTTATCGCCAAAGCCCAACGCTGCGCCGAAGTCCCCGTGCGGCACTACCCCCGGCCCCACGGCAAGTCCGGATGGACCTTCACCAAGCTCTGGAATTATCAGATGGAGCACATTGTCGGCCTCAGCGAGCGCCTCTTCCAGTACATGGCCCTCTTCGCCGCCCTGCTCGCCGCCCTCTTCTCCCTGCGCGTCGCCGCCGGCTACTTCACCCCCTTCCGCGTCCTCAACACCGTCAGCACCGGCCTCGTCCTCAACGTCCTCACGATCTTCTTCCTCTTCCTCTTCTCCGCCCTCTGCATCGTCGGAGAATTCTCCATCCGTTCCTTTCTGGCCCTTCGCCAGATTCCCAAGTATATCGTCCGCGATCGCATCACACGCAATAGTTGAGGCGTCGTACAAGCGTAAACGCCGTGCGCCAGGTGCGCCGAAACCGTAAGGAAGAATGGACACAGGCATGAGCACAGGCATCGTAATTCTCGGCGCGGGCGGATTTGCCCGCGAGGCCTATTGGCATCTCTTGGCCGCGCAGCCCGGCGCGCGCGTGGCATTTGTCGATGACACCACCGATGTTCAGGCCATCGCCCTGGGCGGGAAGACGGTTCCCGTCATCAAGAACTGGATCTTCTCGGGAATCCGCGATGCCGACGGCCCGGTTGATTACACGGAATTCATCGTCGGCGTGGGGGCGCCGAAGGCCAAGCACATCCTTGTCGAGCGTGCCCTCAGCAGCGGCTTGGCGCCCGCGCCCACGGCGGTGCATCCGCGCGCATTGATCCAAGACCCTGAGTGTATCATCGGGCGGGGCGGTGTAATCACACCGGGCTGCGTCATCACCACCAACGTCCGCATCGGCGATTATGTGATCCTGAACCTGAACTGCACTGTCGGGCATGACGCCGTGCTCGGCAACTACGTCACCGCCAATCCGGGCGTCAGTATCTCCGGCAATGTGTATCTGGGCGAGAACGTCTCTCTCGGCACCGGAACCGTCGTGCGGGAAAAGGTCCGCATCGCGCCCAATGTCGTCACAGGCGCCCAGGCCTGTGTCGTAAAGGACATCGATCAGCCGGGCGTGGTTGTGGCCGGCGTCCCCGCAAAACCCCTTGCGTAGGCGCAACCGCTTTCGGCGGCTACCGGACGAGACGAAAGCCGAGCAAGCCATCGTGATAGCTGGGACTGACGTGAAAGCGCCCGGCAGAACGGCAGTAGTAGCTCGTGTTCTTCCAACTGGCGCCGCGGATGGCCCGATACGAACCTGAGGCCGGCCCCGTCGGGTCGGTGACCGGGCCACTCGGATAGTCTCCGTAGCGGTCTGCAGTCCATTCCCAGACGTTCCCGCTCATGTCGAATAGCCCCCAGAGATTGGCCAGTTTGCTGCCCACTTCGTGCGGCGTGGCGCCGCTGTTCTCTCCAAACCAGGCGTAGAAATCAATCTCCCCGTTGAGCGGATCCTCCCCCCAGTAATACCGCGTCGCAGTGCTGGCGCGACAGGCATATTCCCACTCCGCTTCCGTTGGCAGGCGGAAACTTCCAAGGCCCAATGCGTTTATCGCGGTCAGGAACGACTGGCAATCGTTCCACGAGACATTCTCAACGGGACGGTTCGGATTGCCGCCATAGACGGAGGGATTGATGCCCATCACGGCTTGCCACTGGGCTTGGGTGACTTCCACTTTGCCCATCCAGAACCCCTGGCTGAGCGTAACCGCGTGTTCCGTTTCATCACTATCCCTGCCGAACTCGGTGCTGGGGCTGCCCATCGTGAATGAACCCGCCGATATCCACTGGAGCTCCAATGGCACATCCCCCGGCAACAGGACTGTCTCACCCTCGCCTTCGCCCTCCCCCTCCCCAATCGTACACGGCACCGGGGCAAAGCCGTCTTCGCTGCCGGCGGACTCCTGATAGCCGCAACTGTTGTAGAGCTGAATCACCCGGAGCAGTTCGCTCAATGAAATCTTGCCATCCGTGTCCGTGTCCGCGGAGTGCCACTGAATCAGCGCCGCGCCGGCCAGCATCGCAAACAAAGTGCACCCGCCCAATGCCAGAACCGATGATAATCTCGACCGGAAGCCTCTCATCTTTGACATCCCCTTCCCCAGGTTGAAACGGCGACTCAGCCCACCAGTGAAACCCTTGTTGCCAGTAAGATATATGAATCCCGTCTAAATACTTATACTGCAAATACCCGCAAAATACAATACCCGTGGGCGCCTGTCCGGCGCAGGCCATCCCCCCTTCCCGGTTCCCTGTCGAAGCGCGGCCGCTGCATGACTTCCGCCTCCCGTTTCCTTGTCCGTTCCGAACGTGCTACACTTTCCGGGCACAAGGCAAAACCACGGCAGGAGGAACGTTCCATGGCCTACGAGAATCTGATTGTCGAAGCGGCGGAGCAGTATGTCCTCATCACCCTGAATCGCCCCAAGGCGAATGCGTTGTCCATTGACTTGTTGCGCGAACTGCGCCAGGCGGTGCAGGAGGCCGAGGCAAATCCCGCCCTCCGCGTCATTATCATTACGGGCGGCGCGGGCCGCTTCTTTGCCGCGGGCGCGGATATCCCCACCATTCACGGACAACTGGACAATCCCATGGCCGAAGGCCGCCTCCTGGCTGAAGGCCTCAAGACGATGAATGTCATCGCGGACTGCACGAAACCGGTCGTGGCCGCGGTGAACGGCATGGCGCTGGGCGGCGGCTGCGAACTGACGCTCGCCTGCCACCTCCGCATCGCGTCGAGCCAGGCCGTATTCGGCCAGCCCGAAATCAATCTCGGCATCATCCCCGGCTGGGGCGGCATGCACCGGCTCCCGAGGCTGATTGGTGATGCCCGCGCCCATGACTGGCTCATGACCGCGCGAAACATCGCCGCGGAAGAAGCGCTGCAGGCGGGCCTCGTTTCGGCGGTCACGGCCCCCGAGGATCTGCTCGAAGCCGCGAAGAAACTGGCCGCAACCCTCGCCGCCAAGCCCGCAGCCGCCATGCGTGAAACCTTGCGCGTGCTCCGCGAGCGCGCACTGCACCCCGATCAGGGCGCCGCCCTGGAGAAGGCCGGCTTCGAAGCCGCGGCCAGGAGCAAAGACGCGGCCGAAGGCATTGCGGCCTTCCTCGAGAAACGTCCCCCTCAATTCACAGGCGAATAACCCGAATCATGAAGCCCAAGTCTCGCACGTTGACAACGATGATGCGCTCCGCCTCCCCCCTCGCGCTCGCGGGTAGCATCTTCCTGCTGCTGTGGTGCAGCGCCATGCCCGCGCCCGCCCTCGAGGCCGGCGCGGCCAAAGTGGAGATCACCGGACCCCTCGGCGCCCCCATGAACGGCTATGGCGACCGCATGGGGCGCGGCGCGGTCGCGGTCCATGACCCGCTGTGGGCGCACGCCCTCTATCTCGACGACGGAACCACCCGCCTCTTCCTCGTGAGCCTCGATCTCGTCATGATCAACCAGGAACTGCGCGAGCGCGTCCTCGAACTGGCGCCCCAGGCCGTGCCCAAGGAGAACATCATCCTCTGCGCCACTCACACCCATAGTGGCCAGGGCGCCATGTGCAAAACCCTGCCGCTCCGCGCCGTGTCCGGGCGCTTCATGCCGGAAGTCCTCGAGGCCACGGCCCAGGGCATCGTCAAGGCCATGAACGCCGCCTGCGAGGGCCGGAAGCGCGCAGCCATCGGCTACGGCACGGGAGTCCAAAACAACCTGTCCTCGAACCGGCGTTATCCGGGCGGACCCATCGACCCGCAGATCGGCGTCCTGCTCGTGACGGACGCGGACGGCAATCCCATCGCCGTGCTGACGAATTTCGCCGCCCACCCCACCTCCGTCCCGCATTCCGACGAATATTCCTATTCCTGCGACTACCCCGGCTTCTACTACGACGAGATGGAGAAAGTCTGCGCGCCGGGCGCCGTCCCCTTCTTCCTCAACGGCGCCGAGGGAAATCAAACCATCGCCAACCCCCAGAACAAGGATGAATGGGAGCGGACGGAATCCGTGGGCCGGCTCCTCGCGCAGCGGGCAAAGGAGATCATGAAGACCATCGCCTGCGGCGACGCCAAGCTGCGTTTCAGCGCCGCCACGCCGGAACTCCCCCGCACGATGGCCGGCCAGTTCCAGCCCCGCAGCACCACTCTGCAGACCCTCGAGATCAACGACCTCTTCGTGGCCTTCTTCCCCGGCGAAGCCTGCGTCGAGCTGGCCCTCAGCCTCCGTGAGCAAGCCCTCGCCCGGGGTTACGCCGCGCAGTTCTCCGTGGGCCTCTCCAACGATTACCTCATGTACTTCATCCCGCGCAAGTTCTACGCCCACGTCAACTACGAGTCCTCGATGAACTTCTTCGGCCCAGCCATGGAAGACTGGTTCTATCGCGAATTCGGCAAGCTCATGTCAAAGGGCACACCCGCCGCCGCGCCCGTCGTGGACAATGCCACGCCGGAACAGATCGAAGGCGGCCTCCACCTGAAACTCCGCGGGTCGCCCTATGCCCTCGGCGTGCAGCGGGGCAAAGCCTTCGGCGATGACATCCGCGCGCGTTATCAGCGCCGCGTGAACGACCCCGTCGAAAGCGGCGCGTGGCTGCCGAAAACCGGCGGTTGGGCCTACTGGCCGAAGTTCCTGGATGCCCGGCCCCTCGCCCTGCCCATCATGGCCATGGCTGCGCGGCCCTTGCTCGAAGGCGTCTCCGATCAGGCCGTCCGCGAGATGGAAGGCCTGGCGGACGGCGCCGAATTGCCCTTCGACGCCATATGGCTCCTGCAAAACGCCGGCCGCATCGCCGTGCTCGACGACAAGGCCCCCATCTTCCAGTCGACCCTCTGCACGATCTTCGCCGCCACGGGCGACCGCGCGGGCGCCGACGGACTGCTGATCGGACGCAATCTGGACTGGGCAGACGATGAACTCCCCATCGTCACCGAGGTGCATCCCGACGAAGGCCATGCCTTCGTGCAGGTGGGCTTCGGATGGAACGAGGGCGTCTTCACCGGCATGAACGACGCAGGCCTCGTGCTCTGCCTCGAACTCCTGCCCGGGCCGCCCGCGCCGGACATCAAGGGCGCCCCCCCGGAAATCCTTTTGCGCGACCTCCTGCAAAGCGTGGACCGGCCCGCACAAGCCCTCGAGGCGCTGCGCGCCCAGACGCATCTGCGCGGCTGCCATGTACTCATCGCCGGCTACGAACTCCAGGCGCCGCCGCCCGCGGCGCCCGCGGCAAAGAACGGACGCAAGAACGGAAAGCCCGCCCCCCCGCCGCCGCTCGAACAGACGCCGCGCGCCTGGGTGCTCGAATTCGGCGATCAGGTGGCCGTCCGCGAACCGGTGAACGGGCTGCTCCTGGCTTCGGATCCGGCGGCCGTAACCACGGATCCCCATAGCAAAATGCGCTATGCCCGCGCCGCGGCCCTGCTGGAGAATGAACGAATCATCGGCCAGAAAGAGGCCAAGCGCGTGCTGGGCGACGAGGAAACCGGGCGCGAGGGCCTGGCGCAGATTCACAATCCGCAGACCCGGCACAGCGTTCTCTTCGAGCCGAAGAAACGCGCCGTCCACGTCGCCTTTCCCGGGCCGCATGCATCAGGCGCATATACGACGATTTCACTGAGCGGAGGAACGAGCCATGAGTGATGTGGTTCGCGTCTACAACCGCGTAACGAGCATGGGACGCCGGCAGAGCCGCATCCGGCGCATCGTCCTGGCCGCCGCCGCCCTCCTCCTGCTCTGGCTCGCCTGGACCACCCGCGACAGCCAGCCCATGGGCAAGCTCATTCCGGCAAAGCAGGGATATCAAGTGTATGTCGGCGACCCCATGGGCAAGCGCACCGCCATCGCCCAGTCGCCGCTCTGGTCCCTCGCGCCCAAAGACTCCCCGCTGGCCAAGGTTCCCGCGCAACTCGCCACGAACTTCGGCATCCCCGAATGGATACTCAACAACCTCATCTACGGCGTCTGCCACGTCTCGGGCAATGACCTGAAGACCTTCGGCGATCCTCTCGTCGTCACGCGCATGAGCCGGATTGGCTGCCTCATAGAGAAATGCCACTACGTGGTCCCTGGCCTCCACGCCGATTACGCCGGTGGCCTGCGGCTCCGCGCGCTCCCGGGCGCGGGACTTTTCTATGCCGTCCGCGGGCGCGTCCTCCTGCTGAGCCCCTCGCGCGAGTCCCTCATCCACGCGCTCACCCTCGCCGGGGATCAGGCCATCGGGGCGGACGCCCTGCGCAAGACCGAACGCGAACTGGGCCGCGATGCGGTCGCGGCGCGCGTGAATTTCCGCGAGAACGACGCGCTCGGCGATGTCCTTGAATCCGCATTGTTCGAACTGCGCATGGACGCGGGCTCCCTGCGCCTCAATTCGCAAATGGCATTGCGTCCCGCATGGCGCGAACGCCTGGCAGGCGTGCTCGGAAAGGCCGCCCCGCGCCCCCTGACCCTGCCGCCCGCCGGTTATCTCACGATTGCCGCGGATCTGGGCGAATCGATTCCCGGACTGTGGACCGGACTGCAGAAGGCGTTTCCGGCAACCTTCCCGGACGGCTTGCTCGCGCCGCTCGCCAGCCTCCCCAATATGAATGCCGCCGCGCCCCTGCTTGGCCTGCTGGGACCGGGCCTGCGCCTGAGTTGGGTCGGCATGGACCAGAACGAGATGATCCCCGTCCCGGAAATCGTGGGGGCATGCGACGCCGACCCCGACCAGGTGCGTGCGCTCATCGCGGCCATCCCTGCACCGCCGCCGGGAACACCCCCGTGGGAAAGCTATCCCCGCTACGACTCCGCTTCGGGCGCGCTGTACCTCCCGCTCATCGGCGGACCCTCCATGGAACCGGCCGTGGCCCCCTACGGAAGATCGCTGCTATTCAGTTCCAGCCGCCGTGTCGCGGAGAACTTGCTATCGAAAGCCCCCTTGAGCGATACGCTGGCCGAACCCGGCAACCTCTTCGTCCGCCTGCAACCCTATCCCGCGCTGCAATCCCTCGTGGAGGCCGCCACCCCCTTCGTCGAACTCGGCGTCGTGCGCGGGAAGGACCTCGAGTCCTTCAAGCAGGCGGCGCAACCCTGGCTCGATGCCGTCAAGCCGATTCAGGAAGCCTCCGCATTGGCCGTGCACGAAAACGGGAGCATCCGTGTATCGTTCGCGCTCCTCTTCAACCCTTCGTGAACTATCTCCAGTACGCCCGCTTCACCGCTTCCACCCGTTCCTGAAACGGAACCTCCGGCCCGCCCGGATACGCTTCTGCCGCCCAGGGGAACGCGTGGAGCAGCATCGGCGGATACGGAGGACTTGTCAGGGTGGCCAGGCGCCGCGCATCGCCCGAAAACACGACGCGCGCCGGCATAACCACTTGCCCGCGTGCAGTGGCGGCCGAGGCTTGCAGCGTCAGGAACTCGCTCCCGTCTTCCGTGTCCCACAACTTGAAAGTCCCGTCCTGACTCGCGGACGCCAATCGTTTTCCGTCCGGACTGAACGCCAAATCCACGATCGTGTTGGCATGCCCTTTCAGCGTCAGCCGCGCCGCGCCCGTGGACAAGTCCCACAGAATGATCATGCTGTCACCGCCGCCCGTGGCCAGCGTGGTGCCGTCGCCGGAGAACAACACGCACGAGACCTGCGACTTGTGCCCCTTCAACAACGGCCCCGCGGCGCCTTCCGCCACATTCCAGATCTGGATCATGCCCGTGGATTCGCTCTCGCTCGTCTTGTATTGCGTCCCCACGCCGATCCGCTTGCCATCCGGGGAGAAGGCCAGCCGCACGCCCACGCTGATGCCGGCCCCATAGTTCGTGTCCAGCGTAAAGCTGCCGAGTTCTTCGCGCTGCGATGATTTCCAGAGGCTCACCTTCACCGCGAACTTCTCCTTGGAGGCGGGGTCCTTCCCTGCCACTGCAAAGCAGGCGCCATCCGGCGAAAACGCCCCCTGCCCCGGCACGGGGAGATTCCAGCGTTCCTCTCCGTTCGCAACATCGCGGAACGTCCAGCCCGCCGCACCGCGTACCCCCACCACAGACCCGCCAAAGACGGGTGGCAGATTGCTCGCAGGCACCGCCGCGTTCCATTGGGCCGCGCCGCGCTCGAGGTCCCAGGCGCGCAACTGATCCGTGTCTCCCTGGCCGCGTCCCACGGAAACGAGCAAACCGCCCGGGCCGTCAAAGCCCAATGCCACAATCTTGTTTTCCGGACTCTCGAAGGATTGGAGTGGCCGGCCACTGTGGCTCTCCCACACCCCGATGCGATTGCCCGTCGCGCCCGCCAGCCGCCCCGTGCCCGGATGGAATGCCACCTCCTCCAACGGCGTGCTCTCCATCGTGGAATGCAAATCCCACACGCGCGTGCATCCATCAAACCCGCCACTGGCCAAACGGGTGTCGTCGCCGTTGAATGCCACCGCAAAGAGCGACTTGTCGTGCCCCCGCAGGGTCCGCCGCGCTTCCAGCCCCGGCGCCGACCACAGCCGGATCGTGCGGTCAAAACTGGCCGTCGCAATCACCTTTCCGTCGTGGCTGAACGCCACCGCCCGCACTTGATCCTGATGGGCCTTCACCGCCTCGACCGTCTCGCCCGTCGCAACATTCCACAGGGCGACCGTGCCGTCGATCGTGCCGCCGGCCACCCACGTCCCGTCCGGACTGAACGCCAGCGTGTCCGGCTGCCCGAATCGCGCCGGATACTCCTTTCCCTGCTTCCACGGGCTCACCTCGTAAAGCTGGAGCCCCTCGTCTGTGCCAAGCGCAAGCCGCGCGCCGTCCGCGCTGAAGGCCGCCGCATGCACCGACAAGGGATCGCGCACTTCACCCTTGCCCATCGGCTCGCCCGAAGGAATGCCCAGCACTTCGAAGCCGCGCACCCACCCGGCGCCGCCGAATTCGGCCTTGAGCACGAGCAAGCGATCGTTGGCCGGCGCAAAACACAGCCCAAATCCCTGCGCCTGCTTCACCGGAACGCTCAACAGCGCTTCGCTTTTCCCGACCTCCCAGACGCGCGCGGTCTTGTCACTGTTCAAGGCCGCCACATAGCGCCCGTCCGCGGACAGCGCCACGAAATTGCGCGCCAGCGGCGCCTGCGTTTCCTCGAAATGCAGCAGTTCCTCCCCCGTCTCACAATTCCAGACCGACACGGCCTTTTCCCCGCTGGCCGCCACCCGCGCGCCGTCCGCCGAACAGGCCACGGCATACCCCGCGCCGCATTTCTCTACAAACGTGCGCACCAGCGCGCCGTTCTCGGCGTTGTACAGCGAGATCGTGCCCGCGGCGCTCCCCGTCAGAATGCCGCCCGCGCCGGCGAACGCCACGGAACGCCCGCCCGCCTTCAACGTCATGAGATCGGCATTGCACAACGCCTCCAGATGGCCCCATTCCCAGTTGCGGAACGGCGCCGGGCACTCCTCGAGCAGTGTCCGCGCCTGCGCCATCTGCCGCTCCTGGATCGATCGTTGCGCCAGCCCGATGTTCGCAAAGTACAGCTTGCGCTGCGCCCGTTCGCGCGCCACCGCCTCCTGAGCGCGCGCCTCCACCGCCTCGTCCCGCGCCTTCTCCGCCTTGCCCCGCTCGTCCACCGCGATCTTCTCCTGCACGACCGCGTAATCCCGTTCCTGCGTCACTCGGATGTAGGAATACACGCCCAGCGCGAGCAACGCCGCCGCCGCCACCGCGGACGTGCTCAATAGCGTCCGGTGCCGCCGGATGAAGCGCTTCAGCAATTCCGAGAAACGATACTCGTACGCGCTCACCAGACCGCCCGCGAGATACTTCTCGATCTCCGCCGTCAGCTCCTTCGCCGAGGGATACCGCTCCTCCTGCGCGCGCGCCATGGCCTTCGCACAGACCGCCGCCAGTTCCGGCGGCGCATTCGGCTCCAGCTCGCGCACCGGCCTGGGCGCGAACTCCGTCACCTTCTTCAGGAACTCGCGCACCGTGCTCCCCGAATAGGGCGTCTGGCCCGTCAGAATCGTGTACAGCACCGCGCCCAGCGCGTAGACGTCCGAACGCTCGTCCACCGCGTCCGTCCGGCCTTCCGCCTGTTCCGGCGGCATGTAATACGGCGACCCGATCGTCTGGCCGTACACAGTTTTTGCCGTCGCCGACGTATCGCCCATCCGCAGAACCTGCACGCTCTCCTTCAAGTCGTTCGCGTGAATGTCCTGATGGCCGCGCAGCTTTGCGATGCCCCAGTCGATCACCACCGTTTCGCCGAACTCCCCGATCATCACGTTGAGCGGCTTGATGTCGCGGTGAATCACGCCGCGGTCATGGGCGTAGGCAATGGCCTGGCAGAGGTCGAGGAAATGCGTCAGCAACGGCAGGCGCTCGCGCAATCCCGCCTTCTCCTCCAGCACGTCCTGCAACGTGCGCCCCCGCACAAACTTCATCGTGTAATACAGGCTGCCGTCGTCGCGATACCCCAACTCATAAACCGGGACAATGCTCGGATGCTCGAGTTGTCCCGTGATCCGCGCCTCCTGCAGAAAGCGCGCGATGATGGGCACTGTCAGCATTTCAGCCGTCGGCGCCCCCGTCCGCGTGCCGCCGGGAAGACGATCCGGAAGCAGTTGCTTCAGCGCGATGTCCCGGCCCAGATGTTCATCGCGCACCAGCAGGATCTTGCCCATCCCCCCCTTGCTGTACTCTTTCAGCAGCGTATAGCGTTGCTCGTGTTCCTTCACCGCCGGCACCACGCTGCCCGGACGCGCCAACGACGCGCCCATCGTGTCCAGCTTCGCCTTGACCTCCGGATCCGTGGGGCGCGTTGCATGCGCGTCCGCGAAGATCGACGACGACATCGTCTGCATGTTCGCCGCCAGGGACTGGATCGTCGCCGCGGGATCGCCGCCATGCTCCTTCAGCAGGCTCTGCGCCTGCATCTCAATCGTCACACGCTCCGCCTCCGACAGGGTGCCCGCGGACACCAGATGCCTGCCCAGGTCGTCCGGATGCTGGCGGGCCGCCTCCGCCAATTGGGCCGGCGTTGCCTTGCCCTCCTGCATCGCCAATAACGAGAAAACCTGATTGAGATCCTGGTTCATCGCAACCACATCCCCTATGCGTCCGCTGTCTCGCGATGTCCTCACTGTTCGACAGTGATTCTGAATTCGCGAGAAGCGCTCTCCTTCTTCTGGCCCTTGACACTCAGTTTCGCTGCGTACAGGCCGGGCGTTCCATACGCGTGTTCCACCGACATGCCCTTTGATTTCTTCTTGTCGCCGAACTCCCACGTCGCCTTCTTGATGGCCTTCCCGGGATCGTAATTCAGGCCCAGCCCCACCGGAAACGCCTCCGAGACCTGAACCGGCAAATACCCAGTGGGCGTGCGTACAACCTCCGCCGCGGCGAATCGCCGCGATTCGCCCGCCTTGAACACGATCTCCTTCGCCGGCAGGTCGATACGGATAGGACCCGCCCCCCCCAGCACGTCCGCCACCGCCCGCAGGGTCTCTCCATACGTCACGCTGTCGCAATACGCCAGCACGATCGCGTCCGCCTCCGCGAGTTCGTCCAGTTGCGCGGGATAACCAAGGCGCACGAGCACCACCCTCATGCCGGCCTTCTTCAGCGCGCTCAGGAGCCGCACCTGGCCGGTGACGCGCGGCGCTTCCGTGTACACGCAAACCATCGTCTTCACCGCGCCGTAGTTCTTCGTAATCCGCTCGATCTCGAAGTCCTCGATGTCGCCCACGCTCTGCGCCGTCACGATCCGGAACTCCGGAATCCGCGGAACATACTTCTGAAGGGCATCGCGGAAGGCCTCCACCTCGATGGTTCCAACCACCCCAACCATCCCCGAATGCTTGTCCAGCGGCAGCACTTGCCCGTCATTCTTCGCCATCGTAATGGCCCGGCGCTCGATATGATAGGCCTCCTTGTTCATCGCGCGTTTTTCCAGGGCACTGGCCCACTGCCGGTTCTTGACCGTATCCTTCGTCGCCTCCCTCAACTCAAACTTGAATTTCAGAACACGCTTGGCCGCCTCGTTGATGATCGCCTCGTTCAACCGGCCCGTCTTCACCAGCTGGAGCAGATGATCCACCGCGCGCATCACGGTGCTCTCCGCGCCGTTCCAGTACAAGAGGTCCGCGCCGGCTTCCAGCGCCTGCAAGGCGGCCTCGGACGCGTCCGCGTGCTTCACTACGTCCTCGCTGTCGATCGGCCCCGCAACGGCCAGGCCGTCAAAATGCAGCTTCACCCGCAGCAGGTCCGTGATCACCGCCTTGGATTGGCTCGCGGGCCGGCTTCTCGCGTCCAGGGTCGGCATCAGCGTGTTTCCGACGTGGATCAGTTTTGTTCCGCCTTCGATCACTTTCGCATACGGCATCAGATCGCATTCCGCAAGCCGGGGCGCCGGCGTGAGCAGCACCGCGGGCGTCCCTTCCGACCGGTTGTTGCCGCCGCCGGGAAACCCCATCGGCACGGCCATCACGCCCCGGTCGGCAAAAGCCTGAAAGATCGCCTGCCCGGCCGCCGCCGCGAAGACGGGATCGCTCCCGAGCGTGTTCAGCGTGCCCGGCGCTTCCGCGATGCTCGGCGCCAGTTCGAGCGACGGCCCGAGATGAAAATCGAAGCCGATGCTCCGGCACAAGTCTGCCAGCGCCCCGCCGAGCTGCCCCGCACAGGCCGCGTCGCGCGTCGCCGCCACGGACAGCAGCGACGGGAGTTGCGCGTAAAGGCTCGCCGCGCGCCGGTCGCGCCGCGCCAGTTCATAGAGGTCGGCGCCAATCAGCAAGGGCGCCTTCGCGTTCAGCTCGAACTCGCGGATCAGTCGCACATAACCCATGGCGCTGTCCGCGTCAATCGCCTGCCGCACCACGACGCCGCCCGGAAGATAGGACTTCATGAAACTGACGTCCTCGCCCGAAGGCGCCGTCTCCCCCTGCAACGTCACGATCATCAGTTGCGCGATGCGCTCCTTGAGTTCCATCTTCTCAAAGACGGCCTCGGGGGTCTTTGGCGCCTCTTCCGGCTTCCCCTCCCCCGCCGCCTTCTCTTCCGTCTTCGGCGCGGGCGCCGCCGTGCCGAAGGCCGATGGCTGGCCAATGGCCGGCGCGGCAATGCCGATGAGCACGCTCAGACAGGCCAGGCAGCAGACGACGTTCTTCATGGCACTCTCCTTGACGGACGATGATGAACACAGCGGCCAGTATCCGGGACGGGGCCGTCCAAAGACAAGAAGCCGCGTGCAGCCGCTTCGATTATTCCTTCACAACGGCGGCCACGGGACCTTTGAGCGCGCTCCGATACGCCTCCGCAAGCGCCTCGTGCAGCACGAAATGATCCGTCGACAGCAGCGCGATCTTCGCCAGGATCGCCTCCTTGCTGTCGTGATACACGTCCGCCGGCTTCCACTCGCCGTTGAACTGATAGATGCCCCACAGTGTCTTTTCCGGCGCGGCCGTGATCTTCATCGCCCACGGCGACCAGTGAATCCCGCGCTCGTTGAACGCCGCCATGTACATGCCCAGGGCAAGCAGGCTGTCCGGCGTATCCGCGATGCTGTTGAACTCCCCGATGTACAGGGGAACCCCGCAACGCTTCCGTTCCATCGTGGCAATCCGCAGGACTTCGTTCAGCCGCGTCCCGTGGGCCGCCAATGACCCCTGCTCGTAAAAGTGGAACGAGTACACCACGTTGCTCCACCCCTTCTCCGAAGGCAGCGGGAAGAACCCCTTGACGCCGTAGGGCTTCGCCTCAAGCTTGTATCCGTCCTCCATCATCACGATGTGCCGCGCATCCACCGACCGGATCGCCCGGTAAATGCCGTCATGCACCTCCGTCCAATTCGCCACGTTCCGGGCGCTGAACGGCTCGTTCAGGCAGCCATACATGAACACCGCCGCTTCGTCCTTATAGCGGTCCGCGATGGCCTTCCACAGCGCACACGTGCGCCGCTGATACTCGGGGTTCTTGAACAGCTCTCCCCGGCTGATCTCCCCCGTGTGGTCCCATGGACTCTGGCCGCCCGGCGCACCGTGCTGATCCAGCGCCACGTACAGCCCGTTATTCTTCGCCCAGGCGACGGCCTTGTCCAGCCACTGAAATCCATATTCCTGATACGTGTACGGCGCGGCGTCGTCCTCGAACCAGTGGTACCAGAACGGCACCCGCACGAAATTGAACCCGAGTTCCGCCGCCTTCTTGAAATCGTCTTCCCGGAACCACGTCTCGTGATACGCCTTCCAGATCTCCGCCGCGCCCGCGTCCCCGAAGCGCTTCCGGAAAACCCCGTCCAGCGTGCGCTCATCCACCACCGGCGCTTCCTGCTCCACTTTCGACCAGAACACCTCCGCCCGCTGCTTGGAAGAAAAGAGGCTCACGTTCCCCAGCAGCCGCCCCAAGTACTTGTCGAAATGCATCACATCATCGTCGAATTTCCCCGTGCGTTTCAGCGCCTTCTCATAGGCCTCCCCCAGGCCCGACTCGCCGGCCAGACGCTTCAGGCTGGCTTCCCAACCCTCGCTCAATCCGTTCATCCACGGCTCGGTGATCAGCCAGCAGCCGAAATTGATGCCGCGCATCAACATGACCTGCCCGTCCGCGTCCACAATCTCCGTCCCCTTCACGGACAGGGGCTTTAAATCAACCGCGAACGCGGACGCGGAGACGCACAACAGAATGGAAAGCACCCAACGCCACATAGTCGATCCTCCCGTGCGCGGCCGCGCTTCCCGGCAGCGCGGAGTCATCGTAGCGCGCCGGGGCGGGGTAGTCAATGGAAGGCCGCGGGAAGGCCGCGGAGGGGCCGGAGGGATAACGCGGCTAATCCCCGGCGGGCGCCGGCGCCTTGTGGAGGTAAATGAGCCAGAGATTCCGCAGATAGACCGGCAACGTGGCCAGCAATCCCAGCGCGAACACCCACTCCTGCCGCGGAACGTACGAGACGATCTGCAACACGGAGGCCAGCACGCTGAGATGCCAGAACGCCACCGGGATCACGCTCTTGCGCTCCTTCTCCGTCGCCACCCACTGCACCAGGAATCGGCATCCGAACAGCAGTTGGCCGACGGTTCCCAGCGCGATGAAAAGCCACATCTGCGCCATCACTTTCGGCGGATGGCTCCGCGTATCGTGAAATTCGTTCAGCCACGTATACGCCACCAGCACAACGGCCACCACGGAGATCAGCGCCACCGCCACGTGAATCCCCGTGTTCCGGCGCGGCGTCAGCGTCCCCTTCTCCCGCCAGATGTGCACCAGGTTGCGCGCATACACGACCAGATTGAACGCATAGCTCAGCGCCCCCACCGGCGACTGCTTCCAGAACACCGCATAGGGAAGCAGCAGCAGCACGCCCACGCTGCTCATGTACCAGAACGCCAGCGGAACCACGCTCCGCTTCAGCCGTTCCGAAACGTACCACTGCACGTAGAAGCGGCCGAAAAAGACAATGCCGCCCACAATTCCGATGAGTTCCCAGAGCGAGGACAAGGCTTACTCCTCCCCTTCCACCCGGGGCGCCACGAATCGCTTCCGAAGCCAGCCCACGCCGAAGAGGTCATAAATGCCCCGCCACAAGCGGTTCCCAATCCCATACTTGGACTGGCCATGCTGCCGGGGATGATGTGTGACCGGACACTCCACAATGGAAAAACCCGCCGCGCGGAGAATCACCGCAATGAAGCGGTGCATCCCGTTGAAGGCCACCAGATGCTCGATGCAGCGCTTCCGGAACCCCTTCGAACCGCAGCCCGAATCCCGGATGCCGTCATGCAGCAACGCATTCCGGACCTTGTTCGCCACCCGGCTCGACAGCTTCCGCACCCAGGTGTCCTGCCGCGCCGCGCGATAGCCGCAGACACAGTCGTGATCCTGCAACAACTCCAGAAAACGCGGGAAGTCACAGGGATCATTCTGCAGATCCCCGTCCAGCATCAGCACAAAATCCCCCTTCGCCCGGCGCATCCCCGCAATCACCGCCGCCGACTGGCCAAAATTCCGCGCCAAGTGAATCGGCCGGACATGCTTGTCCTCCGACGACAACTGCTCGAGCTGACCCCGCGTCCCGTCCTGGCTCC
>CAILVY010000007.1 GCA_903837785.1 Candidatus Hydrogenedentota bacterium
GCACGAACACGGGATACTCCGAGAGGCCCGCGACTTTGACGAAAGTCTTCGGCCCTTCGATCAC
The DNA here is from genome assembly GCA_903837785.1 of Candidatus Hydrogenedentota bacterium. Lineage (GTDB taxonomy): Bacteria > Hydrogenedentota > Hydrogenedentia > Hydrogenedentales > CAILVY01 > CAILVY01. Next base: position 65 of record CAILVY010000007.1, read on the forward strand.
TTCTTTGTCGTCGAAGAGATAGCGCCAGCGGCCCTCGGGCAGGGTGACTTCACGCTGGTCGCCCGGCGCGTAGAACGGCGCAACCAGCAGATCGTCGCCGAAGAGGTACTCGAACTTTGCCTTGAGCGGCCGCATCAGGGGCTTGCCGCCTTCGTGGCAATTGGCGACGTGTGTGTACATGTAAGGGACGAGTTCCGTGTGGAGCCAGGAGAACTTCCGGATGATTTCGAGTTCCTGAGGTGTGCGTTTCCACATCCGGCGTTCGCCGTGCCCGCCATTCAGGAAGAGGCCGTTAAACGTGGAGAACTGCGCCCAGCGAATGTAGATGTCAGGGGGGATTTCGCTGCTGCCGTGATAGCCGGCCACGTCCGAACCCACCACGTTGTAGCCCAGCTTGGCACTTTCGAGGATGCACCAGATCGCGCGCTGGAGGCCGCGCGATTTGTCGTCCCACGTGTGGCGGTTGTCGCCCACCCAATTCACGGGCGAGGCGTCAATTGGCGCAAACCCCTCGGGATGCGCGAACCAGGTGGGGCTGTCAATCGAGCGGGCGAGCGTCACGAACTCGGGATTCTTCTCCAGCCCAAACCTGTATTCGTCGCGGTAGTAGTGGTCCATGTACCCGCGTGTGGTCATCCATCCGCTCTGGGTCTTCTTGTACGGAATGGGGACCGGGCCGACCTTCGTGGTGCAGAGCGTTCCCGTGCCGTCCAGCTTCCAGCCGTCGACGCCCCAATCCAGGACCTGCTGTTGCAGGCCGCGCCACCACGCGACGGCTTCCGGGTTCGTATAGTCGATGAAGCCGCCTTTCCCTTTCCACCACTTCGTCTCTTCGTTTCCCCCGGCGAGATAGCCCTTTGCCGCCGCTTCCTGGAACCAGTCCGACGAGTCCCTGATTTCCGTGTCGTCGCTCTTGCTGTTGACCATGCAGGTCATCCAGAGCACGACCCGGATGCCGCGGTCCTGCAAGTCCTTGAAGAACTTGGCCGGTTCGGGAAAGCGCTTTGTGTCCACCTGGAAGTCGTTGTAGCGCGTCGACCACGGGCTGTCGATGAGGACCGTGCGCACGGGGAAGTCGTTCTCGATATAGCCGTTGACGAGTTCCAGGGTGGAGTCCGCGGTATTGGCGTCGTCCTCCCACACCCAGCACTCGAGAGCCCAGGCCGGCGTGAGGGGCGGGCGGCCGTGCCGCTGCGCATTAAAGGGCATCCCCCACATGGGGAGGACGACGTAGGCATAAAATAGCATCGCGATCAAGAGGAGCGCCCCGCCCACGGTCACTGCAATCTTCACCAGACAGCCTTGCTTCAGTTTCTCCCACATGGACACTTCGACTCCCTTGGCGTTGTGGAATGAGAAAACCCGTAATCGAAATATGATAGCGTTTTCCGCCGGGCATTGTCACGAAACCGGACGTTTTTGCATTGGCGGAACACGAACCCATATGATACTGACTTCATTTCGGACGGGGTGGTTTCCGCGGATGCGGGTCTAGCGAAAGGAGAGTCTTGTGAGTTCCATACTGTACGGCCAATTGAGCCTGATGATGTTCCTCGAGTACGCGATCTGGGGCGCCTGGGCGCCGGTCCTGGCAGCCTATCTGCTCGGAAACATGAAGTTTAGCGGCAAGCAGACGGGTTGGATCTACGCGACCCTGTGGCTTGCCTGCATTATCTCGCCATTCATTGGCGGACAGATCGCTGACCGCTGGGTCGCCGCGGAGTATTTCCTGGCGGCGGTACACCTGGTGGGCGGCGTCCTGCTGCTTTGGGCGGCGTGGCAACGCGCCTTCTGGGGCCTCTTCGTGCTCATGGGCGTGTATTCATTGCTCTATGCGCCCACCATGGCCCTGACGAATTCGGTGATGTTCGGCCACTTGACGGATCCCGACGCCCAGGCAGGCATGATCCGCGTGTGGGGTACGATCGGCTGGATCGCTGCCGGGTGGGGGCTCACCGTATGGCGCCGCACGGGCAAACAGCCGGTAAACGTGTCCGACAGCCTGCTTCTCGCGGGCGTGCTCTCGCTGGCCATGGGTGTCTTCTGTTTTGCGCTGCCGCACACGCCGCCGCCGGAACACCCGGGCAATCCCCTGGCGTTTCTCGGTGCGCTCAGCATGCTGAAGGACCCCATGTTCCTGGTCTTCCTCGTCATCTCCTTCGTCGTGACCACCGAATTGCAGTTCTACTACGTGCCCACGGCCCCGTTCCTCGAAGACTTGGGCGTCAAGAACAAGAATATCCCGGCCGTCATGACCATCGCGCAGATTGCGGAGATCGTGGGCATGGCCGTACTCCTTCCGCTGTGCATGAAGACTTTCGGCATCCGGTGGGTGCTGGTGCTGGGCGTGGTCGCCTGGCCGTTGCGTTACGTCATTTTCGCCCTGATGCGGCCCGTCTGGCTGGTCATCGCCTCGCTGGGCTTCCACGGGATCGGCTACACCTTCTTCTTCTTCGCGGGACAGATGTTCGTGGACAAGGTTGCCCCGCCGGACGTTCGGGCCTCGGCGCAAGGCCTGATCTTCATTGTCACACTGGGACTGGGGAACTTCATTGGAACCCAGTTCACCGGTGTGATTCTCGACTACTTCAAGACGGAAGACGGCAAATTCAAGTGGCGCCCGATCTTTCTTATCCCCTGTGCGCTGACCATCGCCTGCGCGTTGGCGTTCATCGCCTTCTTTGATCCCGGAGTTTCCCCCAAGTAAGTGCCCGAATAGAAATCCCCGGGCCCCGGCGCTGTCAAGATGCCGGGGCCCGGGTCTTCTTTGCAGCTTACACGGCGCTGGCCAGCCGGGTCTGCAGCGCGTCGAGCGCATCCGAGACAACCGGGTTGCCGGCCGAATCAATGGCCTTGCGCAGTTTCGGAATCGCGCCGCCGACTTTCCTGCCGCCCCGCGCGGTGCCGAACAAGTGCCGGCTGACCGTGGACTGGGTCAGGTTCAGGATGGCCGCGATGTCCTCCTGGGTCTTGCCATACAAGTAATAGAGCTTCACGACTTCCCGCTGCCGCCCGGTCAGTTCCGTGTCAATCAGGGAATGCACCACGGGGCTGACGCTCTGAAAGAAGTCGCGGAAGGCGTAACGCCGTTCCTGATCGATTTCAGTCTCAAACCACAAACCGGCACTGGCGGGGATGCGATCAAGCGCCGCTACATCGGCCGGGATCTCCCAAAACGCTGGGTTGAAGTTCGCCATGGTCTCCGTCTCCTCTCGTTCTTCCTCGTCCACTTTCCGTTCCCGCCGCCGCCGTTCGCCATTGGAGTCGCTGCATTCGCTTGAACGTTCGATGCACTCGCTTCATACGCCGGTTCTCCTTGTTGGTTTGAGTCCACATGATATAAGCAAACGCCGCAGGTGGCTTTTGGGTCCGCCTGCGGCGCTGTCTACGGTGGTGTGAGATTGGGTTAGCTCATTAAGTGCTTTCCCCAGGCCGCGAGCCGCCGGACCCAAAGCGATGGAGCATCGCTCGTACGCGAGTAATGCGCCACATCGGCGAGATTTGCGTTCGCTTATAGTTCATGGTCCGGTGTTCCTAACCTGTTGCACTAACGATAGCAAATTGCTGGAAGGAAAACAACCAGCTTTCAACCATACACAGGCGTATGCATACTTCCGGAGGAGAGGGCCGGCCCGCGCGCCCGGAGCAGCCCGAGACGCGAGCAACGCGCGGCAAGAGCGCCTAAACAACTGACATCCAAGATGTTAGGTACGTCGAGCTGCCTTCGGGGCCGCATCCGCATCTGGAAGAAGGAGGGCTGGTTCCGCCATGCTTCACCTCATCCGCGAAACTTCGTCCTGCCGTTCTTCGCGGCGGCCACGCGCCCCGCGGGCGAAACGGGCTGGCGAATCAGTGGTCAATCAGGTAGACTCGGCGGTCAGGGAGCCGAGAGTGTAATGGCGAAGAAGAGACTCTGTTTGAGTGTCTTGCTGGCTTTCGCGGCCGGATGCGGCCGCGAGGGGGACATTCCATTCCCGGCGGCCACGGGCCCCGAGTACACGTTTCTGGTGCTTGCGGACACGCACTATGGCTTGTCGCAATGGGACGACAATGAAGCGGCGAACAAGGCGGCGATCGACCGCATGAACTTGTTGCCGGGAACGCCGTATCCCTCGGAGGCGGGCGGCGGCGCGGTGGGTGCGCCGCTGGCCGCGATTGTGGCGGGCGACCTGACGGATACGGGGGAGTTTCTGAACTGGCACGGCTACTGGATCTTCGGCCGGCACGACGGGTTCAAGCGTGATTACGGGCAACGGGGCGAGGGGCGGATTCACTGCCCGGTGATCGCGGGCTACGGCAACCATGACATCACGGAGCAGCGGACCGCCGTGGCGGACGCGTTGCGGGCACGGAACGGGCGCTGGTCCGGAGCGAATCTCTCCGGAGATCACCTGCATGTGTCCTGGGACTGGGGATCGGTTCATTTCGTGCATCTGAATCTCTATCCCGGCGGCCCGGGGGATGCACGCGACAGTCTGGGCTTCCTCAAAGACGATCTCGAACAGCAGGTCGGGGAAAGCCGGCGCCCCGTCGTGATCTTCCATCATTATGGCTTCGACCCCTTCAGCTTCGAGGAGCGGTGGTGGACGGAGCAGGAACGCGCGGCGTATTTCAACGTGATCGAGCCCTATCATGTGCTGGCGATCTTCAATGGGCACCTCCACGATCAGGGACATCGGGTGTGGCAGGGCATTGACGCCTACACCGCCGGAAAAGCGGGGGATGGGTGCTTTCTCGTGGTGCATATGCTCCCGGACAAGATGGTGGTCGCCGGCCGCACGAGTCAAGGCTGGGGCGCCAGTTGGACCCAATCGCTGCAGCCATGACACCGCTGCCCCTGCCCGCGGCGGGGGTGCAAGAACTGGTCGATATGTCAAGAGTTTGTCAGCCTTGAACAAGCGTCGGTCGGGAAGAACCCGGTCTCAAGCGCCGAAAACGTTCTCAATGCGGGGAAAGCACGCGATGGCTGCCGGCCCGCGTCATGTGGAATGGAAGTTGCTCACCTTGTTGGCGACAGGCGGTCCGGCAGGGGCTGTGGGCCGCCCTGCAAGTGCCCTTTGAAGGCTCCGGTGAGGACACTGAGGGTGTCCGGCGCGGGTGCAGAAGGATCGCGTCGGACGCCCGCCAGGGAATAGTCTTCCGGCGGCTGCTTGTTGGCCTCATTAGTGATGTTCAAGCAGCGCATCTATCGGGCTGAAGAGGGCGGAGAGCACATCGTTCCGGCCCGCGTCTTCGCGTGTGGCGCAGACAGCTTGCGAAGCCCGAGGGCGAGACCGGAGGTTGAGACATGGCCAAGCTGATGTATCTTGAAGCATCGCCGCGGAAGGAACGTTCGTCCTCCATCGCGGTGGCGCAGGAGTTCCTGAAATCCTATGCGGCGGCGCATCCCGGCGACGCCATCGAGACAGTGGATTTGTGGTCGTTTCCTCTGCCGGAGTTCGATGGGGCGGCGATCAATGCCAAGTACAATGTCATGCATGGCTTGCCGCACTCGGCTGCGGAAGAGGTGGCCTGGAAGGAGGTGCGCGCGGTCTTTACTCATTTCAGCGCGGCCGACAAATACGTGTTCAGTCTGCCGATGTGGAATTTCGGGATTCCGTACAAGCTGAAGCACTTCTTCGACGTCATCGTGCAGCCGGGCTTGGCCTTCAACTTCTCGCCGGAAACCGGATACACGGGACTCGTTACGAACAAGCCCGCCGCACTCATCTATGCGCGGGGCGGAGAATACTCGTCCAACGCCGCTTCGAAAGCAGCGGATCTACAGATCGCGTACATGGAATTGATCCTGGGCTTCATCGGCTTCACGCAATTCCATTCGATCGTGGTTGAACCGACCCTGAGTGCGCCGGAACAGTCGAAAGCCACGGTGGCCGCCGCGAAGGCGCAGGCGGCCAGGCTCGCGGCGGAGTTCTGACGGACGGCCGCCGCCCATCGCGGCACGAGGCCTCTGGAAGGGCGAGCGACACGAGGAAAGGGACAGGCCATGCGCTATCGTCGTTTGGGCAAGACCGGCATCTACGTATCGCAATTGTGCCTCGGGACGATGACATTCGGGGGCAAGGGCTTCTGGGAGGTGATTGGGCGCTTGTCCGCGAAGGAAGCGGAAGTCATGATCGGCACGGCGCTCGATGCGGGCGTGAACTTCCTGGATACGGCGAATGTGTACGCGGAGGGTGAATCGGAGCATTTCGTGGGGGCGGCATTGGCCTCGCTGGGACGGCCCCGTGATCAAGTGGTCGTGGCGACGAAAGTGCGGCTGCGGATGGGGCCCGGGCCGAATCAGGTGGGTCTGTCGCGCGCGCACATCTTCTCGGCGATTGATGCAAGCCTGAAACGCCTTGGCCTGGACCACGTCGACTTGTATCAGATTCACGGGGTGGACATCGATACGCCGATCGAGGAAACCGTGGACGCGCTCGATGCGCTCGTGCGCGCGGGCAAGGTTCGTTATGCGGGCTTCTGCAATCTGCCCGCCTGGATCGCGATGAAGGCGCTCGCCCATTCCGACAAGCATCACCTCGCACGTTTTGTCAGCGCGCAGATGTACTACTCGATCGCGGGCCGGGACATCGAGCGGGAAGTGGTGCCGCTCTGCGAAGATCAGGGACTGGCCGTCCTGCCCTGGAGTCCGCTGGCCGGCGGGCTGCTTTCGGGCAAGTTCGACCTGGAGAAGCCCGGGCCGGAGGGGGCGCGGCGAAGCACGTTCGATTTCCCGCCGGTGGACCTCGAGCGGGCCGCAGTGGTGCTGAAGGCGATGCGGGCCGTGGCCGCGGAGACGGGAGTCTCCGTCGCGCGCGTGGCACTTGCCTGGCAGTTGACGCGCCCGTTTGTGACGAGTGTGATTATCGGGGCGAAGACGCCGGAGCAGCTCCAGGACAACCTCGCCGCGGTCGACGTGCAGCTTTCGCCTGAGCAGATCGCGGAACTGGACGAGGCGAGCGCGCTGCCTTCCGAATATCCGGGCTGGATGGTTGAGCGCCAGAACCGCGATCGCCACCCACCGGTTCCTCCCGTCACCACCTGATCCGGGCCGTCGCGCGCAACCGGGCCAACGGGCGCATTGAGAATTCCGCCGCGTTCCTATATAACGATCAAGGGCCGAATGGCCCGGCCGGAGGGGGTAGCGGAGGTGTTTTTGCTATCGTGGAGGGTGAAGGGCATGGCATCTGCATTCGTGGTGCGTTTCTTCTGCCTGGCATTGCTGCTCGCATTCCTGACGGGATGCCCCTACTGCGGGATGAGCTATGACCGCCTCATGGTTCCCATGAGTGACGGCGTGCGGCTGGACTCGGTGATCATCCACCCGAAAGGCGAAGGCCCGTGGCCGACAATCCTCTTTCGCACGCCTTATGACGAACTGGGGAGTTCGGACTACGCGCGGTGGGTCGAACGGGGCTACGCCGTGCTTGCCCAGAACACGCGGGGGCGATACGCGTCGGAAGGGGATGACCTCGCGTTCGCGGCGGACGGCTGGGGCCTGCCGGAACTGGGCGGGCACCGCGACGGTGTGGACACGCTCGAGTGGGCGGTCGCGCAACCCTGGTGCAACGGCCGCATCGGAACCTATGGGATGTCGGCCTGCGGCATCACGCAGAACCTGCTGGCCGGCGCCGCCCCCGGACATCTCTACGCCCAATGGATCGACCGCGCCCCTTCGAGCATGTACGATCATGCGGTGTTCCACGGCGGCGCGTTCCGCCAGGAACAGGTCCTGGGATGGCTCCAACTGGCGGCCTTCGGCAGCAGTTCGCTCGAGATGTTCTCCGCGCATCCCTACTACGATGAAGTCTGGTCGGCTTTTGACATCACCGAGCGCCAGGGCCATCGCAACTATCCGGTGGTCGTCCGCGCGGGGTGGTACGACACTTTCCTGCAGGGATCCATCGACAACTTCACGTCGATCCGCGACGAGGGCGGCCCCGTCGCCCAGCGCGAATCGAAGCTGATCATCTCGCTGTGTTCGCACACGATCAACACGGGGGCGATTTCATGGCCGGACGAGGGCGTTGGCCTGCCGCCGGGATACAGCGAGGAGCGTTTCCAGGATCGCTACGTGCAGGGTCTTAAGAATGGATTCGACGAGCTCCCGCGCGTGGCCTACTACCTCATGGGCGACCTGACCCGCGGTGACGGCCCGGGGAACGAGTGGCGCTACGCCGACGACTGGCCTGTCCCCGCCATGGCGGCCTATTTCTACTTCCACAACGACGGGCAATTGCGGACGACCCCGCCGCCTCCCGATGCCAGCCCGGTCTCGTATCTCTATGATCCCACGGACCCGGTGCCCACCGTGGGCGGCGCGAATCTGGTTCTGATGAGCGGAAATCATGATCAGCGGAATATCGAGACCCGCCCCGACGTGCTCCTCTTTGAGTACGGCCCGCTCGACGAACCCCTCGCGGTGGCGGGACGCATCTGGGTGACGCTCTACGCCTCCTCCGATCGTGTGGATACGGATTTCACGGCCAAGCTCACGGACGTCTACCCGGACGGACAGTCCATTCTTCTGTGCGACGGTATTGTCAAAGGCCGGTGCAGAAACGGCACGGATCATGGCGAGATCATGGCGCCGGGCACAGTCTACAGGTTCCCCATCGACCTGACTTCCACCGCGATCGTCTTCGACACGGGCCATCGTATACGGGTGGCCGTGTCCTCCAGCAATGCGCCGCGATTTGCCCCCAATCCCAATACCGGCGCCGCGCTCAGCCCCTACGATCCGCTGGAACCCGTGGTGGCAACCAACACAATCTGGATGAATGAAAGCAACCCATCCGCCATTGTGCTGCCCCTCGTCCCGCTCGACGGCAACACCTGAGATCAATATTCCCCGCCCACGAACGCGCCCGTTTCTGAAGGCGTTGCGTTATCGCAGGGTGGGTCCGTTGCGCTGCACCCACCCCACGAATGAGCAGGGTCGAGGATGACTTTCGGGGGGCGCACGCGTCAGAATGGGCGGAGCGTTGCGGCCGGCAGGATAACAGCGAAGAGGAGGGCGCCATGAGCGAGCGGTCATCGGAAGGCGGGATCACGCGGGAAGTGCGCGGACACATTCTTCTCATGGGCCTGGACCGGCCGGAGAAATTCAACGGGCTGACGCCCGTGATGTTCTCAGAACTGCATGCGGCGTTCAACGAACTGGAAAGCGATCCCGGCTTGTGGGTGGGGGTCGTGTTCGGGCACGGGCCGCACACGACGGCCGGGCTGGACCTGCCGAAGTTTGCGAAGGCCATGCACGCGGGCGAGGATCCCTTTTTCGGAGAGGGTGTTGATATATTCGCGCTGAAACGGAAATGCAGCAAGCCGCTTGTGTGCGCGGTGCAGGGGATCACATACACCGCCGGCATCGAGATGATGCTGGCGTGCGATATCGTAATCGCGGCCGCGGACTGCCGCTTCTCGCAGCTCGAGCCGAAACGCGGGATCATGGCAACGGGCGGGGCGACGTTCCGCTTTGTGGAGCGATGCGGCTGGGGCAATGCGATGTATCACTTGCTGCGGGCGGACGAATTCACGGCGCAGGAGGCGTATCGGATAGGCCTCGTTCAAGAGATCGTGGAACCGGGGCAGCAAGTGCAGCGCGCGATCGCTATCGCGGAGGAGATCGAGCAACTGGCGCCGCTGGCGGTGCAGGCCTCCAAAGCATCGAGCATGTGCTACGTGGAGCAGGGGGAAAAGGCCGCCATCGCGGGTTTCCCGGCACACTCGAAGCGCCTCGGCGCCACGGAAGACGCCGCGGAAGGCGTCCTGTCGTTTGTCGAGCGGCGCAAAGCGCGCTTCACGGGCAAGTGATTTCAGACTGCTTCAAGACAGTCCATTGAGGAACACGGGAGGGGAGTGATATGCGCCAGGGAAATCCGTCGCGAATGCTTGCCGGAGCCTTCGTCTTCCTGTTGGGCTGCCTGAGTGCGGTGGCCGCGCCCGGCGAGGGCCGCCCCTCCGTCGATCTGGACGGGGCGTGGTCGTTTCGCATGGATCCGGGAAACGTGGGCGAGAAGGAGCGCTGGTTCGCCTCCTCCGCCGATTTCGCGGATACGATTCAGGTGCCGGGCGCGTGGGAAGCGCAGGGATTCGGCGCCGAAACCGAAAAACTTCGTCATCATTTCATCGGCAAAGCGTGGTATGCCAGGCAGGTTGCTGTGCCCGCCGACTGGACCGGCCGACGTGTCTTTCTCTGTTTCGGGGGCGTGCATCGCTACGGCGCCGTTTGGGTGAATGACACGTTTCTTGGCGAGCACATCGGCTATCTGTCGCCCTTCGAGTTCGACATCACCCCGCTCGCCACGCCGGGTTCGTCCCTCCGCATTGCGGTGCGTGTGGATTCGGAGCAGCGCTGGGACATCGACACGCTCATCGGATGCTTTGACATCATCGATTACATGGACACGTACTGGGGCGGCCTCTGGGGGCACGTGAGCCTCGAGGCGCGCGGCGCCGCCCATCTGAAAGACCTGTTTGTTGAAACCGGCATCACCCCGCCCCGCTGCCGTGCCTCTGCAAGCATCGAGGGAACCCCGCCGGAGGGCACGACGCTACAGCTCGAGATTCTCGACCGGAGCGGCAATGTCGTGAGCCAGACGGAAGGCGCATCGTTGGTCCCTGCCGTGGCCGGCCAGAGCGCCGCGGCCGAACTGGAGCTTCCCGGGGCCGGGCTGTGGACGCCCGACACGCCGACGCTGTATGTGGCCCGCCTCTCGTTGCGCCAGGGCGGGGCGCTTCTCGACACGTGTGAGACCCGCTTCGGTTTCCGGCAGATTACGCTTGACGGCGAGCGTATTCTGCTCAACGGCGAGCGCATCTTCCTGCGTGGTTATGGCGACGACGCGATCTATCCGGCGACGATGGCTGCGCCGTCCGCGGAGGCGGTCTACAGGAAGAAGGTCGCCTTGGCCAAGGAATGCGGCTTCAATCACGTGCGCCATCACAGCCACATGCTGCCTCCCGAATACTACGACGTATGCGACGAGTTGGGTCTGCTCGTCTCCGCGGAGTTCCCGATTGCCTATCAGCAGTTTTACGCGCGGGCGAAGGCGCCGGCCCTGGATCTCTACAAGAGCGAATGGGTGGCCGTGATACGCCGGCTCCGCAATCACCCGTCCATTCTCGACTGGTGCATGGGCAACGAAATGTATGAGGGCGTGCCACTCGCACCCGAACTCTACCGCATCGCCAAGGAACTCGACAGAACGCGACCGGTAGTGGACAGCGACGGACTGCCGCCCTCCGGCTTCACGGAGGGAACGCGCGATCGCGACACGCTCGACCTCTACTTCACGCAGTTCGACGTGTTCAACACGCCGCTTGATATTCCGGACCTCTATGCCTGTCCCGCGCCGCGCAAGCCGGTCATCTCGCATGAAACGGGCAATTACGTGACGTTCCCGCGCCTGGACCAGATCGATCTCTTTCAGAACAACTTCAAGCCGTTCTGGCTCACCGCGGCCCGCGAAAAGGTTCAGCGGATGGGGCTCCTGGAGGAGACGCCGCGCTGGGCGGAGAATACGGAACGCCTGTACACGCTCCTGCACAAATCCAATATCGAGGGGATCCGGAAGAACCCGAATATCTCGGGCTACCACTGGTGGCTTCTGCAGGACTACTGGACGACGTCGAACGGCATCATGGACACGTACTTTCGCGTCAAGCCGGGCGTCGACCGCGCGCAGATTCGCCAATTCAACAATGACATCGTCGTGCTTCAGGATGGCATTCAGAACAACTATCGGGGCGGGGCGCCGCTTCAGGCCACGCTGCTCCTCTCGAACTTCGGCCCGTCGGAGCTGAATGGGGCAACGATCTCGTGTGTCGTAAGCCAAGGCACGAAAGAGCTTGCGCAGATCTCACAAGCGGCCTCGCCAGCCCCGGCCGGCGCACTGACGCAACTCGCCAGAATCGAGGCCGCGCTGCCGGAAGTCGAAACGCCCGTGCGGCTCCGCATCCGAGCCCAGCTTCAGGCGGGCGCATCGACGTTCGCCAATGAGTGGTTCACCTGGGTCTATCCCGCCCGCATCGCGGCGCGGAGCACAACTCCGCCGCTCTATGTGGGCGGTAACCTGCTGCCGTGGCTCGAGGCCCGCGGCGCGCAGGCCTTGCCGCAGCAAAAGCCCTATCCCGCGGAGGCGGTCTACGTCAGCAATGAACTGACGCCCGGCTTGATCGATGCCGCGATGGCCGGCGCGACCCTCATCCTATACAAGCCCCTGGGTGTGCTGTCCGCAGCCAGAACCCGGTTCAAGACGGCGTGGTGGCTGGGCAGTCCGGAGGACAACAACGCGGGCACAGTGGTCTATGATCACGCGGTGACGCGCGCCATGGCGCCCGACGGGTGGTGCGACAACTCCTGGTACAAGCTCCTGGAAGAGAGTGAGGGCTATCTTCTCGACGAGCTTCCCTCGGCGCCCGGGGTGATTGTCCGCGGCATCGAAGTGGCGGGGGTGTGCAGGAACAAGGCCATGCTCTTCGAAGCCGCGCTCGGCCAAGGCTGTGCACTCTTCTGCGGACTGAACCTCGATGCCCGAATGGAGGATGAAACGCCGTGTCCCGCCGCGGAATGGCTAACGGCACGCCTTGTCGAATACGCGGGAACGTTCCCCAACCCGGGGCCTGCGCTGCCGGAGGACTTTCTGCGCGCGCGCGCCGCAGAAGCGCCGCAGTTTTCGCCGCCTTTTGTGGAAGGCTTTGCGCGCATCTTGCACAACGAAGGCGAGCATGGGAAGTGGTTCACGTACCGGAAGAGTCGCGATCGCGCCGAGATTGTGCGGCAGACCGCCGCGGGCCACGTGATCGAGTGGGAAACCGGGGTCGTGCCGGAATCCCTGCCGGGGGATTCGCTGAGTTTCGTGTTTGCGGGCGGGCTCGGCTGGGTGTCGCAGCCCGCCGTCGGCGGCTTTGCGCTGGCCCTCAACGGCAAGGAAGTGCTCCGCTTCGACGTGTGCCGCGGGCACGGCCGCTGGCAAGATTCCTCCGGCCGCGTCACGCTCGGCTTTGCGGCGCGCGGGATGACCTCCGAAGACACGGCCGGGCTCTTCTATCTCGGCGTGCCGCGCGAGTTTGTGACGCCGGGCCAGCCGTGCCGGATTGCGGTAACCTCGGCCGGCGCGGGCAGTCAGCGGTGGTTCGCCCTGCACCCGTACCCGGATGTGCTCGGCGCAGGCAACGCGCCGAAGCCCAAATGAACCGCATCTCCAACACGTTGAGCGTTTAACCGTGAATGCGCAGGAAGACGCGGGACGGCGAAGGGAGCCGCGGATGGATGGACGAGCCAGTGTGGGCGGATACGCCCAGTTCCTCCAGCGGCATGCGGACGCACTTCCGTCGTCACTGTCCTACTTGGCCGGGGAGTGGCCGGACCGCGTGGCGTGGGCGGCGGAAGCACGCGCGAAGATGCACGAGTTGCTCGCGTATCGGCCCGAACCCGCGCCGGCGACCGCCGAAGTGCTGGAGAGGACGCAGAAGGACGGCTACAGCCGCCATCGTGTGCGGCTGCACGTGACGCGTGATCGCACAACAGAATTGTTTCTGCTCATTCCTGACGGCTTGACCGCGCCCGCGCCCGCCATCGTGGCGTTGCACGATCATGGCGGGTTCTACTACTTCGGGAAGGAGAAGATTTGCGAGACGGAGGATGCCCCGCCCGTGCTCCGGGAGCACGTCCAGTCCGCCTATGCCGGCCGCCCGTTTGCGGATGAACTGGCCCGGCGCGGCTTTGTCGTTCTGGCGCCCGACGCGTTCTACTTCGGATCCCAACGCCTGGATCTTGATCAGTTGCCCGCATGCTATTCGGACAGTCTCCAGGGCCTGACGCCCGGCTCGGACACATATGTTGCGAAGTTCAATGAGTTCGCGGGGCGGCATGAGGAGATTGTGGCGAAGAGCATCTTCGACGCCGGCACAACGTGGCCGGGCGTGCTGTTTCACGGAGACCGGGCCGCGGTGGACTATCTTGTTACGCGACCCGAGGTTGATCCCGAGCGCATCGGATGCCTGGGGCTTTCCATCGGCGGATTTCGCAGCGCACATCTCTTTGCGCTCGACCCGCGCATCAAGGCCGCGGTCGTGGCGGGTTGGATGACAACGTATGCTTCGCTGCTCTATGACCACTTGGACTTCCACACGTGGATGATTTACGTTCCGGGGCAGTTGCGTTGGCTGGATCTGCCCGACGTGGCGACGCTGAACGCGCCGCGGCCGCTCATGGTCATCAATTGTCTTCAAGATATCCTGTTCACTCTGGAAGGCATGCAGGCCGCCGAACGCAAGATCGGCGAAATCTATCGCAGGATGGGCGCGCCGGAGCGCTTCTGCTGCCGCTATGACGACGAGCCACACTCGTTTAAGATCCCCGCGCAAGAGGCGGCCCTGGACTGGCTCGCGCGGTGGCTGACGGGCGTGGGGACGCAACCGAAACGAGTTCGCCGTGTCGCGAAACCATCGTAGCTGACAGTCCGTGGAACGATGCGGTACAATCGGTTGCCTTGGCCGGGTTCGACCGGCCGTGGAGGAATGCATGCAACTCTTGCGCGGTCTCTATCAGATTGGCGGCGACCTGAACGGCGTCACGTGGTGCGGTGTGGACGCGGGATTTGAGGATGCCAACAGCTACGCCATCGCCGGGCCGGAAGGCATTGTGCTGATCGACTGCGGGAATGGCGAAACGCTGCCGCAGCTCTTCGAGAATATGCGGTACTGGGGCCTGGACCCCGACACGATCCGCGCCTGTTTTCTGACGCATCCGCACTGGGACCATGCGGGCGGCGCCCATCTATTGCAGGCGCGCGGCGTGCGGCTGTACGCGCAGCGAAACACGGCGGAAGCCGTCGCCGCGGGAGACGAGCGCTGTTGCGGCTTCTGCTATCACAAGACGTTCATGTCATGCGTGGTGGATGTGCCGCTCGAAGACGGGGAACGGGTCGCGGTGGGCGGCCTCGATATCGAGGTTCTGCACCTGCCGGGCCACACGCAGGGCTGCACCGCCTATCTTTTCAACCACGAGGGCCGGCGCGTCGTGGCGTGCGGCGATGTAATCGGCACGCTGCTGTGCGGTGATTTCGGGTGGAGCGGGTCCATTGATTTCGACAAGAAGGTCTACATCGAGTCACTTCGCCGTTTCGCGCGAGTGGACACGGATGTCATGCTTTCCGGCCACGGCCTCAGCCTCTTTCATCGGCCCCGGCGCCGTGTGGAGCAGGTGTTGAACAGCGCTCTCATGCAGTGGCGTTAGGCGCAGGCGCCAGCCTGCTGCACAGGCGGAAATGAGGAACCGCGCGGACAGTGGCCAGTCTCATCCCCATCGGGTCATAGGGCCGCCTCGATCTCCTTCGCCAGAGCGACAAGGCCGTTCCAGCAATCCATTTCGTCAATCTTCCGCGCAATCAGGACTATTCGGCCTTTGCCGATCGCCACTTCGACCGGGCTGCATCGCGGCTGTGCGGTATGCGCCAGGAGCACCTGCTGCAGTCTGGCGCCGAGCAGCCGCCGCGCCGCTTCGGGGTCTTCGGACAGCACCAGAAACTCCTGTGAGAATGGCGAATCCTCCAGCGTCACCTGCCCCGAAAGCAGCGCCTTGTCCACCCAGAGATTGCTGCTGATCTCGATGCGGCAGGGAACCGCTGCAAGCGCGTCGGAATCGAGCACACAGGCGGAAGCCAGGTGTGCATCCGCCTTGGGACCGTGGTGCGAATACGTGCCGTCCGCAAGATAGATCTGCCGCGCCCGCGACTCGACAGTGATCGTCTGCTCGGAGAGAAAGGTGCGGTCGGGAAAAAGGTGCCCGATACGCGGGGAGACCCCCGCGGGATCGCCCTCGGCAATCTGCCAGCCTTGCGCCAATGCAAACGTGCGGACGGCGTTCCGGTGGTTCCGGTTGCTCCAGAGGCTCAGCACAAGGGCCGCAACAATTACACTGACGATGCCGGCCGCGGTGATTACTGTGCGCGGCGCGACCGCGGGACCCGTTGATTCTCCCCTGCGCGTGCCGGCGAGCCGCAGTCCAAAGAGGACGATGCTGCCGATGAGCAGGGATGCGGAAGCGATGATGCCCAGGATGCGCAGGATCACCCCGCCGAAATGCGGACGCGTGAATACGAAGCTGCACTGCGCATCCTGTTCGTCCGGGCCGCCGAGACCATCCACGAGGAACTTGTATTGTCCCGCTTCGGGGATGTGAAATGCGCGCGCCGTCTTCCGTGCGGTCGAGATGCCCGAGCTGACGAGGGGCAAGGTTTTTCGGCCGGGCACGAGCATCCCGGCCCGGTCCGCGAGGCGATAGGTCAGGCGGCCGAAGCGCTGCGTGAACCGCGGGCCTTCTTCGCAGAGGATGACCTTCCCGGCCTCGGGGAATTCCACCTCTTGTTGTCCGGCGAGCGGGAGACGGACGATAACCGATGCCCGCATCAGCCCCACCACGCTGAAGATGCTTAAGATAAGCAAGGCAACGGCCGCGCAGAAGGCAGGAGGCGCCAACCAGAGGCCGTTCCGGTACAGGAAGGACAGCAACGCCATGACCAATTTCCCCCGTCAGTCAAGCATCCCCTCGAAATAGGCACTGTGGGCGGCACAACGGCACTTCTTGTCCCAAGGCTCTGCACACTGCCGGATCAGTTCAACCTTCTTCCCGCCTTCCCCGTTCGAAAGCGGTCCGCGCGTCGAAACCTGTTCCTCGTCCAGGAACAGGTCCCAGGAGACCAGAACCGTGTAGGAACTGCATCGCCCGCACAGAAAGTAGGATTCGCTGCACTCGTCCCCTGTCAGACTGCCGGAAATGGAGGCCGCCGGCTCCTGATCTTCGGGAAATGCCTCACCGCACTGCAGACACGTTAGCATGGCCCCGTCCTTTCCCCGTTTGGCGGCCCTGCACCCGGAAGGGTTCCGATTTGGACCGCGGCCTGTCTCCACCCTGTGGTCGCCCAAACCCGTGCTGATTCTGGCACGAAGCACGGTTAATGTAAAGAAAACGGGAATAGCATGGCTTCCCGTGGCGTTGAAAGACCCGGTACTGCGTGCTATTCTTAGTGTGCAGGTGCGTACTCAACAGAAGAAGGGAGAGATTTATGCGACACGTTGGACAAACCCGGATTCCGAAGCTGGCGGGTAAAGCGCTCTTGGACTCGATTGCCATTCTGCAGAGCGTTATCACCAGTATCACCCAGATGATTCTTGGCATCATCACGCCCACGCAGCCCCGGGGTTAGTGCGCCGGATAGGGGTCACATTCCTTGCCTGAGGTGGCGTTTCGTCCAGCCCGTCCCGATGAGAGCGCCGTATGCGCCGATCTCTGCATGCTGGCCATCGGGGAGGAGTTGTCGGGCATCTTCTCGGGTCTGAAGCGCGGCGTATCGGCACGCCAGATAGTGGAAGTGCTGTGCTCCGCCGGGGACACGGAGTTTTCGTGGCGGCATTTCCTGCTGGTGGAACTCGAGGGCTGCGTTATCGCGGGGCTGTGCCTGGTGCCCACGGATAATCACCGCCGTCTGGCCAAGAGCGTGCCGCGCCATCTGCAACAATCGTGCGGCATCGGCGCGGGCGGGTTGCTGCGGCTGCTCTTCCGTTCTTTGCGCTATGCCATGGTCACGCGGGGGGATCCGGAACCGCCCTCCAGCCTGTGCATCCCGGTGGGCGCTGTTGATTTGGCGCATCAGCGAAGCGGCGTGGCCACGCAAACGCTCCAGCACGTGATCGCGTGCGCCCGTAACGACGGCCTGGCCAACGTGTGTCTTTATGTGCAGCGATCCAATGCGGCCGCCATAGCGCTGTACCACGCCCTCGGTTTTCGGGAAAGCTCCGCCCGCGGCGGCAGCAAGCTGCTGATGGTCCTGCCCCTGCAAGGGTAAGAGAACATGACGTGAGCCGGGGTGATGTGGCACGATGCGGACTTCTTTAGGGGTGATTATGGCGTTCCGCGGTCTATACAATGACTCGCATGGCCATGATTGGACTCCTTCTTGTTTTGTGTGTGGCGCCCGCGGGCGGAAACATTCGCGACGGGCAACCACTGTCCTTCGCGATGCAGCCGGGCGAGGCGGTTCCGGCGGATGCGCATCTCCGGTGGCCGGAATTCGTGCCGATGGATGCGTCATCGAAGCCGGAGAAGTTCCCGCCGATAGACTGGCTGGGGCTGCGCAATCCGGTCTTGGCTTCGCGCCATGGCGCCATCAAGAACCAGGCGGTGGTCTATTCCGGGGGATGGTTCTGGTTCTTCCCGGCATTGCAGATCGCACAGGGCAGGGCCTGTCTGCGGACGCGCGACTTCAAGACCTACGAGTACTACCTGCCAAGACAAACCGTGTCGGGCGCCCCGCGGCTCTTGCAGCACGAGGGGCGGTGGCATGCGCTGTATCAGTTGTTCGCAAAGACGGCGGAGCGGCGTATTTTCCATGCGTCTTCAGAAGACCTCCTGGAGTGGACCGCGCCTCGGGAAGCATGGCCGTCGTTTCAGCCCGGGACGCGCCACATCGACGCGGCGCTGGCCTGGGAGAGCGGACACTACTACGCCGGCTTCAAATCGAATCAGCAGCTCTATGTCACGCGAAGCTGTTCGGAAAAGTTGGACCTGGCGTGGGAGACACCCCTCCGGGCGGAGTCGGAGGGCTGGTGCGAAGCGTTCCAGTTCATCCGGATCGACGGGCGCTGGCGCATGCTGGCGACCGCGCGTGCGCCCAAGGGCTACGAGACCGGCGGCAATTCGTACACGGGCAGCCACGAACCCTTTCTCTACACGATGGATGGCGACGGTTCGAAGCTCGAAGATTGGTCACGCTGGAAGGACAAGACGCACGTCGCACTGCCCTTCGCGGACTGGAACAAGGTCATGCATGCGAATTCGGCCTTTCTCTGCGATTGGCGGGAACATGACGGGTGGTTTTACCTCTTCTTCGCGGGGGCGAACGACGACACGACGAACCGCGGCCGGGGCCATGGCAAGATTGGCATGGCGCGGTCCCGCAATCTCATGAAGTGGTACCTCCCGGGAGAGCCGGAAGACCCGTCGCGTTGAACGCCCTGCCCCGCGTCCAGTGCAAAGTCCTCCTTGTGCAAAAAGTGCTGTTTGGTATAAGCTGAGTTTTGTGAGTGCGATACCGGCGCCCTCGCCGGGAACAGCCGCGAGTGCAACCATCTCGTTGCAGGGCTTGAGGGAACCGGGGGAACACGTTGTTCGGCTGTGCATTCGGCGTCAGACACTGCGTTCGAAAGAACCCGTATCCAAGGGGGTACCATGATAAACAGCGCCAGTTTCCTGAGGACTACTATCGTTTCTGCAGCGATTCTCGCCTGCTTTGCGGCAAGCCCTGCGTACGCTGCCCTCTGGTATGCCGATGCGAATTCGGCCGCAAAGCCCCCTGACGGGACCAGTTGGGCCACCGCATTCCCGACCATCCAGGCGGCGGTGAACAGCGCGGCCGGGGACGGGGGCGGTGAGGTATGGGTGGCCGACGGGACATATTCCAGCGCATCCGGCGTCGTGCTCGTCATGGCAGCGAATGTGCATCTCTACGGGGGATTCTCCGGCGTCGAGGGGACACGAGAAGAGCGGGACTGGGCGAGTAATGTCGCCATCATCGACGGGGCGAACGCGCACGGCTGTGTCACGGGCGCCAACGATGCCACGCTGGACGGCTTTACTGTCACGCGGGGCAGTGGCGGGTGGGGCAGCGGGATGTTAAACAACAACGCCTCTCCTCTCGTGGCGAATTGCACCTTCTCCGGAAATGTTTCCACGGATGGCGCCGGCGGCATCTATAACGGAAACTCCTCCGCTACGATCATCAACTGCACGTTCCTGGAGAACTCCGGCGGTCACATGGGCGGCGGCATCTACAATTACACGTCTACCGTCTCGATCAGCGACTGCGATTTCACCGGGAACTCCGCGGAAGTGGGCGGGGGCATCTGCAACTATGGCTCGATCTCCACAGTCACCCACTGCACGTTCACCGGCAACTCGGCGGTCTTCGAGTACGGGGGTGGTGGCGGCATCATGAACCGCGATATCTCCACCGCCACGATCACGGGCTGCACGTTCAGCGGGAATTCGGGCGACAATGGCGGGGGGGTGGCCAACGTCACCGATTCCTCCGCGGCCCTGACGAACTGCGTCTTTTCCGGAAACACGGCCCTCTGGGGCGGCGGCCTCTGCAATGCGCCCGAAACTTCAGCCGCCCTTACGAATTGCACGATCGCCGCGAACACGGGCGGGGGCATCCATAATTATGCCGCCGCTTCGTCCCTGCTCAAGAATTGCATCCTCTGGGGGAATGCGGCGGCCAGTGCGTCGCAGATTGCCGGAACCGCGATCGTGAGCTACTCCTGCCTCGAAGGCGGATGGGCGGGGACTGCGAATATCAGCGATAACCCGTCGTTTGTGAGTGCGCCGGGAAACCTGCGCCTGCAGCCCGCTTCACCGTGCGTTGATACCGGAACCGCGGCAGATGCCCCGTCGGTGGATATCGAGGGAACGACTCGGCCGCAAGGCGGAGGCTTCGACATGGGCGCCTACGAACAAGTGCCGGGCGGCGAAGGCGAAGGGGAAGGGGAAGGGGAAGGGGAAGGCGAAGGGGAGAATCCGCTGCTCCTCTGCCCGGATGGCTCTCTGTACAGCCAACCCCCTTCGTCTCCGGGCGGACAGTCGATCCCGTTTCTCCTCAGCGACACTTCGTCCGGTCAAACGATCTTCGACCACTTCAGCGCCGGCCAGCCGATCGGCGCCATCGTGTGGTGGGGTGCAACGCTGCATTTCGGCGCGGCACCCGTGGCCTGCACTCCCGGGCCTTCGGCACAATACGTCGTGACCTTCTATGCGGAGAATCCAACCGCATTCCTCCCCGGAACGCAAGTGGCCACGTATACAGTCATGCCGACGTCAACAGAAGCCGCTACGCTGACCCTGGCCCCCCCAAACGTGATCACGGTCTATCAGTATGCGGCCACCCTGGAATCCCCCGTTGACCTCGCGTCAGGCTGGGTTTCCATCACCGGATTCACGGGAGTGGACTTCTGTTACTTCCATTGGATGAGTTCAGATATCGGCGACGGGACCGCGGTTCGCTACGCCGTAGGGGCCCAGTATGAGACGGTTGGCACGGATGTGGCCTTCTGCCTGATTGGCGCCGGCGGGGCAGAAGGCGAGGGCGAGGGTGAAGGCGAGGGCGAGGGCGAGGGCGAGGGCGAAGGCGAGGGTGAAGGCGAGGGTGAAGGCGAGGGTGAAGGCGAGGGCGAGGGCGAGGGCGAAGGCGAGGGCGAGCCAGGTCAAACCGCGGACCAGGACCATGACAGCCAGATCAACTTGTCCGAACTCCTTCGCGTCATTCAGTTCTTCAATTCGGACGGCTTCCATTGCCTGACGGGATCAGAGGATGGATTTGCTCCCGGTCCCGGCAGCCTGTCCTGTGCGGCCCACACGAGCGACTATAATCCGCAGGACTGGCGTATCGACCTTTCGGAGCTGCTGCGTCTCATCCAGTTTTTCAATTCCGGCGGCTATCATGCATGTCCCGGAGAAAGCACGGAAGACGGATTCTGCCCCGGTCTTTGAGGGACCCAGCTGCCCACATGTGAAGCAGGGAGTCACTGCGGGTTCAGCTGCCGCGTTGCGCCCGCTTTCGGCAGGCGCGGACGAGGGTTTCCAGGCATTGGAGGAAGCGGGACCGATCCTTGGCCCCGAAGGGGGCCGGACCGCCGCTCGCGAGTCCGTGTTCGCGGAGTTGGGACAAGAACTCCCGGTTCGCCAAGGCCTCGCCGATGGACTCCTCGGTGAATTCCCGGCCCTTCGCATTCAGCACGGCGGCGCCCTTCCCGAGACAGCGCGCCGCAAGGAGAATGTCATCGGACACGACAATATCGTGGGGACCCGCATGCTCGACGATCCAGTCGTCTGCCGCATCGAAGCCCCCGCCGACGACGATCATCTCCACCGCAACGCCTTCCGGAAGCCACATCCCCGCGTTGGCCACGAGCTTCACTTGCAGCCCATGGCGCTTTGCGACCCGGTAGACTTCCTCCTTCACCGGGCACGCGTCCGCATCCACGAGAATCTCCAGCATGCTGATTACAGGCTCCAAGTTGGCTGTACGGCGTGCGACTGTCCGCTTTGGCCCGAATCCAGGGGGGGGCAGGCGCTTCGGTATCATGGTATCAGAGTTTATGAGGGCGGTCTATTGTGCGCCAGGAGCGGTGATAAGGCCGGTACGTGAGACGCACGACGCTTCTAATAAGTCTATTTATTACAATAACTTATAATAAGACCATCCTTTGATTTCCGAATACTCCGGTAATCGTCTTCGTCACTTAGTGGGAGGGGGGGGCGCACCCGGCTGCGAAGCGCCGTCCTCGCAACGGAAAAAGGTTCTTGTATTTTTCGCACTTGATGCTAAAATGTTCGGAGAAGCTCTGTACGGGGGAAGTTGACCCTATTCTTAACTTTTTGAGAGGAGAAACGGGTATGTACACGAAGTTTCGCAGTAAGGGATTCACACTGATCGAACTGCTGGTGGTGATCGCCATCATCGGAATTCTGGCCGCCATCCTGTTGCCCGCGCTGGCCCGCGCGCGGGAAGCGGCGCGGCGCTCGAGCTGCCAGAACAATCTCAAGCAGATGGGCGTCATCTTCAAGATGTACTCGGGCGAATCCAAGGGAATGATGTGGCCGCGGATGATGGGCTTGGCTTACTACTATGCGGAGGGCATCGGCAAGCCGTCGAATTACGGGCAGTGCAACATGCAGGACGAGGCCGAGATGTCGCCGGATCCCCGGGCGATCTATCCGGAGTACCTGACCGACTATAACGTTCTGGTGTGCCCTTCGGCGCCCGATGCCGGCGGCGGCGCGGCGGACACGCTCTCCATCATCAAGCAGACCGACGACACGGGGAACCCGTGCCTGTACGCGGGATTCCCGGATAATCCGGGGGACAGCTATCAATATCTGGGCTGGATTGTGGACAAGGCCGAACCGCGATTCCAAACGACCCTGCTCGGCCCCTACACGATTCCGCAACAGCTCTTCTCGGCGTTCCTGGCGCTCACTGATGCCCAGGCCGTCGGGAGAGGCATTCCCGCGAATCCTGCACGGGCGTTGGAGATGCTGGACAGCGACATGGACCTCACGGATTACGGCGGCGCCGGCTTGGGCAACGGCGACGGGAGCACGCTGTATCGCCTGCGCGAAGGCATCGAGCGCTTCCTCATCACGGATATCAACAATCCCGCCGCGTCCTCCAAGGCCCAGTCGACCGTGGCCGTCATGTGGGATGTGATCAACCTGAACATGCAGAATGACGGGGGCATGTCCTTCAACCACGTGCCCGGCGGCGGCAATGTGCTGTATCTCGACGGCCACGTCACCTGGGTCCGCTATCAGATGGGGAACGAATTCCCGATCAACGACCTGTGGGCAGGCGTTGCGGCGTACGTCTCGGGCGAGCTGTGATCTGAGACCGGAACACAACGCGTGCGGTGCACTTGAAGCGCCGACGTGAAGGAAGACCGTACAGACAAGAGCCTCCATTCCTCCAGGGCATGGAGGCTCTCCTGCATCGTGACGGATTACGAAGCCGTTGCCCCTGAAGGTTGCATCCGCAGGTGCACGAAGGAATGGACGTCCCGCCGAAGCTATTTCCGCGAGAGCGAAAGCAGAACGGCGGACGGCCGCGCGCTATTTCGCCTTCTTCTTCTCGTTCTTCTTCTTCCGCTTTTCCATCAGCGTGAGCTGCGGCTTCTTCTGTGCTTCCTTCTTGCCCTTGTCCATCTTTCCTCTGTCGCCCATGTTCATTTCTCCTGTTTGAATGCCGGTTCCATAGTAGTTTGAAGCATTTGACGAGCGCAAACCTCTCCGGGTTCCGGCAACGTTGACACTGTGGCACAGCGTTTTCATAATGGCCTTCGGAATGTTCTCGAGAAGCCTCCTTAACCGGGCCCGGGCGGCCACAACTGTTCCGTTGCGAGCGTGGGACAACGCCCGGAACCTGGAGTCATCCCGTCATGCTCTTCCCCGGACTTTGCGCGAGAATCCGGCGCCTTGAGGCCTGTGGCGAACGCCGGCCGCGACTGTGTGCGCGGTGGTGTTTGCTCGTCTTTGCCGCGTCGATGGCCGCGGCCCAGGTCCCCACGCTGCAGTTGCATCAGGATTTTGCTTCTGACCCAGGTTGGCTGGGGATGAACAACCTGCCGGATCCCGCCCGCGGCGTGAACCGGGTTCAGGATTTCGGCTATAGCGCCACGGCGCATGCCAGCACGTCGCCCGGCGAAATGGGCGGCCGTGTTTCCCGGTCCTTGATTCCGGCCACGTATTTCAAGCCCCTGCCCGAGAAAACGTTGGAGGATTCCCTTACGGCCTCTGGACGCCTCGCGGTCACGCATTCCTCCGGGGGCAGCGGCGTGCTCATCGGCTGGTTCAATCATGCGTCGCGCGGCTGGCGCACGCCCAATTCGCTTGCCATTCGTCTTGACGGCGAGGCAGGGAAGTTCCGCGTCTTCTTCGAGTACGGCACCCGGCACTGGATGACGGGCGGCGGCGAGACGTTTGAAGGCCCCTGGCAGACGACGAAGACGCCGCCGCTGGCGGCCGACGGGACGCCCCACTCGTGGACGCTCTCCTACGATCCTTCCGGCGCGGGCGGGCGCGGCGAGATGGTTTTCGTGCTTGACGGCGCAACGTATCGCGCCGCGCTCGAGGAGGGGCACAAAGCCGATGGCGCGGTGTTTGATCGCTTTGGCATGATCAACCAGCAGACGGATGGCGACGAGATGACGGTTTTCGCCGGGGATATCGCGCTCGACGGAGAACGCCAGGATCTCTCGAAGGACCCGGGCTGGGAAGGCACAGGGAATCGTTCGTCGTTTCGGGATACGACTGTGCGCCCGTTGCACAACTTCGGCTATCGAAGCACCTCCTTTGCCGGCGGAGCTCCGGGCGAAGTGGGAGGCATCGTGTGGCGCATCGAAAGCACGCATCCCGAACAGGCCCTCTCCTACGGCGCCCCGGTTGGCCGTCTTTCGCTGCGGGAGCCGTTGAGGGCCTCCGGCAGGATCGTCATGCGTGCCGCGGGGGTGGACAGCGCCCTCTTGCTGGGCTGGTTCAATTCACTCACGGCGATCGGCGCGCCGCCGGCGAACTTTCTCGGCGTGCTGATTGAAGGCCCGAGCCGCGTCGGCCACTATTTTCGTCCCGCCTGCGCAAGTTCCGCCAACGCCGTGCAGATCATGGAGCACGGACCGCTCCTCTATCCCGACGGAACGCCCCATGCCTGGCGGATTGCCTATGAACCCGCAGGCGCGAACGGAAACGGCAGCCTCCGCGCGCAGTTGGACGACACGAGCGTTGTGTTGGAGCTTACGCCGCAGGTGTTGAAGGACAACGCCGCCTTCGATCGATTCGGATGCCTCAGTCTGCAGCGCGGCGGCCTCTTCGTTGAGGCCTATCTCGACGACATCGAGTACACGGCGCAGGACATGACACGCCCGCGGTGATTGCCGCGCGAATCCGGGGGAACCCGATGCGCCTGAATCGGCCGTCGCGCAGCGCTCATTCCTGTTTGCGGATGAGGACGTCGCCGGTCGAGTCGGTGCCCAAGTGACAGTCGATGCCGGCCTTGATCGTGTAGACGGCATCGGGTTTCCGCGCGGGAACCTGGAGTGTGTAGACGATGTTGTCTTTCCCGTAGCCGCTCCAGCCGTGATGCGTGTCGCGGGCGATTTCCTTCCCGTCTTCCAGAAGGGCCACCCAGTCAATCGCGACGCCGTGCTCGCCCTTCAGATAGAGCATGATGACCTCATAGGGACCGGAGTCTTTGATGCTCTCGGAGGCGTTCCACGCCAACTCGACGGAGGGGGCCGAAAGCTTCTCGGGCGTCCATGACCCGAGCGAGGCGCCGCTTCCGCCGACCGCCCAGTCTTTCGGGAACTTCAGGCCGTACGCCGCCAGCCGCCGATAGTGGGTCTTGCTTCGTTGCACGAAGCCGTCCCAATTGCGCCGGTTCTTGTCCGTCCATCCGACTTCCGCGAGGGCGGTCAGGCGGGGGAATATCATCTCGTCCGCCCGCGATTCTGGTTGATTCCACGCGGGCGCGTGCGGTCCGAGAATGTGTTTAGCCTGATCGGGCGAGAGTCCTTCGGGAAGGGGCTCCAATCCATAGACCAGGGCCGTGTTTCGCGGGTCGCCCAGATCGAAGTACACATGGCTGAACGGGGAAACGACGGCATCGTGTGCCGCGAGGGCGGCTTCCGCGGCGGGATTCTCGGGGGTCGGCACGAACTCCATGTAGTCCATGCCGCCCTGATAATGCCACTGATTGATGACGGCATTGGGCGGGAAGGCTCCGCGCCAGGACAAGTCGTCCCACAGCATGGGGCGCCGGCCCTTCGCAGAGACCACTTCACACACGCGCCGCATGAAGACGCGATAAAGCAGATACTTGCTGTTGTCTCCGGTGCACTTGGCGAAGAGTTGTCTCAGTTCTTCTGTGTCCTCGTTGACGATATTCGTCTGGCGCATCCGTTCCTGGCAATTCGGACACTGCTTCCAGGCGAGGCCGAAATACTCGTCGCCGCCCACATGGATCTCCGGCGAAGGGAACAGGCCGATGATTTCGCCAAGCACCCTCTCGATGAACTGATAGCTCTTTTCGGAGGCGGGACAATACTCCGCCCATTCATACGATTTCGGACCCCAGGCCTGTTCCCCCGTGCGCAGGGGATTGTTGATGCACATCAACTCGGGGTACGCGGCCATGGCAATGCTCGAATGCGCCGGGAACTCGATCTCCGGGACAAGAACGACGTTTCGGCTCTCCGCATACTGGACGAGGTCCCGAATGTCGTCCTGCGAGTAGACGCCGCGCGTGCGTTCCGGCACTTTCAGGGGCCATTTTTCCATATTCGTCAGTTCTGGATAGGCCTTGATCTCGATTGTCCAGGCCTCTGAATCCGTCAAATGAAGATGCAGCCGGTTCATCTTGTGCATCGCCAGCAAGTCGATGTACTTCTTGATGAAGTCCGGGGTGAGGAAGAAGCGCGCGGGATCCAGCATCAGCCCCCGCCAGGGGAAGCGCGGGCAATCCTCAATCGTGACACAGGGGACCTTCCAGGAGGTTACGTTCTGGCGTGTGCGGCTGAAGATTTCGGGCGGCAGCAGTTGAAGGAGTGTCTGGCATCCGTAAAGGAGGCCGGCCGGCGTGGCCGCCGATAGGCTTATCCTGTTCGGAGTAACACTCAACGTGTATCCCTCCCGGCCAAGACGTTCCAGGGAGGACGAGGTCTGAAGATAGATGCCTTTGGAGCCGGGAAAGACGGATTCTGTCTGCACGATACGCCATTCGAAACCCGTGGAGCTCCGCAGTGTTTCGGAGAGGAGCTTCGCGTTCGTGTCCGAGGACGCGTCCGCGAATAGTGTGATGCCCGCGTCGAGCAGAAACTCACCCGCTTCGGGCGTCACGCTGTTTGGCCACGGAACAATCGGGAACCGGGCATGCATCGCGTCTACAGGCTCCGGTGCGGTTGAGGAGTCCGAAGCGCCGGCAGTCCCGAGCGGCACGATTGAAATGACCAAAGCCACGAAGACCGTTCTCCACCCGCATTTCATTGCCTTCCTGTATTGCATGTCCGTCACCTTTCCGCGCCTGCGTCCTGACTATTCTGTGGGCATCTTAGGGCGAGAACACGCGCTCGTCAAACCTTCAGGGATACCCTGCGTTCGGCCGCGCGGCCGCATCGCGCGGCGCCCCCTGCCCTCCAGGAGCGCAACGCCCTCCTTTGAATCGCCACCCCGTGAATTCCGCCGTGAGACCCCGGCATTGATGTGCACTGTCTGTGCGGCGATAATCTGTGCGGTGGAGATCGAGTGTCGAGGAGGAAGCCGGTTCCGGACCCGCTTCCCCTGGCCAGTCGCACGCGCCAAACGTAGAGGGAGACGAGAGATGCACGCGGCCATTTCTGTATCGATCGCACTGATCACGGCATGCTGTGTGGCGCAATCCTCTCTTGCGCTTGAGAGCGAGTCGCCCCAGTCGCTGATCACAGGATCGAACGCCTTCAGCAAGCAGTTCATCGACCCGCCCGAGTTTCAGTTGCTGCCCATCCCCGGCGCGTCGGAATACCGGGCGGTGATCAGCCAGGACGGACGCGAGTGGTCGTTGAAGTCCTCGAAACCGGTTCTGCGTCTTGAAAAGGTTTGGAAGCGGCTGCATCCCAGGAAATTCAGGATACGCTTCATTTGGGCAAGTGCGGAGGGAACAGTTCTGCGGGAGGAGGCCAGCGAACGGGTGAAGGCGCCTGATTTCTCCGGCCTGTCCGGGCCTTGCGCCGATTGGAGCGCTGCGGCGGACCGCAATGTTGCGTATCTGATTCACGAATCCGGCCACAACACGACGGCGCCGTACCGGGAACCGGGAGTGCCTGTCTGGATCTGGGCGGCGACCCCGCAGCACGAAGCGAGCTACCCCTGCATCACCATCAACAACATTATCTGGGCGTTTCTCGCTCACGTGAGGAACAATGGGCCTCAAAGCGCGGAAGCGTTGAGACTCGCCCGGGTCAGCGCGGACTGGGCGCTCGCGCATCGCCAACCCGACAGCGGTGCGCTGCCGCTCTTTCCTTATTCAACCATCACAAAGGGCAGCTTCGGCGGAAGTGTCGAAGGTGAATCGGTCAACCTGCTGCGCGCTTCCTGGTTTGCCATCAGCTTCGTGGATTTGTACGCGGCCACCCGGCATGAGCCTTATCTGGCCTATGCCCGCCATATCGCCGACACGACCGTCAAGTTTCAGAACGCGGACGGGAGCTTTCCCTATCGGGTGAATCCGGGAACCGGGGCGGTGACCGAAGAATACAATTGCAGCGTCATGGAGTTTGTTGAACTGGTTGAGAAGCTCGCGCCCTATGGATTCGACGAGCGCCGGGCCATGGCCGCGCAACGCGCCCTCGAATGGGTGCTCGCCTATGTCTGCGCCACCCACAACTGGAAAGCGGCCTACGAAGACGTGGGCGAGATGCGCTTCTGCACGAACCTCTCGCAAATGCCCGCACAGCCTTTGATTCGCTATCTCTGCCGGCACAAGGATGAGAACCCGGCCTACCTGCCCGAGGCCATCCGTTTGAACCGCTGGATCGAGGACCAGTTTGTCACTTTCGGCCCCGGCAATGAAGCATCGCCGGTGCGCGCGAAGGGTCCGCTCGTCTTCGAGCAGTTCGTCTGCTGGTGGCCCATGGACGGCCATACCGCCAACTGGATCCTCTCCCTCATAGAACTGCACAGGGCCACAGGCAAGCGTGTTTACCTGGACAAGGCCAAGGCCGCGGCGGACGCCATCTGCGCAGGGCAATATGGGGACGGTCAGTTTTCCACGTGGGGCAGAGATTTCGAAACCGGCGAATCCCCCGCCAAGAGCGCCAACTGGTACAATGCCGGGGCATTCTCCGACTGGGCGCTGTACAGCCTCGTGCAGTACTTGAAGAACTGACCCATGCCGGTCTTCACGACCGCCGCCGCCGTTCAAGATGCGGTTTGGCGCCTGCCTTTGCGCACGTGTGCACCGGGATCTTGACAGGGGCGCATCCGAACAAGACCCGGGCGACGGAGACGGACAGCGGCTGCGTTCCGGCCCGAATCAGGGCGGATGAATCAGTCTGTCAGACCGATTCCGCCGGCGGTGAAACTGTAGAGCTTCGCGCGGTCCATGCGAAATGCCAGGCAGACCTTTGCCTGTTCGGGCAGGCGATCATGTCCGCTCCAGTGGACCGCGTGCCGTACGGAATCACCCGTCAGAGCCTGGCAGTCCTCGTAGCCGTATCCGCCAAGGGGCTGGCCGGCCGGGTTCAGCAGCGCCACGCGCAATGACCCGGTGACTTCCGCGTTGACAGTCAGGTGAGCGCCGGACAGCGCCAACGGAACAGTCTCGACATAGCCCTCTCCCTCCTCCGCGTCCAGCGAGACGAAGCCATCACGGCGCCACTTGGCCAGAGCGATCGAGATCTGTTTCCGGTCAAGCGGTGCGCCGTGCGTGCCGGTGATCGCCGTATAGTAGAGCCAGCATTCATCGCCGACGATTACGGGGCCGTTCGCCGCGCCCAGGATACAGCCCGCGTCATACGGATAGGGGCCATTGGGAATCACGGGAGTGCGATCCTCGCACCGCGCCCAATTCCGGCCGTCCCGGCTGTGCGTCAGTTGCACGTCGATCGGGCCATCCTGGCGGCTCTGGCCGGGTGCGGCCGTCTCAGCGGTTGCCCTATAGCGGAAGTGTGTGAGCAGGCCCAGGAACTGCCCCCCGGCCGGGAATGCGGACATGTTGTAGAACTGCGCGTAGGCGCCGCCCTCGCGCCGCACTTGTGCGTCATCCGCCTCATCCGGCGCCACTGCCAGCACGGGATCGGACCACGTGCTCAGGTCCCGGCTGGAGGCAAGATAGACGAGGCGGCGCTCCTTGCCGCGCCATTCGTGGCTGCGCTTGTGAAACGCCAGGTATTCGCCGGTCCGCGCATCGTACGTCAGCGTGCACGTGTCTCCGCCGGTGAATGCGGCCTGCGGCGAGCAGCGTTCCCAATGCACGCCGTCGCTGGAATGGAGGAAGTGATAGCCTTTGGCCGCCCCAATCATCGCATATCGGAATTCCGGCCGTTCGGCGCCCGGACGATACGCCACGCTCGGGCTGTGCACGCCGGAAAGCACGATGTTGTTTGCGTTCGAACCGGCGTGTTCGTGCAGGCCCAGGTTCGGACGAAGCCAATGCAGGCCGTCATCCGATTCCGCCAGCAGCACCTCATGCAGCCGGTTGTACCACATGCGGAATCGGCCGGACTCCGGATCGCGAATCACGGTTCCGTAGAGATAGACGCGCTTGTCGTCGCCGTCCTGTTCCCAGGGCATTTCCGAGACAATGACAGGCTGCGGCAACTTACGGCATGCATGGGCATGGCGAACCACGCCGCTCTTACGCGCGACAAGAACATCGTCCACGAACAAATGGCTCGTCCCCTCAACCGGCGCGGCGAGGTGGA
The DNA here is from genome assembly GCA_903837785.1 of Candidatus Hydrogenedentota bacterium. GTDB lineage: Bacteria > Hydrogenedentota > Hydrogenedentia > Hydrogenedentales > CAILVY01 > CAILVY01. The sequence continues at coordinate 31,049 of CAILVY010000007.1, forward strand.
CGAGCGCAAGCACTATGGCAGAGGAGATCACAACAGGGGTTCTCGCTCATTCCTGTCCGTCATCCGTGAGGGGGCTGGACGGGCCGAAGTCCTCCCTGACCCATGCGATGGCCGATTCAAGGTCCGTGGTTACGCGCACGTTCAGTCCCCGATTGACCGCGACGGTTTCCCAGAATGCCCCGTTCTCTGCGTCTCTCGGGTTACAGACGATGGCAACGCGGCAGACTCTTGGCGCCGCTTCGGCGATGAATTTCGCGGCTTCGTAAGTGGAGAATGTGGGCAGTGCGTATTCCAACTCCCGCTCATCGCACAGTACACGCTCGGCGCCGTGTGCGACCGCTGCCTGGATGACCGCCAGGCCATACTGCATGACCTCCTCCATGCTTTCGTCTTTGCCGGAAGTCCGGACATACAGAACAGAGTCTTCCGAATTCATGCGGTACGTTATGGCCATTTTCGCACTTGCCCTTTCTGGCGCTGGGGTCACGCTGGCAGATGCCTTCCAAGTTCCCGCCAGAGTTCTTATCAGTGTGGAGAATACCCCCGGATCCTGTCAAGCCGCCTGTTGTAAGGTGCTTTGCCAGTGCTGAATTCCTGTCCGCGTTGTCAGACCGCGAAAGCGGAAGGTGACGCCGGGCTCCCAGGCCCCACGAGAGTTCCCGCCGGCAGGCCCGTCAATTGGCGGAATCACGCGGGCCTCTGTTAGGATAGCCGCGGGGTGACGTTGTCCCTTCTTCGTCCACTCTCATGAAGTTCTCACGGTGACGGCAATCTCCATCCGGCCTATCCGTCACTTGCTGCAAAGGGACCTACAAAGGGAATGTGATGCACGAAACGGCTGCAGCAGAAAAGCCACGAAACCCCGTTGCACTTGTCTTGCTTGCCAGCTTGATAGGGACGACTATTGAGTTCTTTGACTTCTACATCTACGCGAACGCGGCGGTCCTGGTCTTTCCAAAGCTGTTCTTCCCCCGCGCCGACCCGATGGCCGGAACGTTGGAATCGCTGGCGACGTTCTCCATTGCCTTCTTCGCGCGCCCCATCGGGTCAGCGGTCTTCGGCCATTTCGGCGACCGCATCGGGCGCAAGGCGACGCTGGTGGCCGCGCTGCTCACGATGGGAATCTCCACGGTGGCTATTGGCTTGCTGCCCACATATGCCGCGATCGGGACTGCGGCGCCGCTGCTGTTGGCGCTGTGCCGCCTGGGGCAGGGACTGGGTCTTGGGGGCGAATGGGGCGGCGCGGTGCTGCTCGCCACGGAAAACGCACCCCCGGGCAAGCGCGCGTGGTTCGGCATGTTCCCCCAATTGGGATCACCCATCGGCTTCATACTTGCGAGCGGTTTCTTCCTCTTGTTGAGCCAATGGCTGAGCGACGATCAGTTCTTTCGCTTTGGATGGCGCCTCCCCTTCCTTGCGAGCACGGCACTAATCCTCTTCGGCATGTATGTGCGGCTGAGACTCACGGAGACCCCGGCGTTTGAGGAAGTGCTGAAGAGCAACCGGCGGGTCAAGATTCCGACGATGACGGTCGTATCGCAGCACACGCGCGTGCTCTTCCTCGGCGTGCTTATCGCGATGACGACCTTCACGCTCTTCTATCTCATGACGGTCTTCACGCAAAGCTGGGCCACCTCGTCGCTGGGCTACACGCGCCCGGGCTTCCTGCGGATGCAGTTGTTCTCCACCCTCGTGTACGGCGCGATGATTCCACTCTCGGGCATCCTGGCGGATCGCTTCGGACGGCGCCGGACGCTCATTCTTGTAACGATCACCATCGCGCTGTTCGGCTTTCTGCTGTCGCCCATGTTCGGTTCCGGCAGCCCCGCGCTGGTGGTCTGCTTTCTGTGCCTGGGCCTCGGCCTGATGGGCATGACGTACGGACCGCTCGGCACAATGCTCTCGGAACTCTTCCCCACGGAGGTGCGTTTCACGGGGGCATCCCTGACCTTCAACCTGGCGGGGATCTTCGGAGCGTCGCTTGCGCCCTACATTGCGGTCTCGCTGGCTAAGAACTACGGCCTGGCCTATGTCGGCCTGTATCTTTCCATCGCGGCGCTGATCACGCTGGCCGCACTCCTCGCCACGAAGGAATCTCCCCGGAACGCCTAGCAGTCCGGACCGTGCGCCGCGAATGCGGTGATTGTCCGATCGTACGGGTCGCCGTTAGCTGAAAGGGCGACATAGGCTTTCCCGCAGCCTCGCGCAATGGCCATTTTACGCAGCCCTTTCCGGGTTGGTGGTCAGGGGTGAACCTGTACCCGAGGTGGCGGATCTCCGCTTCGCTCCGGTCCTTACCCCGGGCTGATCTATGTCACGCCTTCAGCGTGAAAGAGTGGAGTTTACACAATTACGTGGTTACGGACGAGAACTCGCCGGCCAAGATCAATGCCGGCGTGCAGGCTACTCGGATCTTCCCGCGCGGCTGCGCATCCGATGCAGGACCAGACCCCGCGGGTTCGCATCTGCTATTGTAGTGCTCCCGGGCGGGGATGCCTGACAGGCACGTTCCGCCTGCCTGACTGAACAAGACTGGGAGGCTTTATGAACGTCAGAAGGTTTGCATTGGGAGTGCTGTTCGCGTTCGCAGGGTCTGTGGGGGCACAGGAGGTCCTGTGGAGCTACACGCCGCCCGTGGGAAGTGTGGACGCCTCGCCCGCCGTCGCCGATATCAACGGCGACGGCGTGATGGAGATTGTTGCCGGCACCGCCGCGGGAATCGCCCTGGCCATCGACGCGGACGGGAAGGAGCTTTGGCAACGGGGACTTCCCGGGCATCTCTGTTTTCCGACTACCGTAGCGGACGTTCTTGGAGACGCAAGGCCCGAGGTGCTGATGATGAACGACTTGGGGCAGGTGTTCTGCCTGCAGGCGAATACGGGCGCCGAAATCTGGAATGCCATGTTGCCGGGCACGGCGAAATGGGGAAAGACCGCGCTCGCAGCCGCTGACGTGGATGGCGATGGCGCGCGCGAAATCATGGTTGGCCTTGAGGACGGAACCGTCGTGTGCCTTCGCGGCACGGGCGAACAGATGTGGTCGGCCCGGACCTCCTGCCGCGAGGTGCTCTGTCCGGCCGTCGCGGATCTGGACGCCGACGGAATGCCCGACATCCTCGTCAGTGGCGAGGACACGCCCCTCGTTTGCCTCTCCGGGGACGGAAAGGAGCGTTGGCGGCTGAATTCCGGAAGCGGCGGCAGTCCGTTCGTGTACAAAGCGGACGGACAGGGAGCGCCGCTTATTCTGATCGGCATTGACAGCAACCTGCTTGCGCTCGACGCTCAGGGCAAGACGCTATGGACGTGTCCGATGCACAAAGAGATGGACAGCGCGCTGGCCTTCGGCGATGCAGACGAAAACGGCGAGCCGGAAATTTACGCCGCGGATCTTTCGGGTTATCTGGCGTGCGTGTCGTTGAGCGGCCAGGTGCTGTGGAGCGCGGACGTCCAGGAACGGGTCCGCCGTTCGCCCTCGATCGGCGACGTGGACGGCGACGGCACCTACGAGATTCTCGTGGCCGGCTACAGCCATGCATTGTACGTATTCGATCCGCAGGGCCGGCTGGAGACCCGCCTGCCACTCGAAGGAAGCGTGAACTCGACCCCGACGCTGGCCGTGCTGGGCCGTGCCGGACTGTGTGTGGTCGTTCCGGTCTTGGGGAAGGGTGTGGAGGCGTTGCGCTGGCCGGGCACGACGCCCGACGCCAAAGTGCTTTGGCCCGAATTCCGTTATGACGCCCAGCGCCTCGGAACGGTTCCGGCCGATGCCGCGAAAGCCGCCGTGGCGCTCTCGGTGGATTTTGGGGCGATGTATGCCGGAACGAACTGCATGAAGGCGGCGGTGGCGAATCCGGAGAGGCGTCAGCTCAAAATACAACTCGAAGCAACATGCTCCGGAGCCGAGCCGGCATCCAGCTCCGTCGAGTCCGCGGAAGAGCGCATCGAGTCCAAGCTCTGGTACACAGTGCCGGGCACGGCCTCGGCAAATCTTTCGTTCAAGTGCAGCGTTTCGCAGGACGGCCGAATTCTTGCCCAGAGGACGCGTGCGGCGCACGCCGTGCCGTTTGTGAAGGAATTCTCGGACGCGGAGAAGGCGCTGCGCGAAGCCGAAGGCTGCGCGGCAAGGCTTCCGGACGCCAGAGGGATCGAGGAACGGACCTGCTTCCTGCTGGAGAAGCTCGACGGCGCGCGCGGACAAGTCGCCCAGGCCGGCATGTTCGAAGATGACGAGCGGATCGCCCTGCGGGAGTCGCTGAAGAAGATTCTCGAAGAGGCGCGGTCTCTTCGGGATCTCGCGAAGGCGGCCGAGGAAGCCGCCGCGTCGGGCGGTCCCGTTCGCGTGTGCGCCGCGAATCCGTGGGCGCCTTTCGGAGGCGTGGACGAATTGACGGAGGGGCGCTTCGGCCCGCAGGCGATCAGGCTCAAGGCATTCGGCGGCGAAGTCGAGTCGGCCGCGATGAATGTCTTCAATCTGAGCAGCCTCCCGCGAACTTTCTGTGTCGAGTTGGACGTCTTGAAGCAGGACGAGAGGAGCGTGCGGGGCGGGCAGGCGGTTTCCCTGTACGAGGCGGTGGAAGTGAACACGGAAATGCGGCTCCGCTCGACGGATGCGCTTCCGCGCCTGAATTCCGCCAACCTGCTTCAAGTGCCGGCGTGGAGCGCGCGGCAGCTTTGGATGAATGTGGACACGCGGGCCTTGGGAGCCGGCGACTGGGTTGGCCGCGTGCGGCTGCGGAGCCTGGATCTTGTTCCGATCGACGTTTCGTGCGCTTTGAACGTAACCGTGTGGAACGCGACGCTTTCGTCCCGGCAGGTCCTTAGAAACTGCGGATGGGGCTATGTCGAAGGTTCGCTGCTGAAGGACTTCCCCGAGGCGGCGCTTGAGGATCAGATCGCCCACGGCACCAATGTCTTTGTGTCTACCTTTCCCCCAAAGGCCCGCTTCGATTCCGAGGGCAACCTCACGGGCGCGGTCGACTATGCCGAACACGACGCCTACGTGAAGCGCTATGCGCCGCATGGAATCATCCTGTTTTGCGGTTATCAGGGTGGGCTTCAAGGCCCCGCCCCGGTGGACTCGGAAGCCTATGGGAAAGCCCATATCGCCTGGCTGCGCGCATGGGTGAAGCACTTGGCAGAGCTGGGGGTCGGCTATGACGGGTTCGCCTTGTATCCCGTCGACGAACCGGGCCTGTCCAAGGGGCTGGTTGAACTTTATCTGCGCATGGCGCGACTGGCGCGCCAGGCGGACCCGAAAATCCTCTTGTACACGGACCCTGTGGAGCGCATCACGACGGACGAGTTGCGTGAGATGATGCCCTGCGTCGATATCTGGTGCCCGAACCGGGCCGGCCTCGTCATCAAGCCCGAATCCGCTGAGAAGCTCGGCTTGATTCTGAATTCAGGCAAACCCGTCTGGATGTACGAGTGCTTCGCAAACGCCAAGCATCAGTCCCCCACGGACTACTATCGGGCGCAGGCTTGGCTGGCGTGGCGGCACGGGATCACGGGCATCGGCTTCTGGACCTACTGCACCTCGCCGGACAATCCCTGGTTCGTCGCGCCCGCCCGAAGCGAGTACATGCTCGTGTATCCCGGCAATGGCGTGATATCCAGCAAACGCTGGGAGGCGGTGCGCGAGGGGGTGGAGGATTACGGCCTGCTCGCCGCCTTGCGCGAGGCGGTGAACGCCAAAGGGCCCGCCGCCAAGCCCGAGGACATCGCCGCCGCCGAGCGGCTCCTGGGCGAAACGGCAAGCGCCATCGGGGATTTTTGCCAGGTCAAGACCGATGAGATCAACCTCGGCGACCGCGGTTTCGCAGGGGTCCGCGAGGCCGAGGACCAGCATTGGGAACAGATCCAGGCGGCACGCGAAACGCTGGCAAGGCTGTTGGAGATCTTCAGGAGCGAACCTTAGCCGGGCCAATACACATCGGTCGTCCGTGTGGCGCTTGAGGTGGAAATCCAGGCGGCGCAGGGTCGGCAAAGCAGGATCTTCTCCTTTACGTCTCCCGCCAGAGAGACGTAAGGAGGAACCTTCCGTTGTTCGTAGAAGATGAACCGGGCCACCCGCCGGAGAAGTTCTGGACTGGCACTTAGTGATAGAATATTTGCCGGTCGTCCACGAAATTATTCAAAGGAGTTGCGCAATGCCTGTCCATTCCCATTCCTCCCAATGCATCATTGTCCGCCGCCGCCAAGCTGCCGCAGGACTGTCCCATATGCTGCTGGCCGGAATCATCGCGGTCTTCACCCTTATCGGCAACAGGACCGCGCAGGCGACGCCCCTCGACGACTATGTGGCGGCCCCTGACCCGGCGTTCAAATACGACAAGATTGATGCGAAGGAGAAGGACGACTGCACCACGGTGGTGTATCACCTCGTTTCGCAGACCTGGCTGGATGCGGGCAAAGTGGACCGCCCGTTGTGGGAACACACCCTGCTGGTCACGGTGCCGAAGGATCTGAAGTTCACCCGGGCCATGATGTTCATTGGGGGTGGCGACAACCCCAAACAGCCGGAAAAGCCGAATGCGGACAACGGTCCCATGGAGCGCATCGCCGTGATGACCAAGTCGATTGTGGCCCAAGTCAAGCAGATTCCCAATCAGCCCCTCTTCTTCGTCGGCGACACGGTGGAGAAGTACAAGGAGTCGGGCCGCAAAGAGGATGAACTGATCACTTTCGGATGGGACAAGTACCTCAGTTCCGGGGACCCTTTGTGGCTGGCGCGTCTGCCCATGACGAAAGCCGTGGTGCGTGCCATGGACGTAACCCAGAAGGAGTTTCCCCAAGTGGACGGGTTCTTTGTCGCGGGCGGCTCCAAGCGCGGGTGGACCACGTGGACCGTGGCGGCCGTGGACAAGCGGGTCTTCGGAATCGCCCCGGCCGTCATTGATGTGCTCAATTTCGAAGCATCCCTGGCCAATCACCACAACGCCTACGGATTCTGGGCGCCCGCCATTCAGGATTATGTCGACATGAAAATTGTCGATCGCATTCACACGCCCGCGTTCAGGAACCTGTTGAGCGTGGTCGATCCATACAGTTATCGCGATCGCCTGACCATGCCGAAGTTCATCATCAACGCGGCGGGCGATCAGTTCTTCACGCCCGACTCCTCCAAGTTCTACTTCGACGGGCTCAAAGGCGAGAAGTTCCTGTGCTACGTTCCGAACGTGGACCACGGCCTGAACGCCGAAGCCTATTTCCTTCTGGCTTCCTTCTATCAGATGCTCCTGAGCGGGGCGCCCCTGCCCAAGTTCACCTGGGAAAAGGCCGCGGACGGCGCGCTGACGCTAACCTCCGAATCGAAGCCGGTCAAGGTTCTGCAATGGAAAGCGCATAATCCGGATGCCCGCGATTTTCGCCTGGCCACCCTGGGGCCGAAATACGAAAGCTCCCCTGCGGTGGAATCCAGGCCCGGCGTTTACACGTCAAATGTCACGCCTGCAGAAAAGGGTTGGACCGCCTTCTTCCTCGAAGTGGAGTTCAATAACCCCGGATTCAGCGCTCCCCTCAGATTCACGACGGGCGTGAGCATAGTTCCGGACACGTATCCCGGCGCAAGTAAGGCGGCGTCTCCGGGCCCGCAATCGGACAAGAAGTAGCACCATTGCGAAGAGAAGAATGACGGCAGCACTTGTCGTCTTGCGCAGCAAGGCGGCGCAGGCTTAGTTTGCACGCCTGTTGGGCGCGGCCCGCTGCCCCCGCTTACTTGCTTACGAAAGTCTCCCCATGCATATCGAGCCCATTGGGACATTCCACTGCGCTGCGCGGTACTCCTACGACGCTGCGCGCCAGCCGGCCGTCGCAGAAGCAAGCGCCGGCCATATCCTGCTGGAGCAAGGCTACAACTACGAGCAAGCCCTGCAGGACCTCGACGGGTTCTCGCATATCTGGCTGATTTATCTCTTCCATCACAACTCAAACTGGAAGCCCATGGCCCAGCCTCCACGGGCCTCCCGGAAAGTCGGTGTTTTCGCCAGCCGCGCGCCGTACCGCCCCAACCCCATCGGCCTCTCCTGTGTGGAACTGCTCTCGATCCAGGGCCTGCGCCTGAACGTCGGCCCCCATGACCTCCTCGACGGCACGCCCATCCTCGACATTAAGCCCTACCTCCCTTACGCCGACAGCTTCCCCGAAGCAACGTGCGGATGGGTCGGGGACGTGGCCAAGGACCTGTGGGAAGTGTGCTTCACCCCGAACGCCGAACAGCAACTCGCCTGGTTGGAGCAGGCCGGCGTTCAGGCAATCCGTGCCTTCCTCCAGCAACAACTCCGTGAATTCCCCTTCAATCAGCAACGTAAGCGCATCCGACAACTTGACGACACACATTGGGAAATCGCGTACCGCACGTGGCGGGTTGGCTACGGCGTAGACGAAGCTGCGCGGCAGCTCGTCGTGCACACTGTTCGCTCCGCGTATAGCGATGAGGATTTGCTGAACCTGGAGGACAGATACGAGGACAAGGCGCTGCATCGCGAATTCCGCAACACATTTTGACTTGGGCCTTCCGCATGCTCGCGGGGAGATGGCCCGGCGGTATTGACCCACCCGCAGCCAATTCGCGCAAACGTCTCCAGCTTCAAGCACGTGCGCGGTTCTTGAACTCCTGCCTGTAACTCGATTACTGAAGGACACAGAAGGCTCAAGATCGGAAATCCCCGGTTCCGGGAATCGGCACTATCCTATCGTACTCCTTGGAAGATGGGGTCCTCCCGCACAAAGGGATGCGTGCCGGGCTACGGCACGTAGCGCGGGAGTTCAACCGACTCATCCAGCACTGTGGCGCCCGGCGCGGACGCAATGAGCGCTTTAAACACGTGCGGACCTCCGCCGGCGCCTATGGGTTGCCTGATTTGCGCCATGCACCTGTTGCGCCCCGTTCCCGCGGGTACGCAGTCGATTCGTTGCGTCCCGAGACTCGAGCCGTCCGCGAAAAACTCGACCACGACCTCGCCCGAGTCAATGCTTCCCAGATTGTTTACGGCCAGAACAAGCGATTTCCCGCCCTGAGCATCTTCCGACAGCCACAGGCTTCTGTCCATCAGGGTTATGCAGGGTTTGATCCAATACTGAAAGCAGAGGTCGTCGGCCTTGCGCAGCACCGATTCGTGATGCTTGTCCGTCTCGGCGTTACGCTTTAATCCATAGCCGCCGTAACCGCCGTTGTACCACGCGACACCCCGCATTTCGGGATACTTCTGCCGGATGTAACGAACCACTTGTTCGAGTTCCCCTGGATCCGTCCGATCGGGCCGTTCCGACGTATCCAGCCCGAACAGGGTGTGGCAGGGATTGCCGTACGCCGGCTGGAACATATCCATACTGCGGATAAATGGCCCGATTCGCGCATCGAGCCCGGCATAGATGTCCTGACACCCCAGTTCGTCCGGCAGGGCGCGCCACAGATACGTTTCGATCAGGAGCAAGTCGGCGCCCTTGCGGCAATAGGCGGCCACCTCCGGCCGAAGTCCGCCGCCGCTCCACACGGCGAAGCAGCGGCTCGGCATTTCGGCCTTGGCGCGGGCCAGCGCCTTCAGGGAAGCCACGGACGCATCGAGCGAGAACGTATTGGGGTAACCGCCGACCTCGTCAATGCCGAAACCGCACACATCTGCCGTGTCCGTGAAGCGCTCATAGAAGGCCTTCTCGATATCTGCCAGAACGGCGCCTGGGTCTGTCTTCGCCTTCTCCTTGTCGTAATTGCTCCAGCTCATGCCGCCGTACGACCAGTTCAACGGGGTCACGCCACGCTCCAGGAGCCGCTTCGTCTTCTCGCTCGACGTGATGCAGGTGCACCAGCGGGTGTTCGGACTCTCGCGGTACCACGGAAAATGCAGTTCCCCTCCTTTGCCCGCCACCACCACGGGCAGCGCCAGTTCCGCCGCGTTGTCCGACTCGTCCGCTTCGTGCACGGCATTGCCCGGGTCGATGACTGCGCGTACTCTGAAAAGTCCATTGTTTTCCGGCGTCCATGCAACGGACGTTTCAGCCTGAGGCGTCTCCGGCGGCGCGTTCTTCTCTCGTTTGTCCGGTTCAGCCACAGGACTCGGTTGCAGACGGAGTTCTTTCTTGAAGACAGTTTCGCCCGCCGCATTCAAGACCTCGATCTGGGCCGAAGGTTTCTGCTTTGCCCCGCCGTCGCAACGCGCCCGAACCCCTATCGTGATCTCCCGCCCCGCGTGGGGTATCAGGGGGTCGGTGAATAGGCCGCCCGTGAAATACGGTTCGGAAGAGATGGCGTAATTGGGCGCGGCCACCGCGATGGATCCCGTCAGGAACATCATGCAGACAACGATGACTTTGGACATGTCAAAGCTCCTCAAGAGTTTCCCATGACGCATCGGACAACAGTATAGGGAAGGCCGAAACGATATGCCAAATGTCTCCATAGCTTGCTCCACAGCGAGAAGAACGCCCAAAGCGAAGACTGGCCGCGTGCCCTAGACTGTAATCATGAGATCTCCAGATACCCGAAGAAACATGGGAAAGAGAGAGAAGAAGGGGGAGGAATCTCCAGAAAGACGGTCTGATATTCGGGAGCGCGTCCGGCTCATTCCCTGCACCTGTTTCTGAAAACCCTGCAGATTCAGCCGCAATCGTTTTTCCCCGGGGTCCACGGTGTGGCACTCCCGAGCGGGAGAAATCCTGGGGAACGTCGAGTTAGTCAGGAGGAAACCATAATCGCTTTTTGGCGAACGCATGGCCTGAGCCTGACTTGAGGCACCTTTCAAAATCGGGGGCCATCTGCTTGCTTGAAAATGCCAGGCAGGTGACCAGTTCCCAGGGCCGGTATCTGGCTGTGCACGGAGAACTACCGTCGTTGTGGGTTCGAATCCGAGTCCGCAAATTCGCCATAGACCCAACGTGGCGTCGCTCCGGGGGTGGGATGCTTCTGAGGAGATAGCCATAGAACATCTGCATACCTCGAACGGCAGCACGACGGAGGCGGGAACGAATTGTCAAGCAACTTCGCCTTCTCATAGCCGTGCCAACCGTGATTTGGCAGCAAAGGTTGGCCCCCCTTTGCCGATTACGGCTTCGGAGGGCATTCTTCGCTGAACCTTCTCATGGCTGTGCCATTCGAAGCTTTAGCGAAGAATGGTGGAGGCGGCGGGAATCGAACCCGCGTCCGGAAGTGCCTCGACGTGGCCCACTACGTGCGTAGCCTTTCTTTTAGGATTCGCCCGGCGGGACCGCGTCAGGCACGCTGTCCCGCGTCGCTAGGCCCTCTTTGATACTCTCCCCGGAGGCGTTGCCATTCCGCCGGTTCAAGGCCCGCTAGTCGTCGCCCTGTTCCGTCAGCAGGCGGTCGCGGACAGGACGTGCCGCCTTAATTAGGCAGCAAGAGCGAATTGATTGTTCGCAGTTAACATGTTCCCGGTTTTTTACGAGGCCACCGGGGTCCTCGGCACGCGTTCCACGCTTCATCCACCCCCGTCGAAACCGTGTCGCCCCCACATGAGCGACGTCCTTCGCGAGGGCCTTCGTCCGGCGTGGCGTCCGAAGGCAAAGAGTATTATGCCACACGGAAGGGGGGAGGGGCCAGTGTCCTGCGGGAACGGAAGGGGGGGGAGGTGGGGCGGAGGTTTCGGGGGATCTTTCCGGGCCCGCGTCCCTGCCGGAGACGCCGAAACCGGAAGAAGATCGGCGGGGGAGCGGCCGGGAAGAAGTTTCCGTCTCGAAATGTTCTGCATGCATGACCAGGGCGCATCGGAAGGAAGGGCCATGAAAAGTGTCGCGGAGCAGATGTCCATCTATGAAGCCTATCACAGAAATCCGTGGAACAAGGCCACGCATTTCGTGGGGATTCCCGTGATTGTCTTCTCGATACTGATTCCCCTGAGTTGGCTGGCGGTGCCGGTTGGGCATCTCCCGCTGACCGCGGCCATGGCGGTCACCGCCGTTGTCCTGGGCTATTACTTCGCCCTGGATACGGCCCTGGCGGCGGGCATGACGGCGTTCCTGCTTCCGGCGCTATATCTGGCGCACGCTGTGGCGCAGTGGCCGATGCTCGCGGGCGGGGCGATGTTCGCGGGCTTCTTCGTGGGCGGCTGGATAGTTCAGTTCATCGGGCACGTTGTATTCGAGAAACGAAAACCGGCGTTCACGGACAACCTGTTTCAGTTGATCATCGGCCCCCTCTTCATCTGCGCCGAACTTTACTACTTGTTCGGCTGCAAGCACGCCCTCCGGGAAGAGGTAAAACGGCTCGATGCGGCGCGGCCCACGCCGTAAAATAAGGAGCCCGCATCTGGACGATGCGGGCCCCGCGGCCATGTGAAGATGTTCAGAGGTTGACCGGGTCGATGGTGACGTCAATGCCGAGCGCATGCAACAGCGCGGTTACGGCACTCAGAATCGCGTTCACGAACTCCTCGACCACATTCAAGAAACCATTCGTCATACTGCGTCTCCTTCTCTACCGGGGCTGCGTGCCGTCTGTCCGGCGCGCTTCCGCCAGGGTCTAATTGATGTGGAAACTCTGTGCCAGCGCGGCGAAGAACTCCTCGAGGAACGCGAAGATCGCCTCGGTGAGTTCTGTCACAAACCGTGTGATGATCTCTGCCAACTGCGTCCCGAAGTCCATAGGCTGGGTTCCCCAGGGGTTGTCTCCTGTAACACGCTCTGGAAAACTGTACCGGCGTCCCGGCCCGCCGTTACAGGCCGCGTTGACTTTGCCGCCGGGCCTGTGATTATCTGCCCGAAGCAGAAGGAGCTTGCGCCATGTCCACCGCACTGTTCGACCGGTTTCGCGAACGATTGGGCCAGGTCATCGACCTGCACGCGGCGATCGCCCTGCTGCAGTGGGACCAGGAGGTGTACATGCCGCCCAAGGGGGCGGGCGCGCGCGGCCGGCAGATCGCCACGTTGTCCGCCCTCGCCCACCGCCTGTTCACGGATGCCGAAATGGCGGGACTGCTTCAGGATTTGGCGTCCGCTCCGGGGGGGGTGGACGAGGATGCCGCCAGACTGGCCGCGGAAGCGCGCTACGACTTTGAACGGGCCGTGCGGCTGCCGGAAGCGTTTGTGCAGCGCTTCGCCGAGGAGCAGAGCCGCGCCTATCACGCCTGGGTGAAGGCGCGCGAGGACTCCAACTTCGCCGCTTTCCTGCCCCACCTCGAAACGCTGATCGAGCTGCTGCGGCAGAAAGCCGACTATCTGGGCTATGAAGGGTCCCCGTACAACGCCCTGCTGGAGGAGTTCGAGCGGGGGATGCGTACGGACACGCTTCGCGGCATCTTCGCGGAACTGGCCCCACGCCAGAGCGCGCTCGTGAAACGCATCATGAACTCGCCGCGGCAGCCCGACTGCGCGTGGGTCGATCGGGAATGGAATGAGCAGGCACAGTGGGCATTGTCCGTTCAGGTGCTCGAAGCGATGGGCTACGACTTCGCCGCCGGACGTCAGGACAAGTCGGTCCATCCCTTCACGACGAACTTCGACCTCCACGACGTGCGCATCACCACGCGCATCAATCCGCGCGATCCCTTCTCCGGCCTCATGGGCTCCATCCACGAAGGCGGGCACGCCCTGTATGAACAGGGCTTTCAGGAGAAGGATCAGCGGACGCTGCTGGCGCAAGCCCCCTCGCTGGGCATCCATGAGTCGCAATCCCGCTTCTGGGAAAACATCATCGGACGCAGCCTGGCCTTCTGGCGGCACTGGCTGCCGCTGTTTCGCGCCCGGTTCCCGCAGGCCCTGGAGGGGGTGGACGCCGAGGAAGTCTGGCGGGCCGTGAATCGGGTGCGCCCTTCGCTGATCCGCGTCGAGGCCGACGAATGCACGTACAACCTCCACATCATCCTCCGCTTCGAGATCGAAGTGGCGCTCATTGAAGGACAAATGAGCGCGCGGGAAATTCCGGAGGCTTGGAACGCGAAGATGAAAGAATATCTCGGCGTGGACGTGCCGGATGATGCGCAGGGCTGCCTGCAGGACATCCATTGGGCCCACGGCGCGATGGGCTATTTCCCGACTTACGCGCTGGGCAACCTCTATGCGGCGCAATTGCTGGAGAGCATGCAGCGGGCGGTGCCGGGCCTCTGGGAGGGCGTCGGGCAAGGCGCGTTTCAACCCATTCTCGGGTGGTTGCGCGAGCACGTGCATCGCATTGGACGGCGGAGAACCGCCTCGGAAATCGTATTGGAAGCCACCGGCCAGGTGCCGAGCCCCGATGCGTTCCTGCGTTATCTCGAGGCCAAGTACAGCGCGATTTACGGGTTGCCCGCCGGGTAATTCGCCGGGGGCTGCCCGGCAGTCTCTTCCGGCAAATCCACGATACTCTCCAGTCCCGCCAGAATGTCCAGTTGAACGGCGTTCCCTGACCGGATACGGAATCGTGACCCGGTCCTGCACAATGGGAGACAGGACGCCATTTACCAGCGTGCCGTCAGAGGGCCCGCACCCCCGGCAGGGCCACGATTGACAACAATACACCAGCTCTCGGTTGGCCTCCCTGCTTGATTACTTCCGTCTCGTGCGAGCGCACAGAGCGCCCTCGGGGACGCGTCCCGGAAGAGAAGTGGCATCGAGTGATTCACGCACGGGCGGCTGCCTCGGCACCCGTGCATGGAGTGCGGGGCCTATCACATCGAAAAGGAATTGGCCGGAGTGCGTCGGTCCGCGAATTGTCGTGCCAGGCGAGGTCTTCTGCCGGATGCGGAGTTCGGCGAGGCAGCCGGTGCGCGGCCCAGTTTGACAGATGGCCGGTCCGGCTCTAGGATAGCCTGAATTCCTTTGCTCCGCACGGAATGCGGCGCAGCACGGAGCGCGGTGCATCCGCAGGCGCTGCCGTGCCGGTCGAAGGACATCCGGTCAGAAGCTTCTTGGAAAGAGCGGATTATATGCGTGTCGCGTTTTACGATTGTGGTTCCGGCAATCTCGGAATACAGTATCTGCTGGCCATCACGCGCGCGCAGGGCCATGAACCCCTCCTGTATTTCGATCAGTCATTCTCCAAAGATCACATGCTGCAGGACGTCATGCTGCGCGACCTGTTCAGCCTGGCCCCCGAACGCGTGAGCGAGGGGATCCTTGCGATGTCACCGGACATCGTATGCTTCTCGATGTATTCCTACCTCTACAAGCGGAATCTTGAGCTTGTCCGGGCCGTCAAGCGGGCCCGTCCCGGCATCATCATCATCTGTGGCGGAATGCATCCCACGCTCCTGCCCGAAGTGGTGCTCCGAAACCCGGAAATCGATTTTGCGGTCCGGGGCGAAGCGGAAATCTCCTATGCCCAGCTCCTGGGACTTCTGGCGGCGAAACCCGTGGATGAAGTCAAGGCAATGCCCGTCGACGCGCTCCCGGGGATCTGCAACGTGCTCAACGGGATCACTGTAGACCGGGGCATTTCCCCCCTCACGCGTAACCTGGACCAGGTCATCTTCCCCGAGAAGGGCCTGCATCACGAGGCGAACCCCGTCCTGAAGACGATGTACACAGTAATGGCAAGCCGGGGCTGCTTCAGCGGTTGCACCTACTGCAACAGCGCAACGCTGAACCGGATGTACCGCGGCTGCCACGAATCCTATTACCGGTATCGCTCCGTCGACAACGTCATGCAGGAGCTGTTGCTGGCGAAGCAAACACATGCCCCGCGCTATTTCGAGTTCTACGACGACGTCTTTGGCGCAAACCGCACCTGGCTGCGCGAATTCTGCGCGCGCTATAAAGCGGAGATTGGCCTGCCATACGGCGTCCAGACCAGCCCCGTCATCAACAACGAGGAGAGCCTCGACCTGTTGACGGACAGCGGCTGCGTCGCACTCGAATTCGGGTTCCAGACTGCCAACGAAGAGATGCGGCGGCATTGCCTCAATCGCCGGGAGTCAACCGAAGTGGTCCGGCGGCTTGTTCGCTACGCCCGGAAGCGGGGCCTTTTCGTGGAACTGGATTTGATCGTGAATCTGCCCGGAGAGACCCGGGCGCACGTGCAGGAATCGCGCGACTTTGTGATGGACACCCGTCCCCACCTCGTAAACCTGGGCTTCCTGCAATACTTTCCCCGGACCCCAATTACGGACATGGCCCTCCAACAGGGGCTCCTCACGCAGGAGGACATCCGGCAAATCGAAGAGGGCGAACGGGTCAATGCGATGCGGCACCTTTCCCGGGCCGAGGTAGGAGCGGAGTACTGCGTCGTGCCCTTCCAAATGTACTTCGCCTCGCGCTTTCCGCGGCCGCTGGCCCGGATCATGATTCATGTCGTCGAGTGGCCCGTCGTCCGTTCCCTGTCGTCGTTCTTCGCACCGGGACTCCTTTATCTGTCCCGGATGCTTTCCGGCCTGACGGATCGGCGGGACTTCTTCCACCGCCATCAGTTGGCCCGCACTTTCCGCGCGGTGCGGTGGGTGATTCGCCACAAGTGCCTTGGACGCTGAGCATGCGCTGCTGATTCCCGCGGTGGGACGGCGGCGAAACCGGGAGGGAGCCATGAAAATCTCAAGCCTGCTGTTTATCGGGATCTTCGCCTTGACCGCCTCTGCGGCGCCCACGGCGTTCTACGTCGCACCCAATGGCAACGATGCGTGGTCCGGCACACTCGCAGAGTCCAATGCCGGCGGCACCGACGGTCCTCTCGCCACGCTGACGGGGGCGCGCGGCAAGCTCCGGCAACAAAAGGGCCTGGGCAAGCTGGACGGCCCGGCCTGCGTGCAATTGCGCGGCGGCGACTATTTCGTCACGGAACCGGCCGCGTTTGTGGCCGAAGACTCCGGAACAGCCGAGGCGCCCATCACGTACGAGGCCTATCCCGGCGAGACTCCCGTGATCCATGGCGGCCGCCCCATCTCCGGTTGGGTTCAGGAAGGCAATCTCTGGGTGGTCGACGTGCCGGAGGCGCGTGACAATGCGTGGTCCTTCGGCGCCTTGTGGGTGAACGGCGAACGGCGGACCCTGGCCCGCACCCCCAACGCCGCCCGCGTCAACGGCGATTATCCCGTCGATCAGGACTTCTTCTTCATGGACGGGCCGGTCAAGCTCACGGATCCGGCATCGGGCAAGGAGGTCAAGAGCGCCACGCAATTCCGCTATCGCGAAGGCGACCTGAAGCCCTGGGACGGACTCGCGGAAGCCGTCGTCGTGGTGTACCACTCCTGGGAAACCTCGCTGTTGCGCGTGAAGAACCTTGACGAACAGAAGCACATTGTCGAGTTCACCGGGCCCGCCGCATGGTTCTTCGGCTACTGGACCGACAAGCAGTGGTACTACGTGGAGAACCTTTTCGAAGCATTGGATCAGCCCGGCGAGTGGTTTCTCAATCGAAAGGCCGGCAAACTCTATTACATGCCGCTGCCCGGCGAGGAGATTGGAAAATTCCAGGCAGTGGCGCCCGTGGCAAAACAACTCCTGCGCCTCGAAGGCAAGCCCGACAAGGGAAAATTCGTTCAATACTTGAATTTCCGGGGTCTGCAATTCTCTTACACTGATTACGCCATCGAACCCCAGGGCCATAGCGACGGACAGGCCGCGGCTTCCGTCGGCGCGGCGGTCGAGGCCGTCGGCGCGCGGCACTGCGCCATCGAAAACTGCACGATCGCCCATCTCGGCACTTACGGCGTCTGGTTCAAAAGCGGCTCCCAGGACAACCTCCTCACGCGCTGCGACGTGAACGACCTCGGCGCGGGCGCGGTCCGCATCGGCGAAACCGGTGACGCCCCCTCCGAGAACGAGGCCGTGCTCCGCAATACAGTGGACAACTGCCTCCTGCACGACGGCGGCCGCATCTTCCGTGGCGCTGTCGGCGCCTGGATCGGGCGAAGCTCCTACAACACCCTCTCGCACAACGAGATCTGCGACTTCCGCTACACTGGCATCTCCGTCGGCTGGTCCTGGGGGTATGCGCCCACCTCGGCCAACCACAACACGATCGAATTCAACGACATACATGACATCGGGAAGGGCCAGCTCAACGACATGGGCGGCATCTACACCCTCGGCGATTCACCGGGCACGGTCATCCGGAACAACTACTTCCACGACATCATCTGTAATCCGAAATCCTACGGCGGCTGGGGCATCTACTTCGACGAGGGCAGCACCGGCATCCTCGCCGAGAACAATGTCGTGTGCAACACGCTCACGGGCACCCTTCATCAGCATTACGGCAAGGAGAACCGGGTGCAGAACAACATCTTCGCTTTCTCCCACCGCGAGCAGTTGATTCGATCCCGGCAGGAGGATCACATCTCCTTCTTCTTCGACCGGAACATCGTCTACTTCAACAACGGCAGCCTGCTGGGCAGTAATTGGGGCAACGGCAACTTCCGCCTCGACAACAACTGCTATTGGGACACCTCGGGCAATGGCTTTACGTTCGCTGGGAAGACACTCGAAGAATGGCAGGCTTCCGGACAGGACCAGCACTCGATTGTGGCGGACCCGCTCTTCGAGAATGCCGAGGCGCGCGATTTCCGGCTTAAACCCGAATCGCCCGCCCTCAAACTCGGTTTCCAACCCATCGACCTCTCCAAGGTGGGCCTCTACGGCGATCCCGCCTGGATGAGCAAGCCCAAACAGATCCGGCGCGAGCCCGCGCCCTTCCCCAAAACCCCCGAACCCCGGCAAGTCGCACAGGACTTCGAAAGCGTGAGTGTGGGGGAGAGGCTCCCGGACGCAAACGTCTCGGAGGAACCGCCCGCGGCAACGATTCAGATTACGGACGAGACTGCGGCAACCGGGAAGCACAGCCTGAAGTTCACGGACGCCCCCAACCTGAAACACCGCTTCGATCCGCATCTCTACTATACACCGTATCTGCTCGAACGCACGGCCAAGGCCGTGTTCTCCCTTCGCCTCGCGCCCGGAGCCGTGTTCTATCACGAGTGGCGCGATCAGCACGAGCCGTACCGGGCCGGGCCCAGCCTGTGGTTTCAGGGCGATGGCTCCCTGACGGCCGGCGGAAAAGCCCTGACGAAAGTTCCCCTCGAACAATGGGTGCGGATTGCAGTGGAATGTCCGCTGGGAAAAGCCGCCACGGGCCGCTACACGCTCGTTGTCGAAGCCCCCGGCCAGCCGGCCCAACGTTTCGAGGGCCTTCCCTGCGGCAGTTCCGAGTTCAAACGGCTGGACTGGTTCGGCTTCGTGTCAGACGCCGATGCGGCCGTTACCACGTACTTGGACGATATCACGCTGAATGCCTCGTAGGCCCGCCTGAGCTCCAGTTTGACTCGGCCGCGCGGGATAGGGCATATAGCGGAAAAGAGCCAACAGAAGGGAGGCGCAATGCTGGACGCTGCTGGATCCGGACTCAGCCGGGAAGAAGAGTATTTCGCGAAAGTGGAATTCGAGCGCATCAGGAAAATCGCGGCCGAGAACGAGGCCGCGATGCGCCAGCAGGAGAAGGAAGAACTCCGCCAACTCCATTGGATGCGCTGTCCGAAGGACGGCATGGAACTCGCTGAAATCGAGTTCCTGGGCGTTCACGTGGACAAGTGCACGCACTGCGGCGGCATCTTCCTGGACGCTGGCGAACTGGATCGGCTCTTCGAACAGAGCAAGAAACAGGATGGCGTGCTCACGCGGATTCTCGGCGTGCTCCGCTGAGCCCTTCCTCAAATAAAGCGCTTCATGATCTCATCGATCATGGCGTCCACATTCTCTGGCGTAATCGAGAGTTCGCGGCACAGTTCTTCCGCGTCGGCGCGCTTCCGCGGATGCTCGAGGTCGCTCAACGCATAAAATGCGCCGGCCCGGCGCCCCACTTGGAAGAGCATCTGTTCCCGGGGCGGCAAGGCCAGAAAGGCATTCAGCAGGGCCAGCATGCGCGGCTTCTCGTCCGGAAGCCGCCCCTCCAATTCCCCGAACAGGTTCAGGATATGATCGCTCTTGATCATGCTGGAGATCCCGTCCAGGCGTTCGAGGAAGAGCCGGATCTCCTGAACAACCATCCGGTCGCTGCACTTCACGAATCCGCCGGCGCTCCACTCCTGATACAATGGCACGCGGTTCGGAATGGCGAGCGTGCGCAGCCGGATGAAGTCCGGATTAACCTGATTGAGCACGTCGGCCGACTCCGCCGCGTGAAGCTCCCAGAGCGCCTGACCGCCCAGGCCCGGCATGTAGTACTCCGACAACTCGATGCCCGCCGCCTTGACCTTTCGGCCCGCCCCGATCTGTTGGGCCTTCGTGACTCCCTTGCGAACCCGCTCGAGCACGGCATCCGCTCCGGATTCCATCCCGATGTGGATCCGGTTCAGGCCGGCCCCCGCGAGTGCCCGCAGGTCTTCCTCCTTGCGCGCGGCCACCGTGTGCGATCGGGCATAGGACGTGATGCGCCGGATGCCGGGGAAGCGCATGCGCAGATGCTCCAGAATCTCGATCAGGTGCGCGGGACGCACGATCAGCGAATTGGCGTCTTGCAGGAACACGTTGCGCATGCCCGCCAAGTACCACTGGAGCGCGGCGTAGAACGCCGCCCGTTCGCCGGGGGCGCTTTCTTCCTCGGCTTCGATGTCCCGTCTGGAAAGCCTCCCGCCCTGCTCCGCGCGCGCGCGAAAACGCTCAATGTGCCGATGGACCGCGTCGATGTCCCGTTTCACGTCCGCGACGGCCCGCATCGAGAAGCGTTCTCCCTTGTAGACCGGGCAGAACGTGCACTTGTTCCACGGGCAATTGCGTGTCACCCGGACGAGCAGGCTCTGCGCCTCGCTCGGCGGCCGGATGGGTCCTTGTTCGAATCCGCCGCCTTCACAGAGATCATCGCTCATATCCGACGTCCAGTCCTTGCATCGAACACGTTGTCCGAACCCACTCGTTAACTCCGGGCTCTCTGATACGTTTCCAGCGTCAGGGCGGCAGTCCGTTGCCAGGAGAACAAGGCCGCGCGCGCCAGGCCCTGCTCCCGCAACGCGGCGCGTAATCCGGAGTCCGTCACGACCCGGCGGATGGCATCGCTCAAGGCGTCTTCATCCAGCGGGTCAACTGTCAACGCCGCATCTCCCACCGCCTCCGGCAGACTGGAGGTGTTTGAAGTCACCACGGGCGTGCCGCACGCCATCGCTTCCAGCGGCGGCAGCCCGAAACCCTCGAACAGGCTCGGCCACACAAACGCCTGGGCGGCGCTGTAGAGCGCGGGCAGCTCTTCCTGCGGCACAAAGCCCGGAAACAGGATCTCCGTTCGCCGGGGACTCTCCGCCGCGGCCCGCTTCACTGCCTCCGTCTTCCAGCCCACGCGACCCGCCACAACGAGGGGCGGGGCCTCTTCCCGTGAGAGGCGCGACCACGCCGCAATCAAGCGGGCGAGGTTCTTGCGCGGTTCCAGCGTGCCCACATACAGAAGGAAGCGTTCCGGCAGCCGATACTTGCCCCGCACGGCCGCCAGCGCGGCCTCCGGGGCCGGCCGGAAATGCGTGCTGACCCCCAGCGGCGCCACATCGATCCGGTCCTCGGGCAGGCGCAGGAACGCCCTCAGGTCCGCGGCGGTCGCCTCCGAATCCGCAAGGAAGCGCGTGGCCACGCGCGCCGTGCGCTTCAACATGAACCGATAGTAGAGCGCGCGGTTCAGACGAAACCACTCGGGATGCCGGACAAAGCTGAGATCGTGCACTGTCACCACAAGCCCGCGCACGGCGGACGACGGCCCGAAATTCGCCGGGTAATGCACAGCCTCCGCCCCCTTCCGCGCCGTCAATTCGAGAATGCCCCAATGGTCATCGAGCAGGCGCCGGAACGTTCCGGAGCCGCGCCGCACAAGGTCCGTGCGCGGCCCGAACCCGGGCGCCGGCTGGCCTGCCGGCCAGACGAGCGTCATCTCAGGCCCGTCAGGCAAGGCCGCGAGCGCCCGCACGAGCTCCGTAACGTAGCGGCCCGTGCCGCTGAGATTGCCCGCCTGAAGCGCGTTGATCAGCACGTTCATGGCGCCAGCCTCCGGTACATTTCCATTGTCACCCGCGCACAGTGTTCCCACGAAAATCGTTGGGCTTGCGACAAGCCCTGCACACGCATCGCGTCCCGCCGCGAGGCGTCGGCCAGCACCGCGCGGACCGCGCCCGCGATGCTCTCCACATCCTCCGGGTCCGCATAGGCTGCGGCATCCCCCGCAACTTCGGGTAGTGAACTGCGCTTCGACGTGACTACGGGACAGCCGCAGGTCATCGCTTCCAGCACCGGCAGGCCAAACCCTTCATAGAAGCTTGGAAACACAAAACAGTCCGCCGCGCTGTAGAACAACGGCAAGTCCCTGCGATTGGGAAGATACCCCATCCGGCGAACGCGCGATGCGATGCCCAGTTCCGCGATCAGCGGGTCCACGTCCTCACTGTTCCAGCCCGTGCCGCCGATCAACACGAGTTGATGCGGAAACTCATCTGAAACCCGTGCGAACGCACGCAGCAGCCCCGGCACGTTCTTCCGCGGCTCGATCGTGCTCACAAAAAGCAGAAAAGGCGTTTCGATCCCGTAGCGTCCCGCCAGGATCCGCGCCGCTTCGTCTCGCGGAACCGGCACGAAGTCCTCGTCCACCGCGCCATGGGCCACTGCCGTCTTCTGCTCGGGAACCTCCAACAATTCGACCACGTCGCGGCGCGTCGCTTCGGAGCAGACCAGGATGGCATCCGCCTCGCGTGCAAAGCGCCGAACGCCCCGGGAAAACGGCCCCACGATCTTCGGACTGCACAAAGCCGGCACGCGGAGAAACGCGAGATCATAGATCGTGACCACGCGGCGCGCCGTGGACGTGGGGGGGAGGAAGTAGTTCGTGGCGTGATACACGTCCACACCCCCGATCAGCCGATCCGCCTTCGGCCAGCGCAAACAGGACCACGCCTGATACAGGGCCCGCGTCGGCACGCGCACATGCCGGTGCGCCGCAAGCCCTTCGAGCGCCGCGGCATCCATCGCGCCCAGCCCCGACGACAAACCCCGGAACTCCGTGCCGTCCCCAAGACGCAGCAACTGCCGCAGCAAGGCATGCGTATATTGCCCAACGCCGGTCCTCGCCAGCGTCAACGGACTGACATCGATTCCAACGCGCATGCGGCCCTCCGCGGGCATGATAACGAAACCGGATCGAAAGTAAAAAGCCCATGAGACGGCCGTCAGCTCCTTCACGCGCTTCCGTTGAAGACACACGTACAGGTTCCATCGATGCCGCGAACCACAGAGTCCCTGTACCCTCCCCCTCCCCGTCATTGCGAGGCGCGAGTCCCCGAGCGCCGAAGCAATCCCCAGGGAACACCCCCTCGTTCCGTCATTGCGAGACGCGAGCGTAGCGAGCGCCGAAGC
>CAILVY010000008.1 GCA_903837785.1 Candidatus Hydrogenedentota bacterium
GCTGATGGTGTCCTCGACAGTCGGTTCGGCGACGAGCACGGGCTGAAAGCGGCGTTCGAGCGCGGCGTCCTTCTCGACGTGCTTCTTGTACTCGTTCAGCGTGGTTGCGCCGATGCAGTGGAGTTCACCGCGGGCGAGCATCGGCTTGAGCATGTTGGAGGCGTCCATGGCGCCCTCGGCCGCGCCGGCGCCGACAATCGTGTGCATTTCGTCCACGAAGAGGATGATGGCGCCGCCGGCTTCCTTCACGGCTTCGAGGACCGCCTTGAGGCGTTCCTCGAATTCGCCCCGGAACTTCGCGCCGGCGAGCATGGCCGCCAACTCGAGCGTGGCCACCCGTTTGTGCTTGAGGCCCTCGGGCACGTCGCCCGCGACGATGCGCTGGGCGAGCCCTTCGACGATGGCGGTCTTGCCGACGCCGGGCTCACCGATGAGCACGGGGTTGTTCTTCGTGCGGCGGCTCAGGACCTGGATCACGCGGCGGACCTCGTCGTCGCGGCCAATCACCGGGTCGAGCTTGCCCGCGCGGGCGAGCTGGGTGAGGTCGCGGCTGTATTTCTGGAGGGCGTCGTAGGTGGACTCCGCGTTCGGATCGTCCACGCGCTGGTTGCCGCGCACCTGTTGCAGCGCCTGGAGGACGGCATCTTCCGTGACGGCGTGCTCCGCCAGGAGCTTCGCGGCCGCGTTCTTGCCGTGACGGATGATCCCGAGCAGGATATGCTCCGTGCTCAGATATTCGTCCTTGAGCGACTGCGCGATGCGCCAGCCCGTGTCGAGGACCTGCTGCCCTTCGAGGCCGAGGCCCGGCTGGCCGGCGCCGCCGGAGACGCGCGGCAGGCGGTCGAGGGCCTCGCGCACCTGCTGCTGGATTTGTCCGGCATGGACGCCGAGCCGCTGGAGAATGGAGCCCACGGCGCCCTGTTCCTGTCCGGCCATGGCGGAGAGCAGGTGCAGCGCGCCAATCTCGGGATGGCCTTCGCGGGAGGCCCGGTCCATGGCCTCGGCCAGCACGTCCTGCGCTTTGATCGTCAGTTTGTCCAGTCTCATCGGCACAGACTCCTTTTGTAGCTGCCTGCTGGGTCAGAGCCAGTGCCGTGCCGACGCCGGGAGACGCGGATACAAGGACTTAGCGAGGCTTGGTCGCCCGCGTTGATGCAAAGTGAAACGGGACTGTTCCAGGATGATACGGCGCCGGCGCGGGCGAAGGCGTAGCGCCCGGAGCGCCGGATCTTGCCGGCGAGCGATTCAAGTGTCAGGTCCCGCCGGGTTGCGGGGCAAGGGGGCCAAGGGGAGACGGATGCGCGGGTGGTCGGGGACACACACCGGCGGGCACCGCCGACTTTGGACGGGGCCTGGGAAACCTCCAAATACTTCGCCGCGTGTATCGCGCGGGCGGGCCAGAAGGACAGGGAAGCACGGAAGTCGAGGATTGAACGGGTGTGGGAGAAGACCCTGCGGTTGCGCGGGTTGCGAGGATGTCCCGGAACGGGCCGGTGTGTGCCATCTATCAACGGAAAGCCCAATCGCAATGCACAATGCATACGTGGCCAGCGGCCAAGTTGACTTAGTATTCTCCTTTTCCTCAAAATAGGACGTTTTCTACGAGTTATAATTTATGCTTACTGGCGGGATGGGCTATATGGGGCTAAGTCCGAAGCTTATTCAGAAGATTGCTGCTGTGGGAGAGAAAGTAACGCTGAGCCTTGGCAGCGGAGAATCTTTTACAGGAATTCTTACAGAACTCGGGGTTGAACATCTAATCATTGACGGCACGTCGCTTCTCAGTTTAGACAATGTGGCGTCGCTCTGTAGGGCTGAGTTACCCCAGTCTCCTAATGCTGCATCGCAAGAACAGGTCCCCTTAACAACGGCATCGCTTCCCGCCGCACCACACGAAGAACCTCCGAGTACAGACGAAACCACAGTTCCCACGCAGAACAATGATGACCAGCGGCACAAAGTAGATCCCAAACAAGCTTTCTCTAAGGAAACACTCAAATTTTACTACGGTGCAATCGCCAGAGTGCGCGCTGCCATTGAGCATGCTTGTCTGGTTTCTCCCCCCGAGCCAGACTTTCGAGCAGACGTAAACACACTTGCGGAACACTATCCACAGCTAAAGAAAGAGTGGGATAGACTTTGGGACTCTTACGGCCACGCGAAAAAAATCCACGAACTTGAGCCAAAGTTCAATCGAAGCACGCATATGGCGGGGCATGCTGGCCAACTTGCTGAGCAAACGCCCGGAGAGATCATCCCATTAGAGCACGCAGCGTACTTCTCAATGCTTGCCCGGCGTTATGATAAGGCCGAAGCCTACTTAATGGATGCAATAGCCATTCAACCAAGAAAGCACCTTTGGCTATCATTGTCTTGGGTCTTACTCACACTAGGTAAACCCCGCTTGGGCGCCTTGTCCTTCTATAAGGCCTTTCAAAGGTCACCAATTGCGCCCGATGAACAAATGTGGTGGACCTATTTAGCTCTACTTACCCGCGAAGGATTGCTTGGAAATCTTTTGTCTCAGGTTGCGATTGCTGTCAGTCCGGAACCCTTGTTGGTCCACACCATAGCGTTTCTCTTGCACGAAGATAGCAAAGAACCCGTGGCACAAGAACTGATTGAGAAGTCTCAAGACGGCGCCCTCACTTTGAGGCAACTCCTGGACATTAGTCGAGAGCACCTGCGTAACAATTCAAACATTGATGGCGACCTCCCTGAGTTTGAAAAACAGCTCTTAGAGCGTAAGAGATTGGTTTCTGAAGCAAAGCGGCGGCAATTATCTGCTGATGGCACACTTACCGGCAATGTCTCTAGAATCTTTAAAGAGGGCTCTTATGGGTTCATTGTGGATGCCACCGGAAGATCGTATCATTTCTATTTTACAGATATTTCAGACTTAAGGCTCTACTGGTCCTTGCGCACCACGAACCCAAAATCGATTTTCGGCGAACCGCTTCTCTTCTCTCCATCACAGAATCACAAAGGAGACAAAGCGTTAAATATTCGTTTTCGGGATCAGCCGGATCGCCCAATACCCCTGAATCAATATTGTGCCTCAAGCGCAAAAGCAATCGGGTACGCTGAATCTGGAAAAATGAACTTTGCAATCTATGAAGCGGAAAAACTGTCCCGCCAAGTTCCGACGGATTCTTCTTTGGGCGCGATGCTAGAGCAATGGAGAATTCAGCATAAGGACGCAAGCCAGCCAAAAGGCAACGGCGCATACGCTCGCGCAGTAAGGGCGAAGCTTAAAGGCGACTTCGCAGCTGCACAAAAAGAGTTTACCAAGGCGATTGCTGACCGGGATAATACAGACAAAGCCGTTGTTGAGCTTGCACTTACACTATCCCAAAAATGTGAATTTCAAGAAGCTTTGGCTGCAATAGATGAACATGGGAGCATTGTCTCTGATACTAACAAACTTCTAAACACCAAAGTGACCATTCTTTTACGAGCCGCAAAACAATCCTTTGAAAACCGGCTTTTTGCTAAGGCGGAACAGTTTTACCGGACAGTCCTATCGCTGCCTCAGAGCAAAAAGAATAACAATGATATCTTGGCTATGGCCAATATAGCTGTCTGCCTTGCAAGACAAGGAAAGATAACTGATGCAAAGACTTTTTTAGCAGACAAGGCCCAACTCAGCGGCACTGATCGTTTGAAGCAGTTGCTTTTGTCCCTAGAGAATGCGGTCACTTTGGAGTTAATTGAATTTGATGAGTTTGGTATGACACGCAGAGAGTCACCATTTGCGGTCTTTTTTATAGACTCAGCAACCTCTGAAGGATATGATGCTAAACGCTTTGAACAGGGCCAGTTTACTGAAGCGGACATTAATCGGCTTGGAGGCGCAATTGAAAGCGCCGGACAAAGAAAGCCAGAAACTCGAGCGCAGCTCGTTTTGACAGCAGCAAGGGTATGGAAGGACTTGGGAGATTACGAGCGTTCAAGCCTTTATGCTGCGGCAGCTTTTCGAGACCGTGCCAGACATGCTCTTGAAAACGAAAAGAGTTCCTCAGACATACAATTCTCTTGGTATTCTGAGGCCTTGTTTGCGTATGAACGTTGCGAAGGCATGCTTGGTGCATCACCTCGAGACAGATTGACATTCATATATAGTCCTCAGAACCCTGAGGATACGATCGTGAGCATATTGTTAATTCAGGCTGGCCTAAAAGGGGAGCTAAATGCAGATAGCATTGGGTCGGCTTTGTCGAAGATCGCCGAAGCTCTTCAGCGCGACGAAAAGAATGAACGGGGGCGCGTAGAGCGTCTCTTTCATGCCGCATTGTGGCTCAGCGCTCAAACGGCTCTCATGAACAACTGCATTGCAGCACTCTTGCGTCACAAATATTGGAGTAGCCAATTCTATTCCTGCATGCCTGGCTCAAAAGTAACCAAGAATTCGGCTGACGGCACCTTAGCTGACGCTTGGGAAAGACTACGCTCGGAACAACAGCTCCGATTACAGGAGGTTGACGAACATTTCTATTTTCTCTCATCACCCGAGCTCTCTCGTGCTTGGTTGCTTCAGGCAGATGAGCGTGTAGAACATTGTGTTGATAAATTATTTCTTACAACTGATGCTGACTACCTTAAGAGATACCGCGCCATTCTCAAGCACGCGATTGAAACCTGTAGCCAGGCATCTTTCGAACTACGCGATAGTTACTGCGTTAACGCATTGAATGAATGTGAACGTTTGAGTGCTTCGATTAATGCGGCGCCAACTAAGTTTGCAGTTGAGTTGCTCCTGCCCGCAATTCGTAAACTGTTTACCGTCACTTTGGACTATTACCGGGCTTTAATTCGCGACAGCGTCCCCCGAGTGACCCTCGCTGTCGAGAATGAGAGGAGCCAATTAAACCTCAACGACATGACTGTTGACGTATATTTGGGGATAAAGAACGAGCTTAATCGTGCCTTGGCTGAAGACGTACGTCTTTCCTTCGTTGCAGAACCCGGCATAACAGCCTTGCATCCTACCGCGAATGTAACAGAGGCCTTGCGAGGTGGCGAGAAGAAATCGGTTAAATACCGTCTCAAACTCGAGAAGGAGTTGGCAGACCAGCCAGCGCTAGCATTTACGGTTTTTGTTGAATATAAGCGTAAGGATGTAGACGGAGTGTGTCTAGATCGCACGGGCGACGTCCGGTTGGCGGTTCCGTTGTCGGCCGCCGAAGATTTTCATGCTATTGACAATCCGTACAGCAAGGGGGCTAATGGCGGTGCTGTTGAAGATGTGAAGATGTTTTATGGTCGCAATGATGAAGTAGAAGCAATTGTAAGAGCCTTGATGGATCATCGAGATCGCGGAAATTGCGAGTTGCTTTATGGACAAAAGCGTTCCGGCAAGTCATCGATAATGTTCCATGTTAAGAGAATACTAAGCGAACTTGATCCGAACGCTGTCATTATTGATATCGGGAATGTTGGAAAAATTGGCAATGATTCACTTTTGGATAATCTTTTATGGGCGATCCTAA
>CAILVY010000009.1 GCA_903837785.1 Candidatus Hydrogenedentota bacterium
ATGGACGCCGCGTCGCTGGCCCGGGATTTCAAGGGGCGCGTTGCTTTCATGGGGGGGATCGACATGCAGGAGTTGTTGACACATGGGACCCCCAGGCAGGTGCGCGCCGAGGTGCAGCGCGTGAAGAGTATCCTCGGGCCGAACCTGATTGTCAGCCCCAGCCACGAGGCGATTCTGCCCGACGTTCCGCCGGGGAACATGGAAGCCATGGCTCTTGCAGCGCTCGAAACAACCAGCGGATGATGAACACGAAACCAGCGATCGCCGTCGACCTGGGCGGAACCAGCATCAAGGCCGGCATTGTGGCCGGCGCCGAAGTGCTGGCGGCTGAGTCCATTCCCGCCAACTCGCGCGAAGGGCTTGCGCCGCAATTGCCGCGCATGGCGGGGTTGATCAACCGTCTATGCGCAGCCCGGCATCTTGAACCTTCCGACTGCCTGGGCATCGGCATGGCGGTTCCATTCCTGGTGGATCCCGTGCGCCAGCGTATTCGCTCCGCGCCTCGCAAGAAGTACGGCGACGCCTGCGAGGTCGATCTGGCCGCCTGGTCCCGCAAGGAGTTCGGCATGGACCTCCGAATCGAGAACGATGCCCACGCGGCGCTGCTGGGCGAATGGCGCTACGGCGCGGGGCGCGGCTCGGACGACTTTGTCATGATTACGCTGGGCACGGGAATCGGCTGTTCAGTGCTGATTCGCGGTAAGCTGTTGCGCGGCAAACATTTCCAAGCTGGCGTGCTGGGAGGACATCTTATCGCCAATCCCGAAGACGGGGCTGCCTGTTCCGCCTGTCCCGCGTCAGGCTGTTACGAGGCCGAGTCCGCCGCACAGTGTCTTCCGCGCCTTGCCCGGGCCAATCCTCAGTTCGCCAGATCCGCGCTTGCGGGCGTGGCCGTGACAGATTTTGCCGCCGTCTTCCGTTACGCGGCCGACGGCGACGTCTTGGCAACGGCGCTTCGCGATCATTGCCTTCGCCACTGGACGGCGCTGATCATCAGTCTTGTACATGCCTACGATCCCGACCGCGTTGTCATCGGCGGAGGCGTGGCGGATGGAGCAGAAGTTCGCGCGCTGTTCCCGTCTATTGAGACCTACGTGAACAAACACGCCTGGATCGTCGAGCCGGTCGAGATTCGTGCCGCCGCACTCGGCAACCGGGCCGGAATGATCGGCGTGTCCACCCTCCTTGCCCGCACCTTCGCCTTCATCTGAGCTGTGCGTTTTGGTTGCGGGCGCCGGTCCGGTGAAGTATCCTGCGGCGCATGAAAGTCCTCGTCGTTGGCAGCGGCGGCCGCGAGCATGCGCTGGCCTGGAAGCTATCGAAGAGCCCGAGCCGTCCGGACATCTTCTGTGCACCCGGAAACGCCGGCACTGCGACGGTTGCTTCGAATGTACTTGTTTCCGCGGACGATATCGCCGGCCTGGTGGCATGGTGCCGGAAGGAGAAGCCCGGCCTGGTTGTGATTGGTCCCGAAGCGCCGCTTTGCGCGGGGCTTGCGGACGATCTTGCCGCGGAGGAAATCGCTGTTTTCGGTCCGTGCAGGGCTGCCGCGCTGCTGGAAGGCAGCAAGGTCTTTTCGAAGCAGGTCATGGAGGCCGCCGGGGTCCCCACGGCCCGCGCCGGGCGTTTTGCCGATGCGGAGGCAGCTCTCGCTTTTGTCCGCCAACAGCGCCCCCCGTTGGTCGTCAAGGCGGACGGCCTTGCCGCAGGAAAAGGTGTAACGATTTGCCAGACTCTTGCCGAGGCGGAAAGCGCCGTTCGTGAAGCCATGGTGGAGAAGGTGTTCGGCAACGCCGGGTCGAACGTTCTGATCGAGGAGTATCTCGAAGGGGAGGAGGCGTCGATTCTCGCGCTTGTGGATGGCAAGAACATCGTCATGCTGGCCTCCGCGCAGGATCACAAACGCGTGTTCGACGGCGACCGGGGACCCAACACCGGCGGCATGGGCGCCTATTCACCCGCGCCGGTGGTAACCGAAGCCCTCTGGCCGGTGATCCGGCAGGTTGTTTTCGAACGAACGCTGCAGGAGTTGAACCGCCGCGGAATTGCCTATCGTGGCGTTCTCTACGCCGGACTGATGATCGGTCCCGAAGGGCCCAAGGTTCTCGAGTTCAACTGCCGCTTCGGCGACCCCGAGACTCACTGCATTCTGCCCCGCATGGACTGCGATCTGGTGGAGGTTCTTCTCGCGTGCTCG
>CAILVY010000010.1 GCA_903837785.1 Candidatus Hydrogenedentota bacterium
AGAGGTCGCCGATGCGCACGCGCATGTCGGTGGTGAGGGGGGCAATGGCGGCGAGGCGTTCGGCGGCGGCATCGAGTTCCGCGGGATTCTTCCGGCCGATGTAGAAGCGATAGGCGTCGAGGACGAAATCCTGCAATTCCCGTTCGGAGATGTTGCCGGGTTTTGCGCCGCCGGTAATGACCGTGAACCAGACGTCGGCGACGGCGCGGACGGAGCGGCTGGCGTCATTGGGCAAATTCATGGCTGCGACGCCGTTGAATCCGGTGCCGGCCTGATACTCGCGCTGGATGACGTCATTCTGTGCATTGGCGTCGGCGATCACGCGGGGAAGATGGATCCGCGGATCGACCACCTGCCGTGCGCCGCTGTTCATGGAGACGCCCTCTATCCGCGATTCGACGTCGGCGTAGTAGGCGTTCCGGTAGGCGGGATTGGCCGCGCGGAGCGGCGCGGAAGCCATGGCGGTCATTTTGCCGAGCACGCCGAGGCGATAGGCGAAATAGGGGTCGATTCGCACGGGCCGAACCTTCAGGAGGAGTCCCATCTCGGCGCCGATGGCGTCCACGGGCTGGGTGATGAGGTTGGGATAGCGCTTGACGAGGTCTTCCGCAGAAATCATCGTGCCGCTGCGCACTTCTTTTTCCAGCCGATCCAGGGGGATGTTGGCTTCCTGGGAAAGGAGATAGAGTGCATTGGAGGTGATGCAGAGCTGTGTCTTGGGGCCCCAGGCACTGGCGGACAGGGCGGCCAGCGCCATAGCCGCAACGAGGTATCCGGCACGCATCTTCATGACTTCGAACCCTCCGCCGCGCGGTCGGCAGGAGCAGTCGCTGGCTGTTCCTGGCTGGCCGTCTGTTCAAGCTGATTGATCAGCAGTTCAATTTCGCGGGCGCGGCTCCCGAGGTGCTCTTGCCCGGCCAATTCCTTGTAGCGCTTGAGTTCCTCCAAACCTTCCTTCAGGGCGCCGCGGGCAACCTGGAGCAGGCCGTTCTCGAGATGGGCGGGCGGGTAGCTTGGATCGGCCTGGAGGGCGTTCCGGAAGGCCTGCTGCGCTTCGGCCGTGTTGTTCAACGCCAGCCTGACACATCCCTGGACCGTGTAGAACTTGGCTGACGCGAGCCCGAGTTGGGCAGCCCGTTGAATGGTTTCACCAGCGCGATCGGGATTGCCCTGATTCAAGTAGAGCAGGGCCATCTGCACGGCGGCCTCGCCGGCACGGGGTCCTCCGGCCGTGGCGATGCGTTCGAACTCCGTGAGGGCTTCGGTGTCCAGCTTGTTGGCCTGCAGGCACAAGGCGAATTGGAATGCGGCTTCCGGGGGCGCGTTCGGACTGGCCTTGGCCTCGCGCAGATGCGGCAGCGCCTCATCGGGTTTTCCCTCGGCCATCAGAATCATGCCGAGCCGCAGGCGCGCGGCATCCGCCACGGAGGTTCCGTCTTGGAGGGCTTGCTGCAGGGCGGTGGCGGCCTCGGCGGGGCGGTTGTTCAGGCTGTCGATGAAGGCGGCGGCGGCGGCGGTGTCCCCGTCGCGCTGGGCTTGCCGGCGCGCTTCGTCCAGTTCTTTGGCGGCCTCGGGGAATTCCCCCAGCAGCGCCTGGGTGATGGCGAGATTGCGGTGGGCGCCGTTCAGGGCGGAATCCAGCGCGATGGCCCGTTGAAAGGCTTCCTTCTGTCCGGCAAGGTCCTCGCTCGCGCCCAAGGCGAGCCCAAGGAGGTACCACGCCTCTTTGTTGTCGGGATGCGCCTCGACGATGCGGCGGAGTGTGGCAATCTGCTGATTGCGTCCTTCGCCGCCGGGGAGCTTTGCCGCCGCCAGGAGCGCCAGGAAGCCGGCTTCGACATTGGCGGCATCGAGCTTTGAGGCGGTGTTGAAGGCCGCGGCGGCGCGGTCAAAGGATTGGGCCTGGAACGTGAGCTTGCCGAACAGGAGTTGTGCCTTGGCATCCTCCGCATTCTTCTGGGTGTATTTGTCGAGGATCTCAATGGCCTTGAGCACATTGGTGGAGGCAAGGCGCCGCGCCTCGGCCACGGGATCCTGATAGAGGTAGTAGATGAGCCCTCCGAGCGCTGCGAGCAGGACGAACACGAGCAATGTCACGCCGAGGGCGGGAAGGACGGAGCGCCTGGGCCGTTCCTCGACGGGTTCAGGCTGTTCGTCGGCCACTTTGTGTCCGGTCAGGAGATTCGTGCCGCAGCGCACGCAGATGATGTCGCCTTCCTGGACGGGGCTCTTGCATTGGGGACACTGATGGGCGGGGGCCTGGGCGGCCTGCGTTCCGGGGACTTGCGGCGGCTTGATCCGGAGGGGTCCGCCGCAATGCAGGCAGCTCCCGAGTTTCGGGTCGGTCAGTTTTCCGCAGTACGGACAATTCATCATGGCGGCCACCGGCTGTCACCTCAGCGGTTCTTGAAACGCGCCGTGCCTGTGCCCTCGTATCGGCCGCGAACCCGCGGCCGGACGGTTTCTTGCGCCGGCGTGCCGTTTCAACGTTGACACTTCATTGCCTCTCGTCCGGCAGCCCGGCGCCGCATGCCTTGCAGTGGTCCAGGTTCAGCAGGTTGCGCTTGCCGCATTTCGGACACTTCTTCAGGAATAACGACGGGACACTGACCGCCGTTATCACGGCTATGATACCGACCATTACTATCAGGTACAACGTACTCGTGGACAAACTCATTCCACTCCCTGGGCGAAGCGCCTGGTTTCCCCCCTACTTCCTCGGCGCGGCCGGGCCGCCTTTTGAGTAGTCGCGCCAGTTCGGGGAGGCCCCCCGGGCGCCCGGTTTTCCTTCGTTGGCAAATTGCCGGCGCTTGCCTTTGTATTTGATGCGAAGCGGGCGGAATTTCCAGACAAGCAGGATTATCAGGAGGATGGCGACGATTTCGACGTAGACGAGCCATTGGGGGTCGTAGGCTTCGCGCCGCCAGAACTCGAGGAGGGGCGTCCCCCACTCCGGCGCGTCGAGGGGGCGCCCGTCTTCGCGCAAAGCCCGCATGGAAGAGTTCTCGGCAAACCATCGGGTGACGGTGACGAGGAGCCAAACGGCGATGTGCATAAGGCCGAGGTAAATGACGGTTTCGAGGGTATAGAAGATGATTGGGAGAGAGTACTTCCGCGTCGCGTACAGAAGCGGCACGAGGACGACGAGTGATATGCCGTAGTAAAGGGCGTAGTCCCTGAAGTGGGCGACAAGCACTTCCATATCCGCAATCTCCTTCCTTGGCCGAGGCGGCCGTTTTCCAGCCCCGCCTTTCCGCACTGAGTGTAACAGAGGTGCAAACAGCTTGCCAAGCAGAACTTGGCCGGGACTGCCTTGGGAGCGCACTACGGGGGGCGCGCGTTCCCTCCCCTCCCCCCCACCGCCGAGTCGCGCGCGACTGCCGGGAACAAGTTCCGAGATGGCCTGTGTTTAGGGCTAGGGTGCTTAGGAGCGAGGAGTGCCGCGAGGGCAATGCGGTCCACTACAGGGAGAGAGGAGGCGACATGCCGCTAATTGCGTGGAATGACACATTGAGCGTGGGGGTGCCCGAATACGATGAACAACACAAGGTGCTCGTGGGTCTGATCAACGAACTGCATGAGGCGATGAGCAAGGGGAGAGGGCGGGAGGTGACGGGGCAGGTGCTGACGAAACTCGCGTCCTACACGGACCGGCATTTTGCGGACGAAGAGCGGCGGATGCAGGCCGCGAACTATCCGGATTTTGCGGCGCATCGGGCCAAGCATCAGGATTTGATGCGTCAGGTGCGGGAACGCAAGGCCAGCTTCGACGCGGGCAAGGGCGTGTTGACGGCGGAACTGCTGGGCTTCCTCAGCACGTGGCTGAGCACGCACATCAAGGGCGAGGACAAGAAATATGCTCCGTTTCTGAAATGAGGCCCTCGCCGGTGCGGCGGATGGCCGTGTTTTGAAATCCTCTCTTCATTTCGGTAGGATTGCGCCGGGATTTCTGGAATTTACCTGCGGACAACGTTGAGAGGAAGACTTTCCATGGCCAATGATTCCACTGACAGCAAGAAAGAACTGAGCCGCCGCGCGTTCATGCGCAATGCCGCCACCGCCGCCGCGGGCGCGGCCGCGGTATCCGCCGTCGCCGCCAAGACGGCCAAGGCGGACATCTACAAATCCATTCTCCCCTCGGCGGTGCTGGGCGCCAACGAGAAGATCCGCACGGGTCATATCGGCACCGGCGGCATGGGCCGTTCGAACCTCGGGTTTGTGCTGCAGCGGGACGACATGCAGCCGATCGCGATCTGCGACCTCTATCCGAAGAACCTGGACCGCGGCGCCGCGATGGTTGCGGGCAAGTTCCCGGCGGACTCGTTCAGCAAGCATCATGACTTCCGCGAAATCATCGACAACAAGGACGTGGATGCGGTGGTCATTGCGACGCCGGATCACTGGCATTGCCTCTGCACGCTGTTTGCCGCGGATGCCAAGAAGGCCATTTACTGCGAGAAGCCGCTTTCGACGACGATCGAAGAAGGCCGGGCCATGGTTGAAGCCGTGCGGCGGAACAAGGTGGTCTTCCAGGGCGGCACGATGCAGCGCAGCGGCACGCACTTCCAGGAAGCGGTCAACCTCGTGAAATCGGGATATATCGGCAAAGTAGCCATGGTTGAGGCCTTCAATCATGAAGACAAGCCGCTCGCGGGCATCGGCATGGGCGATGATGACCTGTCCAAGTACCCGGGCTGCGATTGGGATTTCCATCAGGGTTGGGTGGAGCATCAGCCGTTCAACACGAACCGGTGGATTTACAATTTCCGCTGGTTCCTGGACTACTCGGGCGGCAAGATCACGGACTGGGGCGCGCACCTGATCGACATCGGGCTGTGGGCCATGGGCGAAGAGAAGCAGCCGAAAACCATCGTGGCGACGGGCGGCAAGTACATTCTGCAGGACAACCGGACGACGCCGGACACGCTCGAGGTGATCTGGGAGTATGAGGACTACATCCTGACGTTCAGCAACCGCGTCTGGAACCAGTATCTGCCCAAGGGCTACAGCGATCACGGCATCCTCTTCCACGGGACGGAAGGTTCGTTGCGCGTGGACCGCGGCGGCTACGAAGTGTACCCCGTGCAGAACAATGGCAAAGGGGCGGAGGCGAAGAAGGCCGAGGGCAGCCAACTGAACGAGCCGCACTGGCAGAACTTCGCGGACTGCGTGCGCTCGGGCCAGGACCCGGTGGTCACGGTTGAGATCCTCCATAACACGACGCGCACGTGTCATCAGGGCACATGCTCTTACGTGGCCGGCGCGAAACTCGCGTGGGACGCCAAGACCGAACGCTTCTCGGGCGATGGCGATGCGGTGAAGAAGGCCAATGCCTGGGCGGCGCGGCCGTATCTGAACGGCTGGAGCCTTAAGGCGCCCTATCGCAAGGCGTAACCCCTCCCGGATAAGAACATGACACGACAAGGGCGGCATGCGGACGAAGTTCCCCCGCATGCCGCCTTTTCATTTTGTTCCGCGGAAGGCCTGAGCCGCCGGGCATTTCTCGCGACGGCGGCATTGGCGCTGGCGCCGCAGGCAGTCGCGTTGCCGCGCCGGGACCGGCCTTCCTGGCTTCAGTTGGGGCTGATTGGCTGCGGCCGGGCCGGCCTTGAGCACCTGAACGCGCTGCGGAAGGAACGGAGACGGCTGCGGGCACGCATCGTTGCCGTATGCGATGTCCATCGCGGGCGCCTGGACCGGGCGCGCCGCTTGAGCGGTGCCGTTGCCTGCCACGATTGGCGGGAACTCCTTACGGACCCCGCGATCGACGGCGTGATCGTGGCGGCGCCCGATCACTGGCATGCCTCGATGGTTCTTGCCGCCCTGGACGCAGGGAAGGACGTCTATTGCGAGTCGCCGATGGCGCTCGCCACGGACGATTCGCAGAAGATTGTGGAGCGCGTGCGCGCCACGGGGCGCGTTGTTCAGATTGGCGTGCGACGTCTGGCGGAAGGGCCATGGCACGAGGCGCGCCGGCGCGTCCAGTCCGGCGCGCTGGGCGAAGTGCGACGGGCTCAGTCGGTCCTGAAGTCCCCGTCGCGCGGCGCGCTGCTCGAGCCGGAGCCGGAGTCCCCCCCCACGGCGGGCGACGTGGACTGGCCGGCGTTTCTCGGCGGTGCGACGATGCGGGAATTCGATGTGGGCCGATTTCTGCACTGGCAAAGTTATTGGGAGTATTCACGGGGCCGGGCGTGGACCCAGCAATGCGATGAATTGGCCGCGTGGCTGCACGTGCTGGGAACGGCGCGGCCGACGCGGGTTTCGGCCGCCGGCGGCATCTGGGTGCATGACGGACGCGACACGCCCGATGCGCTCCTGAGTCAAATCGAGTGCGCCGATGGGCCGGTCATTGCCCTGAGTTCGTCCTGGCCGGAGTTCACCCAATCCTCAATCCTGCGGGGCAGCAAAGGCTTCCTGGAATTGTCGGACGCGTCCGTGTGCGTGACAGACGAGACGCGGTGCGAGGCGATCACGGCGGAAACGCGGCACCCGCTGTTGGCGGACTGGCTGCGCGGCTGCCGCGAACGCATAGCGTGTCTGTGCCCGCCCGAACTCGCGCACGCGGCGGTCAGCGCCATGAGCCGGGTCGCCGAGGCGTGGAGAACCTGCTCCACGCAGGAAGTGGCCTGAGGCCCCGCGTTGAGTCAATCGGTGGGTTCCGCTGCGCTTCACCCGCCCGTTTAATTTGCGGCAGGGGCAGCCGGGGCCGCAGGCGGGGTAACCTGGATGGGCCAGACCTGATGATTGCTGCCTTCCTTGCGCGTGTCTTTGGGCACGGGCCAGGAGCAGCGGAATTCGTCCTGATACAGGCCGATCTGCGAGAGGGGCAGCCGCTTGAATCCCATCTTGATCGCGACAGAATCGATGCGCAACTGATAGTCATCCTCATTCAGATTGAAGAACCTGGGATCTTCGATCTGGCTGAGGGCGTCAAAGCCTTTGGCCACCCAATCCTCCCAAGTGAGCGTACTGGCGCCCTCGGCCTTGTAGGGGTTATAGGCGATGCGCACGAATTGGGCCTTGTGGAAGATGACGTTGGCCTCGAACTTCGTGGAGCCGGGGTCGAAGGGATTCAGGTCGTAGACGACCGCTTCGGCGCCCGGTTTCGTGGAGGACAGGCCGCGGTAATCGTCGCGGGTGTAATAGACGATATTCCGGACGAAGCTGTTGTTGGCCGGACGCCGGGGATCGTCGCCCATCGCGAGCAGTTCGGGATAGCGAACGCTGTAGGGCGGCTCCTTGTAGTTCATGGCGTTGAGCCGTTCCTGCATGACGTCCCAGCAATAGGCGTCCCAGCGCGCGTCGATATGCAGCGCGGGGATCGAGTCGACGAAAACGTTGTTCGTGACGGCATTGTCACGGCCTCCGCCGATCATCACGCCGCAGAGGGGAACGCGATAGAAGAGATTGCCAAGGATCGTTGTGCCGCTGCTGCAATCGTCGAGATAGATCCCCCATGCGCCGTCGGGCGCCTGATAATTGTAGACGCCGCTGGCGTCCGGGGCGAGTCCGGCGAGCCCGAATCCGTAGATGTCGTGGAACGCGTTGTAGCGGATGATGTTTCCCCGCTGCGTCCAATCGCGGCCCATGTAGAAGGCGCCGTTGTCCGAGGCTTCCATGCAGACGTGGTGAATCTCGTTATATTCGATGATGTGGTCATTGCCGCCGAGGAGAATGCCGATGTGCGGGGCGTCGTGAATGAGGTTGTGTGCGACGATGTTGGCCACTCCGCTGACGTTAACGCCGCAGTGGTAGGTCTGATAGATCTCAGCGAAGTGGTGGATATGGTTGTTGACGGCCTCGTGGCGGCCCGGGGTCAGGGTCTTGCGGTCGCCGCCGCTCAGCGAGATGCCGCCGCGGCCCGTATTGCAGATGTCGTTGCCCACCGCGCGGACATGCGTGCCGCCGTCGATAACCAGCCCCCATCCACCCGTGTTGCGGATCAGGTTCTTGGCGAGCAGGCACTCTTCCGACTCCTTCACGGAGATGCCGTCTTCCCCCGTCGCTTCTATGGAGAAGCCAAGGAAGGTGATGTGCTTCGCGTGATCGAAGACGACGGCGTTTTCCTCGATCGGGATGACGACCTCAGCGCCTTCAATGGGTTCGGGCGGCCAGAAGTAGAGGATTCCGGATTTGGTGTCGCAGAACCATTCTCCGGGCGCATCCAGCTCTTCGAAGACATTCTGATAGAAGTAGCGGCGTCCGGGCTCGATCGTGTAAGAGAGCGGGTGTTCGAGCGTGATTATTTTTGAGGCCGTGTCGATCCTGCCGAGCTTCTCGATGGTTTGCCACCAGTTGTAGTTGGGCCAAATCGAGATTTGGGCGCCTTCGGCACTCTTCCACTGTGCGGGCCGGTCGTCCGCGTAATGGAAGCTGGCGCTTCGGTCGTTTTCGACCGGGGCCGCGATGAAGGCCCATCCCCCGCCGGGTAACGCGTCCGCGCCCTTGTTCGGCCATCGGGCCAGAATTTGCCGGGCACTTTTGAAGAAGAGCTGCTGGCAGGGCTTGCCCGCGAGCCCGAAGGGCTCCAGATTGCACTGGAGAATCGCGTCCTTGAAGGGGGTGAATCCCTCGATGCGCCTGGCGGGCAGGAGCCGGACCTTCTCACCGCGGTAACTCTGCCAGAGCACTTCCTTGTCCGGCGCGCCGGAATCGGCCGCTTCGAAGCGCAAGGGTTTGGGCAGATAGTACGTGCCTTCGCGCACGTAGACGGCGCCGCCCTCGGCCGGGCCCCGCGCACGGAGCGCTTGCTGTGCCTGATGCAACGTGGCAAAGGGGCCGTCGCTGCCGTTGGGTTCGGGCAGGGTGCCGGTCCAGGCATCGTTACCATTGGCCGCCACGTAGAAGATGGGCGGGGCGGCCCATAGCGCGGGGGCCGCGGCACAAATCAGCACTGTCCAGACGATAGACCACTTCATAAGGCATCCATCCCAAGCGTTGACGGGTTAAGCACTGTTCATTTGAGCATGAGCGCCTGAAGCGCTTCAAGATACTCCCGGTCCCGCACGCGGGTGCGGCCTGGAGACGTTTCGTTCGAGCACCGGGCGACGGCTTGGGCGGCCATCGAAGCGCCCCAGGCGTTGACGAGGGCCGCGCCCAGCATTTCCGGGTCCTCGGGCATGAGGTGAAAACGGCGGCCGCCCCAGTCCCAGGAGGCGTTCATGACCTCGGCGAGCACGCGCGCGGGATCGACGCGGTTCAGGAGCTTGCGGCAGGCGATCATGCGAATCTTCAGTTGGCCTCTGCGGGACCACAGGACCACGAAATCGCCCGAGGCGATTTCGGGCATGGCCATGCAGGTGTGGGTCTTGGCTTCATAGGTTCGGAAGACAGTCTCGCACATCATCATTTTGATGCGTTCGGTGTCCGCGAGCGAGAAGGTGTGAACCCGTTCCGTGTTGGCGATGCACTGGAGATTCTTATTGACTCCCAATTCGTCGTAGTCGGGGAGCCATTGGGTGAGGTAGGCGTAGATTTCGCGGCCGTGCCCGGGCCGCTGGTAGCGATCGGGCAGGAAGATGACGCCGCCGCGAAAGGTCCTCACGACGTGTTCGGGCGCGCGGGCGTGGAGCAATTGGAGATTGCGGTGTTCGTTGCGCGCGACCGCGCTGCATTCTTGGGCGTTCTTGGCGACCACGAGTCCAAAAGTGGCCTTCTTGC
The DNA here is from genome assembly GCA_903837785.1 of Candidatus Hydrogenedentota bacterium. Classification (GTDB taxonomy): domain Bacteria; phylum Hydrogenedentota; class Hydrogenedentia; order Hydrogenedentales; family CAILVY01; genus CAILVY01. The sequence continues at coordinate 9,661 of CAILVY010000010.1, forward strand.
CGCGGGCGTTGGCGGCGCGGAGGCGGAAGATGAGTTGATAGCGGCCTTCCTGGAAGAGTTCGAAGGACATGCCCTGCAACTGGGCGGGCCCGAGAACTTCCTGGGTGCTCGGAAGCACGAAGCGGTCGCAGTCACGGAGCATGCGATCCGTTGCATTGGCCAGGGTTTCCAGCAGATAGAAGCGCTTGAGCTCGTTGCCCCAATAATCGTAGAAGGGGCGAAATCCGCTCCAATGGGTCTTGATGCCTTCACCCGAGGGTCGTCTGAAACGATCGGTCATAGTATCCTTTCTAATCCGCGCCGGGGCAATGCGTCTCATTCGCATATCAACAGGCGGAGGCATCGCACACGCTCGGCGGAAGTGTATGATATACTAGGTGGGACTGAGTGAGCCAGCAGGAATTGGAGCAGGAGTTTTCCTCGATGAAGTTTTTGTGCCGCAGTTGTATCTGGGCGTGTGTGGGGTGCGTGGTGGCGATGGGCGCATGGGGCGGGCCGAATGTGCTCCTGCTTTGGGATGATGACGAGGGGACGCTGGTGCCCGACGGATTGAATCCGCACACGCGGGCGCTCATAGCGGCGATGGAGGCGGCGGGCCTGCACGTCACCCTGCCCGCGCACACGCAGGGGAAGTACACGGGCAACTCGCCCGCGCTGGAAGATTTCGATGTGCTGGTTCACCTGAACGGAGGCACCTCGCTCTCCTATGTGCTGCCTTCATCGACCGCGAACCGGCTGGTATTCCATGTTCAGTCGAACCATGGGGGCTATGTGGGTTCGGAGAACAACGCAGCGCAAATGGCCGTTCCCGTGGCGATGGGGGGCCTGTCGGAGACGATGTGGGATCTGACGCCGATCGATCGCAGTGAGGGACGGGCGGACGAAGCGATCACGGTTTCGGCGATTGCGGGGCAGGAAGGCCATCCGGTGCTCAACGGCGTGCCGGCCGCCTTCTCGTTTTTCGGCAGCTACAAAATGGGGCAGCTCAAGGACTATGCGACGAATCCCGCCACCGCGCTGATGATGGACGGCAATGGCAACGTGGCCGTGGCGGCGCGGGAATTCGGCTCGGGGCGCGTGGTGGGATTTCATCATGGCGGGAACTGCAGCGGCGCGCCCATCCTCTCGGATCCGAATATTCAGCGGCTATACATAAACGCGGTGCTCTGGGCCGACCAGACTGCGCCGTCCGTAGCCGCGATCTTCCGGGCGGATGCCAATCCGACCCAGGCGGATATCCTTCGATTCACGGTCCGTTTCTCCGAAGGTGTCGAGGGGCTCGTGCCGGGCGATTTCACGGTGGCGGTCACGGGCGATGTGCAATACGACCCGGCCTTGACGCTCAGCGCGGTTTCGGACCGGGAATACATGCTGCAAGTGGGCGGGGTGACCGGAAACGGAAGCCTGGGACTCAGCTTGGTGGACCACGACACGATTCATGACCAGAGCGCGAATGCGAATGTGCTTGGCGGCGCGGGCGTTTCCAACGGCGATTTTACCGGTGAAACATACGACGTGGATCGGCAGTCTCCGGCACTGTCCGAGTTCAATTCCGATTTGATGCTGGTCCCGCTGGGCGGAATTCCAAATTTCGAGTTGATCTTCGACGAAAACATGAACTGGTCGCCCTGCCCGACTGTCACGGTCACGACGGCGTCGAACACGGTTATCGCGGCCAGTTCGCTGGACGAATCGGGCAACGGCGCCTGGCATAACGCAAGGACGTACCGGGTGGCGCTGGATCGGGCGATTCGTGCCGAGGACGAAGGCGTGGCGACGATTACAGTTTCGGGAGCCAAGGACACGATTGGCAACGTAATGGCCGCGGACACGAGCCACCAGATCTTCCTGGTAAAGACGGGACTCCGTATCGTTTCCTCCCCGCCCCTGATGGTTTATGCCGACGTGGGCGGCGAACACGAGTTCGTCGTGGAGATCGCCGATGCGTATGGCACGGTGGAGTACGAATGGTTCCGGGAAGGCGCGGGGAAGGATTTTGTTCCGGTGGGGGGCAACACGTCCGTGCTTCGGGTGGGCCCGTTGACCGTCGAGGACTCGGGCACGTACTACTGCGTGATCAGCGATGCGTATTCGAGCGTGCAAACCCCGCCGACTATCCTCAGCGTCATGGCCGCGCTGCCGATTGGCGCCTGGCCGGTCCTGGCAGGTCTGGCGGGCATGGCAGGCTTTATCGGCCTCCGCCGGCTGCGCCGCCGCTGATCGTCGCGGGCGCCCGTTGCTCTTGCCTGACCCCCGTCCGGCAGGATGAGACAAGCGATCGTTTGGCATGCCTCAGCCCAATATGATACGATTCCCCCACTTCGTCGGGGCGTAGCGCAGCCCGGCTAGCGCACCTGGTTTGGGTCCAGGGGGTCGGAGGTTCAAATCCTCTCGCCCCGACCATTTCTGTTTTCAGGGGCGGCACGACATGACGTACGTCTACGTGCTAAGGGGCGACAACGGCAGCCACAAGCTGACTAGATCGACTTCGGAGGCTTGTGCGCCTGTGGCGCATTCAAATCCTCTCGCCCCGACCAGTCCTTTTGCCGCACAAGTCCTTGCGACATCCGTTACAGAACTGCATTTTCGGGCGCCGGCGTGTCTGCCGCATACTTGCAGGACGCGGTGACCTGAAAGAACTCCTCCAACGCATGGTCACGAGGGACGTGAAGCGCGATGCCTCGGGCAGAGCATTGAATACGCTGGATATTGCGCCCGAGCGAAGTGATCTGTCACGTCTTTGCTCTCGGAAGGGTCAACGAGAAGACGGTATCGCCGCCGGTGCCGGATTCCAGTTGAAGTTCGCCGTGATGGGCCCGGACAATCTCGCGGGCGAGACTGAGTCCGAGGCCGGCCCCGCTGACTCCCCGGCTGTGGGCCTTGTCGCCTCGGTAGAAGCGGGTGAACACCCTGTCCCGATCCTCCGGGGCAATTCCCTCGCCAGAATTGGCAATAACGAACCTGACGAGGCTGTCGTCGGCGTGCAGGCTGAACCGGACAAAGCCCCCCTTGCGGTTGAACTTGACGGCATTCGCCGCAAGGTTTTGAACGACTTGTTTCAGGAGGTCCGCATCCCCCATCACCCAAAGGCCAGGGGCGAGGTCGTCTTCCACCGTGAGTGCAGGGGCCATGACTTCGGTATCCTCGACGATACCCTCCAGCAATTGACTCAGATTCAACGGCCGGAGCTTCAGTTTGAGTTCTCCCGCATCAATTCTGGAAAGCAGCAGGAGCTTCTGGGTGATACTCTTGAGGCGCTGGAGTTCTTTCCCGAATGCCACGTAGCGGCGCTGCTCCTCCGAGCCCGCTTCAGCCTCATGCACGGCTCGCTCGAGTTGTGCCTGCAGGACGGTCAACGGAGTCTTCAACTCGTGTGAGGCGTCGGCGCTGAATCGGATTGCCTGGTTGAAACTCTTCTCGAGCCAGTCCATCATCTCGTTGAAAACGGCGATAAGCTCCGCGAATTCGTGGTCTTCATCCTCCCCGGGCACACGTTGATCCAGGCCCTTCGCCCGGATTCTCTTGATGGCGCCCGTCACGGCCGTGATGGGCTTGAGGGCCCGCTTTGACATCCACCACGCGCCCGCGGCGACGAACAGCAATGCAATCGGAAGTGACGTGAAGATGCCGTAACGCGCCTGGGCCATTTCGGCGTTCAAACGCCGCAAGTTCAACCCGAGCACGATAGTCAGTTCCGGGCTTCCCATCACGCCGACGCGCCACTTTTCTCCCCCCGCCGTGCGTGAAAAGAACTCAGGGGTCTTCAAGCGCGGTGGCGGGCCTCCCGTGGGGCCGGCAAGCGGGTCGACTCGGGGGTTTCTTGCCGCCCGTTCGACGGGCGGCGCCGGCGCCCGCAAGTTGGGATCGCGCCCCCATGCCCCGGGCGAGGGGAACTCGTCGAGTCGCAGCTCCGGCGGCCAATTGGGGGAAACGTAGAGCGTCTCGTTGTCACGACCCTTGACCAGCAGGATGAATGTATTCTCTTCTTCGTCGCCCAGAAAGAAACGCAGTGATTCGCTCACGCGCTCCCAGTGCCCGGGTTCACGTGGCTGCACAAGGTGCTTGTGCGCGAATTCCTTGATGTCCTTGTCCATCCGCTGCACGCTGATTCGGTGCATCGCGGCCAGCGTGAGACCGCCAAAGACGAGAAGCACGGCCCCGGAAACGGCCACGGAGAACAACGCGATGCGGAGTCTGAACGAATGGATTCGCAGGAAGCGAACGGATTTCATGGCCTCAGGAACCTGTAGCCGACGCCGCGAACCGTCTCGATGAGATCGTCTCCGAAATCGCCCCGGATCTTCTTGCGCAACCGCTTGACGTACACGTCCACCAGATTCGTGTTGGGATCGAAATCATAGCCCCAGACATGTTCTATAATCTGCGTGCGCGTAAAGACCCGTTCAGGCGAGCGCATCAGGTATTCGAGGAGGCCGAACTCGCGCGCGGTCAGGCGAATCGGCCGGTCACCCCGCTTCACTTCCCGCGTAACGAAGTTTACGGTCAGGTCCCCCGCCTGGAAGATGCTCAGCTGAACCCCCGAAGTGCGCCGAATCACGGCGTGGATTCGCGAGACCAGTTCCTCAACGTAGAAGGGTTTTGTCAGGTAGTCGTCGGCGCCGAGATCAAGCCCTTCAATGCGTTCGTCCAATTCGCCGCGCGCCGTCAGCAGGATTACCGGAACCGCATTCTTCTGCTGGCGGAGGCCTCTGAGAATGCTGAGTCCGTCCCGGCCGGGAAGCATGATATCCAGCACGATGACATCGTATTGCCGTGTCGCGGCCAGTGTGTAGGCTTCCGTGCCGTTATGGCTCACCTCGACGGAGAAGCCCAGTTCTTCCAGCCCCTTCTTCACAAGGCGCGCAACAGACTTCTCGTCCTCGACCACAAGTACATTCATGGCGGGATTATAACGAAGCCGCCGCAGAATACAAGATGTTCCTTGATGACAGTTTTGTCATCAAAGCGAGCTGCTTTTGTTCATCTGTTCCTGTCAGAATCCGCAGGCTGAACAGGCAGTCTTTCTTTCTGCATGAAACTTCAGGAATCTAACGGGAGAAGAAACATGAGAGGGCACCGGAACGGTTTTACGCTGATTGAACTCCTGGTCGTGATCGCCATCATTGGCATTCTGGCGGCGATACTCTTGCCGGCCCTGGCGCGCGCACGCGAAGCGGCGCGGCGCTCGAGTTGCCAGAATAACCTGAAACAGATGGGCATCATCCTCAAGATGTATGCAAACGAGGCCAAAGGACAACGATTGCCGTCGATGCAGGCAGGGGTGTTCCCCTATCACGGAACCACCCAGGTTGCATCCATTATCGACCTTGCGCCAAACCTGTTTGCGCTGTATCCGGAGTACCTCAATGACCCGATGGTGCTCGTGTGTCCTTCTGACGCCAACGGGGGCAACATGAAAGAACGCTTCACCAACCCCAACAACGGCGAACCCTGCATGGGCTACTCGTGGCCGACGAGCAGCCTGGGGACGCGCTGCGCGAGCGCCGCCGATACGAGCTACAGCTATCTCGGGTGGGTCAGCGACCGGTATACGCCCAAGTACGGCGTGGGCGACATGAGCACCCTCATCCCCATTTTCCAGACGCTGGCTCCGGCCGGCTCGATGCCCAGCGACCCTCCCTCCGAAGGCCCTGCGCAGATTGTTGGAACCATGATGAGCCTTTTCACGACCGAATTTGTAACCGCAGTCCTTGGAAACGACGGAGCGGCGATGGCGCGGTACATCGACAGCGACGTCACGCTGAGCGGTGAGTTCGCGGGCCGGGGCAACGGCGGCAGCGACACGGTGTACCGGTTGCGTGAGGGCATCGAGCGTTTCCTGATCACGGACATCAACAATCCGGCGGCCAGCGCCATGGCGCAGAGCACACTGCCGGTGATGTTTGACCAGCTTGCCGTCGTGCCCAGCGCATTCAACCATATTCCTGGCGGCTCAAACGTTCTGTACATGGACGGCCATGTCCAGTTCGTGCGTTACGAATCCGAGGGGGAAACGCTGTGCAACCGCCTCGTCGCCAACCTCCTGGGTATCATGGCCGGTATCTTCTGACTTGATTGCACGTACCGGAATCTTTCCCGGCCGAATGTCTTGAATGCACAGGGCCGGAATTGGAGAAGACAGGAGAACCCGATCTTCGCGTATCGCGAAATCGCTTGATGAACTGAGCAGACTTAATCTGAGCGAGCATTATGACACTGGCCTATCGGAGGCAGGCGCCCCGATAGGCCAATGCCTTTCTCTGCAACACTTACTGACCGATACGCAACGGCCCATTCCCATTCTGACAAGAGTGTCATCAATCCAAACACGGCCTTTTCACCTTGCCCTGCTAAAGTCGAAGCGAAGTTCAAGGAGAAGTTGCCCGTGCAAGACGCGGACACGAAACAAGAAGGAGGGATTAGCCATGAGGACTAATGATTGCGGAAGAGGCGATGAACGGCTTGGCACGGGGATCCGCATGCTTGTGGCGCTGGGGCTCTTGCTCCTTGCTTGTGGCGGGTTCTGCAACTCGGCACAAGCTGCTGAACCGCCGACCCTCCCGAAATTCGAGGACCTGGACTTGAACGGCGATGGACGTCTGTCACGCGAAGAGTTTCTGGCAAGCCCTCAATTGGATGAAACGTACTTCCTTGAACTCGACGTCGACAGCGACGGGTATGTTTCCAAGCAGGAATGGCCGAAGCCGCCCGACACCCCCCCGGGGGAAGGCGAAGGCGAAGGCGAAGGCGAAGGCCCCGCGATGGACATCGAACAAACGCTCTCCGACCAAGCGCAGATGACGACGATAGCTTTTGATGCGCTGGCTTTTCTGACCGGCGACCTCTGTTCCGACAGCTTTCTGCCGCCGGGAAAAGTGGCGGACTTCTCGGGATTCCAGTATCTGCGCGACAACGACCCCACAGGATTGGGGCACAACACGGATTTCGTGACGATTACCGCGTACAATGTTCTGCATATTCTCTCCGAGAGCCAAATCGCCGAACTGGTGGCGCTGGCTCAAATCCAGGTGGAGCAGATCAGCGAGTATGGCTATGAACGCTTTCCGCTTATGAACGCGTTCCGCCGTCTGCTGGAAGGTGACATTCCCCCGGGCAGCGCGGGACTGGACAAGGATGCCGTATTGGCGTATTCGGCCGAACTCTACCGGCTTGACGGCGAGATCAGTTATGGACGCGCCGAGACGCTCGGTCGAATCATTCGGTCCATGTCGCCTGCACAGCGTTCGCAACTCGATGCCCTGAAAGGGCTGGGCGGCGTGGGTAATTGGGACGATAGCTTGCCCGATCCTCTTGCCGCCCTTCACCTGGGCCACGAAGAGAACGTTGCCGTCATGACTTACGCCAGCGAGATGTATAGCTGGTATGCCGGTTCGGTCGAGGCCGACGTCTACTTCTGCCCCGAGCGCCAAGGCACCTATTTCGGCTCCTTTTACATGAAGGATATGCCCGCGATGGGCAATCCGGGCTTTACGATTCCCACGGATCTCACCGGCAACATGGGCAACGCCATGCTGGCCGCCCTGACAGAAGCGCAGGCCGACCTGGTGAGGAACCTGGTAGATATCCAGCGTGCGGATCTCTATGCCATTGTGGATGCACGAACAGCGATCTCGACTGAACTTCGCCGATTCATGACGGAAAGCTCCGTGAGCAAAGAGAATGTCCTCTCTTGGGCTGAAGAATACGGGCGCCTTGACGGAGCGATCATTTACAGCTATGCCACCCATTTTGCGGCAGTGCATCAAACGCTGAGTTCAACCCAGGCTGTGCAATTGATGGCAATCCGCCAGGAGTGGAACACTATCGCGTGTTCGGGAGCCTACCTCTATTCCCAGCCAGTGCCTATGCCCGGCATCATGAACACGGATTTCCTGTTTGGCGCCGATGAAGGAGAAGGAGAAGGAGAAGGAGAAGGAGAAGGAGAAGGAGAAGGAGAAGGAGAAGGAGAAGGAGAAGGAGAAGGAGAAGGAGAAGGAGAAGGGTCGCTCATCCTGTACAGCACGGACGTTTCCAATGGCGGAGTGCTGCCCGCCAACTATACCTGCGACGGCCCAGGCGATACGCTGCCGCTCGAGTGGAGTGGCGCGCCGGTGGGGACGCAGAGTCTTGCGCTGATCATGCACCATGTCGCGCCCGACATGACCAAGTGGTACTGGATTCTCTATGACATTCCCGTGAATGTCCGGAGTCTTCCGAGGAATGTGAGCGGCGTGGGGACGCTGGGGAACAACAGTGTCAACGGGCAACTCGGATACGAGCCGCCGTGTTCCCAGGGGCCGGGAGAAAAGACCTATACCTATACCCTATATGCCTTGTCCGCACAACCGACCATCAGCGTCCCACAGGATCAGGTAAGTCGAGATGTGTTGCTGGCCGCGATGGAGAGCCTTATCTTGGGGAGCGCTGAATTGAACGTCGTCTACTCAAGGACGAGCAGCGAGGGCGAGGGTGAAGGCGAGGGTGAGGGTGAAGGTGAAGGTGAAGGTGAAGGTGAAGGTGAAGGTGTAGGTGAAGGTGAAGGTGAAGGTGAAGGTGAAGGTGAAGGTGAAGGTGAAGGTGAAGGTGAAGGTGAAGGTGGAGGTGAAGGTGAAGGCGAAGGCGAAGGCGAAGGCGAA
>CAILVY010000011.1 GCA_903837785.1 Candidatus Hydrogenedentota bacterium
GGAGAAGGAGAAGGAGAATTACATACCGCTGATCAAGACCAGGACAATCAAATCAGCCTTTCCGAGTTGCTGCGCCTGATCCAGTTCTTCAACTCGAACGGTTTCCATTGCCAAGCAGGCACAGAGGACGGTTATGCGCCCGGACCTGGTGACACGAATTGCACGGCGCACACTAGCGACTACAATCCGCTTGATTGGTTTATCAACCTGTCCGAGTTGCTGCGCCTGATCCAGTTCTTCAACTCCGGCGGCTACCACGCCTGCCCGGATGACGGCACGGAGGACGGATTCTGTCCCGGCCCGGCATGAGGGCAAAGGTTACAAATATCGGGAGCGGCGGAGCGCCAGGTTCAGCCGCATTTCCGTTTTCTCCTCTCTCGCAAAACGTTGCGTCATGGCCGACGCGATTCGGAACGCCATGGCAGGGCACACCGAGCACCGGGAGATAGAGGTGCGCCCAGGCGTAGTTCGGAACTCAGGCAAGACGGAGAGTATTTGCTGGGCGCCCGACGTCGCCTTTGAACTCTCAGCACCTCCTTCTTTATCTGGTTCACCGCCGTCCTGCCGCACCGGCTCGAACCCGAAGAGGAGTAGGCGACGGGTGAGGACACACCCTCATGACACTGCAGCGAACGGAGTCTAAAGACGTTGCTGGCGCAGTGATTCTGAATTGAGGCGCCCTTTTCATTCTGTCATTGCGAGGCACGCCTTTTCGCGTGCCGAAGCAATCCCCCAGGAATCAGGCATTCTGGGGGGGGTGCTCATGTCAAACCCCCTGAGTTATCCACGAGCGGCCCAGCCACCCGAGCGAAGCGGTTGGTCGTAGCGCCGTTTGTGGATGGATCAGGGGTGCCGAGTGTTCCTTCTTTACGAAGGGCGGGCCGAGTTTCCAGACGAGCAACGGGAAACAGGATGTGGGCCAATTCTGCGTCTCGCAAAACGCCGAAAGCTAGCGGGAACTGCCCGGCACGGTCAGGCGTAATGGGCCGGTTCTGGGCGTGGCCGTGGAAACACCGCGCCACCTCATGGTGCATGTGCTGGTGGAGGCGGGCCTGCTGGTGTATGCGATTAAACCGCGGGCCTCGCAGCACTGGCGGAAGTGTGTGGCGGCAGGCGTTGCGGAAGGGGATGCCATCGCGTTTGCCTTCGCATGTGCCGCCGTCCTCCCCTTACCCGTTGCCTTCGCCCTCGCCTTTAACGCTGGCGGGAGCGAAGCAGAAGGCAGCGTCAAAAGCGAGCGGGCTATAACTGGAACCGGTTTTCAGCAGACCGGATAAATTGCCCGCGAACGAGTTGCAGACGGAAAAATAGCAATCGTTACCGGCATAGATGCTTTCCACGGAAAACCAGCCGGAAGCAACGGAAACAGGCGCGGCCAGGGTAGCGGTATACCGGTAGAGGGGGAAGTTGGCCCAGTAAAACGAATAGACCAATCCGGTGTCCTCACGGGTCGCGTTGACGGACTCGGAATAAATTACCGTTCCCGGCTGCCCGGCATTGTTCTGGAAAAACGACACGACGAAGTCGGTCGCGGTGCGGATACATGGCCCGGGCGACCCATCATCTTCGAAACCCCACCATTGGACTTTGCCAATAGCTTCGGAGATCCCGGAGAAATCATCATAGACGCGATAGGACGTACCCCCGGCACTAAAGACTCTTGTCA
>CAILVY010000012.1 GCA_903837785.1 Candidatus Hydrogenedentota bacterium
AATATGGGCTGCTGCCCAAAAACAGTTTCCGGCAGACACGTTTCGGGATCGGGAGTACAGTCGCTAAGAGGGCCGGGACCGGGCGCATAATCATCCTCCGATCCACATTCGGTGTGGTAGCCGCTTGAATTAAAAAACTGGATTAGGCGAAGCAGTTCGGAGAGATTTATGTACCAATCTTGGGGAAGGAAATCACTGTCATGGGGGGAACAGGCGGTATCGCCGAGGCCGGGCGCGAGATTATCCTCGGTGCCGAATTCACAATGATACCCGTTTGAGTTGAAGAATTGAATAACGCGCAGCAATTCGCTGAGCGCTATCACTTGGTCTGCCGTGGTGTCCGCGGAGTGATACTGCGCCAAGGCTGGAAAGGCAAAAACTGCCAATAACACTACAAGTGTCAAGACGCTCCCGCTGCGGTGCCCCGTCTGTTTCAGCATAAGTCCTCACTTTTGGTTAAACACTTTCCACTACGTGCACCAGCGAGGCACTCGCACGGACAGATATGCGGTAGTATAGACGAATAGAGAAGGCAAATCAAGAAACTGGAATAACCGGAAAATCTGGAAATCAGGGGGCGCGCCTGCCGGACTCACCTGATTAGCCTTGCCGAAGTGTGACGCGAAGGAGGGTCGCGAAACGACCAATCCGATAGCCAGCAACACTAAGCCATTGATACACAAGGCTTCAATCAGTGCCCCATGGGTATGTGGGGCACTGGAGGGGCAATTCTTTCGGAGAACACGGGCAATCAGCCGGAAAAGATGGAACGAGCAAGGCATCGGCAGAAGGGGCTGTGGGGCACTGGCGAGTGATTTATGGGACACTTGTTGTCCCAGAGTGCCCCATGAGTGCCCCATGAGGGGCGTTCCAGTCATTAGAACAGGGCTTCCGCTTTCACAAAAGCCCTGCATTTATTATGGTGGGCGAGGAGGGGGTCGAACCCTCATCCCCTTGCGGGGAACGGATTTTAAGTCCGTCGTGTATGCCGATTCCACCACTCGCCCGGTGGCGCGCGAAGGGAGAAGCGTTCGCGGTGCCGTAACCGTATACCACGCGCGGCGACGGGATCAAGGGGCGGAGCACGGCGGCCTCCGCCGCGCGGTGACGGGCGGGGCAGGTCAGGCCCGCAGCACGGATGACTGCTTGTCCGGCCGGGGCGCATTGCGCGGAATCCGGCTGGCTTCGGCGCGGGCACGCGTTTCCTTCCGCGGCCGCGCCCTGCTACCATGCCCTGCAGCAGAGTTGTCCGGGGCTGTCCAACGCGAGAGTACGCCATGAAACGTTGCCTGTTGCTGCTGGCCTGTTTTCCGCTGATCGTGGGCTGTTCCACCTTCCCGTCCGGACTCGTGAAGAGCGAATCGGGATTTGAGGGTGCGGTGACGGTGGTCTCCACGGCCGCGAGCGGCCACTTCGGCATTGTCACAGTCAAGGTGCCGTATCCCGGCATCCGCGGCGAGAAGAAGGAGGGGCTGGCGCGGCTGGTCGTTTCGCGGAACGCCCTGGAGTCCGGCCGGCCGCTGCCGGCCTTCTGTCATGTGCACTATGAGAAGGACGTGCACGGCGCGAAGCAGTGGGCGGAGCGGGGCTGGGCGGTCTTCACCGCCGCGTACACCGGCGAGAAGGAGGGCTATCCCATCGATGCGGCCGTGGCCAACGGCTACAACCAGTCCCGGGCCATCCTGCACTGGGCGCGGCGGCTGCCCTTCATCGATCCCGCGCGGATGCACATCGACGGGGGCAGCCAGGGCGGCTACATGGCGCTCGTCATGAGCGCGGACGCGTTCCCGGTCACGTCGACGACCGCGGACTGTCCCGTGGTCAACTGGTGTTACAACCTCCGGTACTTCGAGGCGAACAAGGGCGTGTCGAAGTATCCGGCGAAGCTCGAGGACTCGCCCCTGCCCGTGATGTGTTCCGTCACGATGCTGGCGGACTGGTGCTACAAGGCCTACGGCAACGACCTCTCGAACGACACGTGGTACTACCTCAGCCCGATCGCCTGCCTGGACCGCATCACGGATCCCGTGCTCGTGACCTGCGCCACGGGCGACATGCTCGTGCCGATGGAGGCCATGACCGGCGAACATCTGCATCCGATTGATGCGGCGCGCTTCCCCGCGGGCTATCAGCGCGCCTTTGATGCCCTCACGCCGTGCGCGAAGGCCCGCAAGCGCTTCGAGGATCTCGTGCCGGAATCCGCGCGCGAAACCTTCGTGATTCCCCTGCAGGAGAACAGCTTCGAGGTGAGCCTCGATATGTTCAAGGACGGAAAACTGAAGCCTAGACTGCGTCCCAAGAACCAGGACAAGCCCTGGAGCCGCGAGAAGCCGTGGTCGCTGGTGTACCTGGACGAAGGCCCGCCCGCGCCCTACGCCGCGCACACCACCTACGAGTGGGCGCTTTCGCCCGACAGCTTTGTGGCCGGGCATCAACAGCACCCGATCACCCCGGAACTGCTCACGCCCGCCAAGCTTGAGTGGCTGCTGCGGCGTTACGCCCGGCAGCTCGTGGACTTGCCCGTGCTGGCCGAAGGCGCGCCGGCCAACCGCCTCAATTTCGAGACGCCGGAACAACGCGACGTCTTGAGTGGACTCCTTGCGTATGCCGCGCTTGGCGCCGAGTTCGAACAGCGCCTGCAGACCCTTTACCGGGCGTGCCCGATCCAACCCTTCGGCGCGACGTTGAGCGCGGCCGCGCTTCGCGGCGCACTGCAAACCCTGGAACGGAACGCGCACCGCTGAGGCGCCGGACCGGGCGGCGTAGCCGGGCGGGGCAATGTGCTACACTCGTGGCGCACTGGAGCGGGGATGCCATGGAATCGGCGCGGAAGCGGAAAGACCGGTGGACGGAAGCGTGGTTGACCGCGGCGCTTTTTGTGACGGCGGCGTTCGCGGGCGGGGTGTATCAGGCCTCGTGGGGCGGGCTGCCGCAGTTCTGGCAGAACACGACGTTCATGCAGGGCATCTTGTGGGTGTGCGGCCACGGCTTCGAGAATCCCATGGTTTCCGACGTGCCGGGCCTCGAAGACTTCATCGACTACCGCACGGATTGCTTCGAGTGCAGCGCGATCCCCGGGAATGTCCGCGTGTTGCCGCACGATACGCGGGGCATGAGCTTTGAGGAGATCGACGCCTATCATCCGCAGGAGCAGTTCCCGGGCTTCCTGGCCTGGCAACGCTATCATCTCTACCTCGTGCTGGCGGTCACGTGCTGCTGGTGGCTGCTGGGCGTCTGCTGGTCCTCGCTCACGCCGCTCGCGGCGCTGCTCTACGGGACGACGGTTTGCGCGGCGTACGGCCTCTTCCGGCTGGGCATGCGGCGCGCCCTGGCGGCGTGCTGCGCGATCCTGCTGCTGATCTCGCCCCTGCACCTCCAGATGACGCCGCATTTGCGCGACTATGCCAAAGCGCCGTTTCTCCTTGTTGCCCTCTTGATCATGGGCCATCTCGTCAAAGCCGCTCCCACGCGGAGACGGCTCTGGGGATACTCCCTGCTCTGCGGAGCGGTAATCGGCATCGGAACGGGCTTCCGCACGGACCTTGCCATCGCCTTTCCCGCCTTCTTCGTGATGCTGTTGTTTGTGCGGCAGGGGCGCGGCGCGCGCGCGATGGCCGCGCTCCTGTTCACGCTGGCGTTTGCCGCATCCGGCTATCCCATTCTTCGCGAGGTCTTCCGCGAGGCCGGGCACTTCTGCCATGTGGCGCTGCTCGGGTTTCTGACGTACTGCGACGAGCGGCTCGGCGTGAGCGGGGGGTGGTACCACCTGGGCGGGCCGTACAGCGATTTCTACATCGCCAACGTGGTCCAGTGTTACATGGAGCGGGTGCACGGGAGCATGCCGCCGACCCACGTAATGATGCCGGAGTATCACGAGGCCACCCAGCGTTTTTTCATGGAGTTTGTGAAGACCTTTCCGGCGGACCTGGTGCTGCGGGCCTGCGCGTCCGTGTTGCGGGTGCTCGATGAAATGCGCATCGACCCCGCGCAGCCCTATCCCGCGGGGATCACGAACGAGTTCCTCTGCCGTTTCTATGAGGCGCGTGCGTTTCTCCTGGACCAGGTTCCCGCGGGCGGCCGCTATTACGCGCTGGCCGCGCTGCTGCTGCTCGCCTGCGCCGATCTCCGCTGGGCGTTCGCCGCCTTGTTTGTGCTCCTGTATTTCGCGGGGTACCCGGCCATTCAGTTCAATCTCCGCCACGCGTTCCATCTTGAATTCCTGACGCTGTGGGCGGGCGGTTTCCTGATACAGAACCTGATCCACGTGGTCACCGCGGCGCATCCGCACCGCCCGGAGAACGTCTTGTCCCGGCTTTCGCTCGGGGGCGCCGCGCTGCGTTGTGCCGTGTTCCTGCTCGCGTCCGCCCTGGGCCTGGCCGCCTTGTGGTCGGGGGCCTGCGTGGTCCAGCGCTTCACGGTCGGCCGGCTTGTCGGGCAGGCGGCCGCGCTGCCCCTGCAGGAACTCGCGCACGAAACGGCGGCGGCCGCAGACGGCAACGAGTTCATCCGCCTGCCCGGGTTTGCCCAGCCGGATCCCGCCGTTCCCGTGCAGGGCGAGTACCTCGTGGTGGAACTGAAGGGCGCGGATGCGGTCGTGCCGATCACCTTCGTGTACGAGGCGGAGGATCGCGAGCATTTCGATTACACGCGCACGGTCCACGCGCAACTCGGGCGTCACGGCGGCCCCACCCGACTCTACTTCCCGCTGTATTTCAGCCCGCAGTCGCGATTTGCCGGCGTGCGGATTGCGCAGTCCGAGGCCGACCGGATTACGCACGTGTATCGTGTTGAAGGCGCGGACGCGCTGCCGCTCTGGATGACGCTGTGCCTGCCGCCCGATTGGGCGGCGCTGCCGCGACATCAGTGGCTGACGCGCTAGGGCAGCGCCGGCGGGCCTCCGCCGATCATTCGTAGCGGAGCGCGACCACGGGATCGACGCTGGCGGCCTTCACGGCGGGATACACGCCGAAGAAGACGCCGACGCCGAGGCTGAAGAAGAAGGCCATGAGCGCCGCCCACATCGAGATGCCGATGGGGAGGTTCGGGTAGAGGAGGTGGATGATGAAGGCGCCGGAGGCGCCGAGGCTGAGGCCGATCAGCCCGCCGATGACGCTCAGGGTCACCGCCTCGATCAGAAACTGCAGGGCCACGTCGGTTCTGGACGCGCCCACGGCTTTGCGCACGCCGACCTCGCGCGTGCGCTCGCGCACGCTCACGAGCATGATGTTCATGATGCCGATGCCGCCGACGA
>CAILVY010000013.1 GCA_903837785.1 Candidatus Hydrogenedentota bacterium
CAAACTCGCCAGTGTCGGCATCAAGGGCACCCTCGAAATCATCCGGAACAAGCTCTTTGATTTCCAGGCCCCCGGCTACAGCTCGGCGGGGATCATCGTCGAGTGCAGTCCGGACGTTCCCGGATTCCGCGTGGGCGACCGCGTGGCCTGCGCGGGCGTCGGCTATGCAAGCCATGCCGAGTACAACGCGGTCCCGCATCAGTTGCTCACGCCCATTCCCGACGGCGTCAGCTTTGACGAGGCCGCGTACGTCGCGCTCGGCGCCATCGCCATGCAGGGCGTGCGGCGCGCCATGCCCACCCTGGGCGAAACCTTCGTCGTGTCCGGGCTCGGCCTGCTCGGCCAACTGGTTGCGCAGATTGCGCGTGCAGCCGGCTGCCGCGTCATCGGCTGCGATCCCATCGCGGAGAAACGCGCCCTCGCGCAGCAACTGGGCGCGGACGCTGTCTGCGCCCCCGCCGAACTGTCCGCCACAGTGGCTGAGTGGACCGCCGGATATGGCGCGGACGCCGTGATCATCTGCGCGGCCTCGAAGGAGAGCGGTGTCACGAATCAGGCGCTCGACCTCTGCCGACAGAAAGGGCGCGTCGTCGTAGTGGGCGCGGTGGGCATGGAACTCCAGCGTGAAGCGCTGTACATGAAAGAACTCGACTTCATGCTCTCATGTTCGTATGGGCCGGGACGATACAACCCGGGCTACGAAGAGAAGGGCCTGGACTATCCCATCGGCTATGTGCGCTGGACCGAGGGGCGCAACATGGCGGAGTTTCTGCGCCTGCTGGCCGAGAAGAAAGTAAGCGTGCAGCCGTTGATCTCCATCGTGAAACCGATTGCGGAGGCCCAGGCAGCCTACACCGCCATCCTCGAAGGCGGCAACACGATCTCCGCCCTGATCGACTACGGGCCCATGCCGGAAACTTTTGAAACGCCCAAGCGCGCAATGATGCTCAAGGGCAAGGCCTCACAAGGCGAAGTGGGCATTGCGGTGATCGGCGCGGGCGCGATTGCCCAGGCGTTTCACCTTCCGAATATCGGAAAGATCCCCGGCTGCCGTCTGGAGGCGGTCGCAGACCGCGTCGGGGGCACGGCCAAGCAGGCCGGCGAGAAGTACGGGGCGCGCTTCTGCACGACGGAATACCGCGAGGTGCTCGAGGATCCCAGCGTCCGGGCTGTGCTCGTTGCCACACGCCACAACCTCCACAAGGAGATAGCCCTGGCCGCCATCGAGGCGGGCAAACATGTCTTCGTGGAAAAGCCGCTCGCGCTCACGGTTTCCGACTGCGAAATCTTGTGCGAGGCGGCCGCGCGTAAACAGGTCCTGCTGACGGCCGGCTTTAACCGCCGCTTCTCGCCCTGGTCGCAACAAGCCAAGGCCGCCATCCAGCACGCACGCGGCGCGAAGATGCTCCTGTACCGCTGCAATGCGGGCGCGCTGCCGCGCAATCACTGGGCGGTGGATCCCGTTGAGGGCGGCGGACGCATTGTGGGCGAGGCCGTCCACTTCCTCGATCTCTGCTGCTGGTTTCTCGATGCCGACCCCGTGGCCGTGCGCGCGGACCGCATCGCCTCGGATTCGGCGGATGTCATCGCCGAGGATAACCTCAGCATGGCGCTTCGGTTTGCCGACGGTTCGCTCGCCACGATCCTCTATTGCTGCACGGGTCATCCCTCCTTCCCGAAGGAGCGCATCGAGCTCTTCGGTGGCAGCGGCACCGTCGTCGTCGACGACTTTAAGGGCATCGAAGTCTTCGGATTGCCCGGCAAGAGCGTCCGTTCCTCGCGCCAGGACAAGGGCATGTTTGGCCTGCTCGAGAACTTCGTCCAGGCCATCCGCGGCGAGGCCGAATTGAGCGTCACGGCCGAACACGGCCTGCGCGCCACGCGCCTCGCCCGGCAGGCGCTCGAAAGCGCGCGCGGCGGAGCCCCCACGTGAAGGTTTGCATCCTAAACGTCCTGCACGAGCCGTTCGACAAGCGCGTGTTTCAGAAAGTCGGGCGCAGTCTCGCGGGTGCGGGTCACGAAGTTGTCTCGATCTGTCCCTGCACCGGCGCCGCGCCGGAACCGGCCGCAGGCGTGCGCTTCATCGCCATTCCTTCCGCCCTCAGCAAGAAGCAACGGCTGCGTTCCGTTGCGCGCCTGATCCGGCTGGGCCGCAAGGAAGCAGCGGACGTCTATCTCGTGCCCGAACCGGAATCCTGGGTGGCCGCGCTGATAATCAAGGCGTTGCGCGGCGGCAAAGTCGTCTTCGACATGCACGAGCACGTGCCCACGGAGTTCGCGAAGTTCTTCCCGGGCGCGATGCAAAGTTTCATGACTTGGCTGACACGCCGTTTCATGCGCCTCTTTGCCCGGTGCACGGACTGCATCATTCTCACCCGCCAGAGTTTCGAAGGCGAATGGGCCGGGCTCCGCGTGCCGCGCGTGGTCGTCATCAATACGAACCACCTCCAGCCCCCGTGCGGCGCGGTTCCGGAGGAACTTCGGAACGAGTTTGCCGACAAACCGGTGATCATCCATCAGGGCCAGTTCGGGGAGGCGCGCGGTTCGTATCAACTACTGGAAGCGCTCAAGATCCTCGTGAAGGAGATTCCGGACCTGCGCTGCATTGTGCTGGGCGATTATGTCTCCGGCAGCGAGGCCGCCTATCGTGACGCCGTCCGGGATGCCGGGCTCGATCACTGCATCCGATTCTTGGGTGCCGTGCCCTATGACGCTGTTCCCGCCTACATCGCCGTCGCCAAGGTTGGCCTGATCCTCTTTCAACCCGGCCTCCTGAACCACACGCTCGCCATGCCGCACAAGCTCTTCGATTACATGCGGGAAGGCCGTCCCGTCGTCGCGCCGGACTTTGCCGTCGAGGTCGCCCATATCATGAACGAATCGGATTGTGGCATCCTCGTGGACGTGAGCAACCCGAACGCCATTGCGCAGGCTGTCCTGAAGCTCCTGCGCGATCCCGCCGAAGCCGCGCGCCTCGGAGAGAACGGGCGCCGCATGATCGAGCAGAAATACAATTGGCAAGAAGAGGAGAAGCGCTTGCTCGCCGCCTTCGCCTCGCTGGAGCCGCGTTGAACCATGTGTGGAATCGCGGGAATAGCCGGCCGGCGCGACGAAGCGCTCGTCAAAATCATGACGGACCGCCTGGCGCACCGCGGGCCGGATGCCGAAGGATGCTACGCGGATGACTGCGTAACGCTCGGGCACCGCCGCCTCAGCATCATCGACCTCTGCACCGGCCAACAGCCCATGAGCAGCGCCGACGGCGCGCTCTGGATTGTCTTCAACGGCGAGATCTACAACTTCAAGGAACTGCGCCGGGACCTCGAAGCGAAGGGGCATCACTTCCGCACGCAGTCGGACACGGAGGTGATCCTGCTCGCCTATGCCGAATACGGCGAGGAGTGCGTGCAACGTTTCCAGGGGATGTTCGCGGTCGCGCTCTGGGACACGCGGACGAAGACGCTGTTGCTCGCCCGCGATCAGATCGGCGTGAAACCCCTGTATTACGCGCTCGACGGCGAAACCGTGTGCTTCGCGTCCGAAATCAAGGCGCTGCTGGCCGTGCCCGGCATGTCCCGCGACATCGACTTTGAAGCCTTGGACGACTACCTCACGTACCTCTACACTGTCCCGCCGGCCACGATGTATAAACGGATTCGCCAGCTCCCGCCCGGCTGGCTTGCCACTTGGCGGAATGGCCGCTGGGAAACGCGACGTTACTGGCGCCTGCGCTGGCGGGAAGAGCTGCGGACGGAAGAGGAATGGGTCGAGGCGGTGCGCGCCGGCCTCGAGGACATCATCGGCAAATACATGATCTCAGATGTGCCGTTGGGCGCGTTCTTGAGCGGCGGCCTCGATTCCTCCACAATCGTGCACCACATGTGCCGGCAGGCCGGCGCCCCCGTGAACACGTTCACTGTGGGCTTCGCGCGCGAAGGCAGCCTCTACGACGAATCCGAAGAAGCCCGCGTGGCCGCAGAACGCTTCGGCGCGGCGCATCATCCCCTCACGGTTGAAGCCGACGCCGCGCAGTTGCTCCCGGTCATCCTGCGCCACTTCGACGAACCCTTCGGCAACCCCACCGCGCTCCTCGTTTACTCGATCTGTGAAGTCGTGCGAAAGCACGTCACCGTGATCCTGTCAGGCGACGGGGGCGACGAATGCTTTGGCGGCTATCCCCGCTATGCCGGCATGCGGCTCGCCCAGTCCTACCGCAAGGTTCCCGCCCTGCTCCGGCGCGGCCTCATCCATCCGCTCGTGAGTCTGCTCCCCGAGAGCACCCGCGGCTTCCATGCCCTGCGGCGCCTCCGCGAATTCTCCGCCGGGAGCCTCTTGAACCCCGTGGACGCCTACGCTTCGTGGATCAGCTATTTCGGACCGGACGAACGCGCGAAGCTCTACACGGACGCCGTGCGCCGCGACGTGGCGGGGCGCGACTCCTGGAGCTACATCCGCGCGCTGGCCGCCGAGTGCGAATCACAGGACCCGGTCTCACAGGCCATGTACATCGACATCCACTCGTTCCTCCCGAACAATGTGCTTCAGTACGGCGACCGCATGAGCATGGCGCACAGCCTCGAGGCGCGCGTCCCCCTCGCCGATACGAAACTCGTGGAATTGCTCGCAGCCATTCCGAGCAGCCTCAAGATCCGGGGTGGACAGGGCAAGCATCTGCTGCGCCGCTGCATGGACGGGCGCCTGCCCGGCGACGTGCTCCGCCGAAAGAAGGTGGGCTTCAACCCCCCGATGGGTGTGTGGCTCAACACGCGGCTGCGGCCGCTTGTCGAGGACTATCTCTCCGAAGACACGGTCCGCCGCCGCGGCTACTTCAATCCCGCCCCGGTGCAGCAATTGATCCGGGATCACCGCGCCAGCCGGCGCGACTACACCTGGCACCTCTGGGCACTCCTGGTCCTCGAAGAATGGCACCGGCTGTACCTGGATTGAGCCTGCGCTCGTGATATACTGGCGCAGACGTGGGGAAGAGCCATGCACAAGCTGATCATCCAGATTCCGTGTTACAACGAAGAAGAGACCCTGGGCGTAACGCTCGACGCCTTGCCGCGCACCCTGCCCGGCATCGACGTGGTCGAATTCCTCATCATCGACGACGGCTCCCGGGACCGCACGAGCGAGGTGGCCCGGGAACACGGCGTGGACCACATTGTCCGCTTCAAGTCCAACCGCGGACTCGCCCGCGCGTTCATGGAAGGCCTTGACTACTGCATCAAGCAGGGCGCGGACATCATCGTCAACACGGACGCGGACAACCAGTACGACGCCGGCGACATTCCGGCACTTATTGCCCCCCTCCTGCGCGGCGAGGCCGAAATCGTTATCGGCGAACGTCCCATCAACCGCATCCAACACTTCTCCACTACAAAGAAGCTCCTGCAGCGGGCCGGCTCCTGGGTCGTGCGCGTGGCCAGCCAGACGCGGATTCCCGACGCCCCCAGCGGTTTCCGCGCCATGACGCGCGAGGCCGCCATGCGCATGAACTGCTTCAACGACTACACGTACACCCTCGAGACGATCATCCAGGCCGGCCGGAAGAGCATGGCCGTCACCTCCGTGCCCGTACGCGTGAACGAGAACCTCCGGCCGTCCCGGCTCGTCCGCAGCATCCCCTCCTATCTCCGGCGCTCGCTCTTCACCATCGTACGAATCTTCATGACGTACCGCCCCTTCCGCTTCTTCGCCATTCCCGGGGCGATTCTCTTCCTCATCGGCCTCATCCCGTCCGTGCGCTTCCTCTACTTCTACTGCAATGGATTCGGTGCCGGACACATGCAGAGCCTTCTCTTCGCCGCCCTGTGCATTGGGCTCGGCGCGGTCCTCTGCGTCGTCGGCCTCCTGGCCGACCTCATCGGCGTCAACCGCATGCTCCTCGAAGACATCCGCTGGCGCCTCCGCGACCTCGAATACCGCGATCATCGCACAAAGCAGGACTGACGGCCCGCGCTTCTACTCGACCCATTCGATCAGCGAAACCACGCAGTTCCCCTCTTGCCGGGCATTCACCACCTCGATGGAAACGAGCCCGCCCTGCGTCATCTCGCCGGTCATGGGATAGTCAATCCATTTGCCCGACACGAAATCTTCCATGAGGCCCAGGGATGCGCCATTGATCTTGATCTCCTCCTGGCGTCCGCCATAGAAGCGGTCCGGATCGATGATGTACAGCCGAAGCGTGCCCCGTGCGCCTTGGGGCACTGTGAGGTCGATCTTCACCGCCTTCTCGTCCGCGCGGCAGTGATACACGGGCGGCTCCCACTTTGGCCCCCATGCGCTTGTGAATCCCTGCTTCATGGCCGCGTCATAGCCGTCTTTTGCGACAATGATTTCGTTCGGCGGAATGCCGCAGCGCACGTACAGCTTGAGATTGTCGGCATACTCCTCGCGCTGCTCGATCAGAATCTGAACACTCTGGCCCTTGATCGTCACGGGTTGATCCGCGGCCGTCTCGCGGACCGGCTGGAACGGCTCATAAACCGTTGCGCTCTTGACGCGGCCCTTCAGAAACTCCCAGAAATAGCTTCTGTCCTGCATCGTGGCATTGGCCACGACGAGCGCGCGGCGATCCGTTTCGCGATGGCCGTGCACGCGCCACGGCAGCGCGCCGGCGGGCGCGGGAACATACTTGGGCAGCGCGCCGTCCTTGTTCACGCTCACTTCCGTCACGCGGGCATCCAGCGCATCATGATACGCGCCGAGAAACACTGTGTCCGCGAGTTCGCCCCGGATGCGCTCGACCTCGCGGATGTAGTCTCCGAGCCGCTTGTATTGCGGATCGCCAAGAGTGTTCTGATAAGAATCCGGTTCAACACAGATGACGCCCCCCGTCACCACGGCCGAATTCACGCCGTTGAAATCCCCGGCGGTGCCCACGTGGAAGCACGAGGTCCACTCGGGAAACACGTAACGCAAGGGGGCGATGTCGAAGTAGCCGCCGTTGCGGTAAAACACGTCCACGAACGGAATCAGCCGGTCCTGGCAGGCCTCCGAGGCGAAGCGGAAATCGGGCTGGATCGCCCGGCACTTCTCCAGGAGCCGCGCCATCCCCTGTACAAGCCCTTCGCACAAGGCCACGTCGGGCTTGAGCGTGTTCAGGGGATTGAAGTCGAGGGCGGATCCCGCCACGACCTTGTCCAACTGAAATGCGTGTGCGCCATCCTTCACCCGCTCCAGGAGCTTGCCTTCCAGCGCCGCCTCGAATCCCGGCACCACGGACGCCAGCACATGCCGCCGAACGCTCAGACCGAGCCGCGCCGTGAGCGTGCTCTCACCCCAGGCCATCCAGTTGGGCGTCTTTCCGAACGTGTCCTGATGCGTGTACTTGAACAGCTCGTTCCTGTACCACGCCGTGTTCGAGTCCATCACATTGTAATTGGCAAACACAAGGCAATGACCGCCGCGCCCGTCGATGGATTCCAGCAAATTCTGAAAACCCTCGCGGCCCCCGAGCTTCTCCTCGGGCGTGTAGTCCGGATAGTCCCGCTCGATCCCGCCCTTGTCCCAGCCGATCAACTCATAGCAGTTGACATTGCACGCCTGCGCGTCCTTGCACCACTGATCATACGTCGCATAATCCGCGACCACCCGATCCTCGGGCTGATACAGAATCGACGTGAACCACGCGCTCTGTTTGCGAAGCCAGCTCGCCGATTTCTCAACGGGGAAATGCTGCAGGAACCACGTGCGGTAACCTTTCGCGCCTTCGTGCCAGTCGCCGCGGTGCGCGCGCAGCACGAATTCCCCGCTGTCCAACGTTTCGCCTGACGCAATGTAGGGATAGCGCACGTGCGAGAACACGATGCCCACCGGCGCGCCGCCGGCTTGCTCCGGCGTCAGCCACAAATCACCCGGCACACCCGAGGTGTTCGGATGCAGATAGCAGTGCCACGTGCTCAGCCGGAACGTCGTGTCGTGATAGCCCATGTAGAGCCCGCGATTGCTGCTCGCATCGTAGAGGTCCCACCACGGCATAACCATGCCGGGATAGCCCGAGGCGAACTCGGCCGCCTCCGCCCCCAGCCCGCGACCGCCGGGGAATCCCCGGAACAACGACGCGCCGTGCGCGCAGCCAATGTAGTTCGGCGTCGCGAGGAGCGCGTCCCGTTTTTCGCCAAATCCCGTCCAGCCGCCCAGGCGCGGAAACCAGAATTCGGAAACCGGCGTCGCGCTGTTGTTCGTCAGCCGTGCCCGGAACCGCAGCGTATCGCCGTCCAGCGTCACCGTGTAAACCAGGTCCAGCGGAAACGAACCTTTCTCGGAAATCATCCCGGAGAACCGCACCTCGATTGACGAGTCCGTGCGCTCGACCGAGGCCGCGGATTGCTTCGCGCCGTCGAGGTAATGGCATTGATACTCCGGCAGCGGCAGCCCAATGCGGAAATTGGAGGCAAGCCGCGCTTCGCCGAGCAATTCGCCGCCCATCGGCTTCACGACGAGCGACGTGACGAGTCCGTGTGCGCGGTCGATCGTCACGGAGAACGACTCGTTCTCCAACGTGGCCGTCCGCTCCTCCGCGCCGCCCGCGGCGTGCAGCGCGATCATTCCCGCAATGATCATCCAAGGCATTCTGCCCATGATTCACCCTCCCGCTCGTTCGTCCTCGTGCCTGCTTCCCGCCCGGCCCTTCCAAGCCGGGGACTCCCAAGTTCCTTGAAGCCGTCTCCAATAAGCCGTAGCATAGCGCCGTTTTGCGCATCGGGCAATCTTGCCGGAAAGAACCGATTATGAAGTACAGCCGCTGGAAATTCGGGGCGGCCCGCTGGTCCATCTTCGTGGTGCTCATGCTGGCCTATCTCCAGAATTACTTCCACCGCATGGCGCCGGGCGTCCTGTCCGCCGATCTCATGGCCGCGTTTCACACTTCGGGCACGTCCCTCGGCGCGCTGGCCGCGATGTACTTCTACGTCTACGCCGCCATGCAAATCCCCTCCGGCGTCATTGCGGACACGCTCGGCACGCGCACGGGCGTGATGATGGGCAGCCTCATCGCCGGCGCCGGCGCGATCGTGTTCGGCCTCGCCGGAACGATCTACGTGGCCGGGGCGGGGCGCTTCCTCATCGGTCTCGGCGTGGCCATGCTCTTTACAAACATCATGAAAAGCAACTCGATGTGGTTTTCCGAGCGGCGCTTCGGCTCGCTCGTCGGGTTAACCGTGCTCGTCGGCAATCTCGGCGCGGTGCTCTCCGCCACCCCGCTGGCGGCCCTGCTCAAGGTCTACTCCTGGCGCCATGTCATGCTCGGCGTCGGCGGCACCTCCTTCCTGATGGCCGCGCTCGTCTTCCTCATCGTGCGCAACCGCCCCGAGCACCTGGGCTTTCCCTCCATCCGCGAAATGGAGGGACACAGCCCCACCCCAGAGCGCTCCCAGCACTGGGTCAAGGACCTCCTGGACGTGGTCCGAAACCGCCACGTCTGGACCGGCTTCGTCGTGAACATCGGGCTCGGCGGCGGACTCTTCGCGTTCATGGGCCTCTGGGGCGTGGCCTATCTCCGCGACGTGTTCCAACTTGAACGCGCCCAGGCCGCCAATCACATGACGGTCATGATGCTTGGCTGCGCGGCCGGCGCCCTCTTCTTCGGCTGGTTCTCGGACTGGATCGGCTACCGCAAGCCCGTCATGCTGGGCGGCGCGGTGATCTACGTCGCCGCCTGGCTCCTTATGCTCTTCGCGCCGTGGCAGCCCGGCCTTGCAGGCTACGTCCTCTTTGCCGTCATGGGCTTCACCGGCGTCGGCGTGCTCCTCATCAACGCCTGCGCCAAAGAGGTCTGCCACCCCGCCCTCGCCGGCATGGCCGTCAGCCTCGTGAACACCGGCAACTTCGTCGGCACCGCCCTCCTTCAGCCGGCCATCGGCTGGGTCCTCGATTTGACCTGGCGCGGCACCCTGCACGACGGCGTGCGCGTCTATGCCGCCGCCGACTACCGCAACGGATTCCTCGTCCTCGTCGCCGCCTCCGTGGCAAGCCTCCTCATGATCTTCGCCATCCGCGAAACCCGCTGCCGCAACATCGCCCTCCTCTCCGCGCCGCCGAGGCACGGCGAAACCATACTGCCCTAGTGCTCTCGAATCAGAGAATAGTGTGATTTCCAAAGCTTGAACGGGCAAAAAACCGGTGCTACAGTGCCGCCCGGTCGTACCTGCAGTGCATGAACCGTCTGTTATTTCCCGTCGCCAGCGAGTAAGGGAGTGCAGAGATGGATTTTCGCCTGACGGATGAGCAGTTGGAAATCCAGCAGATGGTTCGCAAGTTCGCGCAGAACGAGATTGCCCCACTGGCCGCGGAACTGGACCGGGACGAGCGATTCCCAGCGGAAACCTTCCGGAAGATGGGCGAGTTGGGGCTCTTGGGCCTTCTGGTTCCAGAGGAGTACGGCGGCGCGGGACAGAGCGTTCTGACCTGCTGCGTGGCGATGGAAGAAATTGCCTATGCCTGCCTCTCGACCGCGCTATCGTATCTGGCGCATGCGGTCCTGTGTACGCACAACCTCGCCTGCAACGGCTCCGAGGCGCAGAAGAGGAAGTATCTGCCCGGGCTGGTTTCGGGAGCGCAACTCGGCGCCTTGGCGATGACCGAACCGGGCGCGGGTTCCGACGCGTTATCGCTCGAGACCTTCGCCGAACGATGCGATGGCGCCTATGCCCTCAGCGGCAGCAAGACGTTTATCACGAACGCGCCGGTGGCCGCCACCTTCCTCGTCTACGCCCGCACGGACCGGCAGGCGGGACCGGCAGGCATCAGCCAATTCATTGTCGAGCGCGGCTTTTCTGGATTTTCCGTGGGCCAGCCCTTCCAGAAGATGGGGGTCCACGGCTCGCCCACGGCGCCCATCTTCATGGATTCCTGCCGTGTTCCCCAGGAGAACCTGGTGCGCGGAGAGAACCAGGCCTTGAGCATCCTGCTGAAAGGACTCGATGTCGAACGCGCCACCGGAGCGTCGATGGCGGTGGGCGCGGCCCGATCCGTACTCGATCGCGCTGTGGCCTACGCAAAGGAACGGCAACAGTTCGGCCAGCCCATTGCGATGTTCGAGATGATCATGGAAAAGCTGGCCAACATGAGCACGGAATTGGAGGCCGCGCGGCTGCTGGTGCACAAGGCGGCCGTCTTGTGCGACGAGGGCATTCCGTGTTCGCTCGAAGCCTCGCACGCGAAGCTGTTCTCCTCGGAGATGGCGGTGCGGGCCGCTTCTGAGGCCATCCAAATTCTGGGCGGCTACGGATATATGCGGGAATTCGAGGTGGAGCGCGTCCTGCGGGATCTCAAGATGGGCACAATCGGCGGAGGCACCTCGGAGATCCAGCGGCTGATCATCGCGCGGGAAGTCCTCAAGCGCGGAAGAACCTGAACGGCGGCCGGGCATCCCGTTTGCCCCGGAGTAGAGAGGATTGGCAATGGACATGAGCGATGGCATTTACTTCGAGGATCTCGAGATTGGCCGGGAGGAAGTGTCGCCCGGCCGAACCGTCACGGAGGCCGACATTGTCAATTTCGCCGGCCTTTCCGGCGATTTCAACATCCTCCACACGGACGCGGACTTCGTCAGGCAGACGCCCTTCGGCCAGCGCATTGCCCATGGCCTGCTCGGGCTCTCCTTCGCAACCGGACTCGCCGCCAGGAACCCGGGCGCGTCCCAGCACAGGCTGGTCGCGTTTCTGGGCATGACCTGGGACTTCCGCCATCCCGTCTTCATCGGCGACACGATTCACGTCGCGAAGACCATCTCCAGCAAGCGCGCCACCAGCAAGCCGGGGCTGGGCGTAGTGGTGCACGACGCCAAGGTCGTCAATCAGCACGGCCAGGTCTGCCAGGAAGGACAATGGACCACCATGTACCTGATGCGGCATGTCACGCCGCCTGATGCCGAGTAAGCCATCGTGGCGCCCATATCGAACAGACCGCCGCTCAAAGGGGCGCTCCATGTGCACACCACCTGCTCCGACGGGCTGCTCTCGCCCGAAGAGGCGCTCCGGGTGTATCGTGACCTCCGCTTCGATTTCGTCGCCCTCACGGACCACGACTTTCTCTTGCGACCCGGCGCCTACGAACACGTGCCGGACGAGTTTGAAGGCATGCTCGTCTTCAAGGGCGTGGAGAAGACGCTTTTCGTCCGTGGCTACGTCCACATCGGACACATCGCCGGCGGCGCCGAAGAACTGTACGTGTTCAACCATCCCGCGGAATACGCCCTGAGCCTCGAACAACTGATCGAGCGCTTGCGCGAGATCGAGCAGTCGCTGCGCATTGACGCGGTCGAGGTTACACTGCAGGGTTTCTACACTCCGGAATACGACGTGGCGGCTATTCCCTATCCCAAAGTGGCCACGGATGATTCGCACACGCGGGAGGCGTGCGGCCGCGCGTGGATCGAAGTCGACAGTGTCAAGGACAAGGACGCGATCCTCCGTGCCATAAAAGGCGGCGCGGCGCGCGTCTGCTGCAATGCGACAGCGCATCTGACGGCATGGCCCAACCAGGGAGGCGGCAGCCATGGCTAATCGCGTGGCGATCTGTGCGGTGGCACAGACGAAATTCGAAGCGTGCAAGCGGGACGTCCGAACACAGGGCCTGCTGTGGGAGGTGGTCAAGGACGTTCGCGCGCAAACGGGGCTCGATTTCGGGCCGGGCGGCATCGCGGGCGCCGTGACCGTCTCGGACGACGTCTTCGATGCGCGCACGATCTCCGACGGAGCGGTAACCGATCTTGTCGGCGCCCATTTCGGAAGTGAGGAGAAGGTTGCCGCGGATGGAGCGCAGGGCGTGTATTATGCCGCCGCCACAGTGCTGTCGGGCCACCACGATGTGGTGCTGCTTGCAGGACACTGCAAGGAGTCTCAGCCGGCCAGCCGCAACATGGTTACTCATCTGGCCTTCGACCCCTTCTATACGCGCCCGGTGGGCCTTGACTATCTTTGCGCCGCGGCATTGCAGGCGCAGGCGTACATGGCGCGGTCCGGCGTCTCGGAAACGCAACTCGCCGAAGTGGTCGTCCGCGCGCGGCAATGGGCCGCCAGGAATCCCGTGGCCCAGGAAACCGCCGCAGTGACCCGAGAAGAAGTCCTGGCCTCCCCGATGATCGCCGATCCCATCCGGGAGAAGTTCATGTATCCCGTGTCCGACGGCGCGATCGCCATGATTCTGGCAAGCGAAACGCATGCGCGCCGCCTGACGGACAAGCCGGTTTGGATCACCGGGCTCGGCAATTGCTATGACAGCTTCTTCCTCGGCGAACGGGACCTGGCCGGGAATTTCGCCCTCGAGCGCGCCGCCCAGCGCGCCTATGCCATGGCCGGCGTGTCCGCGCCGGAGACGGCCTTCGACCTGGCCGAAATCGCCGATCAATACGCGCATCAACTCCCGCAATACGCCGAAGGGCTCGGGCTCTGTCCTGAGGGTTGCGGCGGGCGATGGCTCGATGAGGGAGGACCCGACCGGCAACGCGTGAACCGGTCCGGCGGGATGATTGCGGGCAACCCGCTGATCTTGGGCGGCCTTGCACGCGTTGCCGAGGCCGTCATTCAGTTGCGGGACGAGGCGGGCGAACGGCAGGTCGCCCACGCGCAACGCGCCGTGGCGCAGGGCGCGACCGGACCGGCGGGCCAGCTTCAAACCGTCGTGGTGCTCGAAAGATAGGGAGTCAGGAACACGATGAGCAAGAACAGAAACGCCGCCATCATCGGCAGCGGCATGTCGGAATTCTCGAGCCACCGCGAGGACGTCAACCAACCGGAGATGATCCACGAGGCGGTCATCGAAGCCTTGCGCGATGCCGACATCGCGTTGGAAGACGTCGATTGCCTCCTGCACGGCAACATGGAACTCTTCGAGATGGTCCATCAGCCGGACATGTGGCACGTCCTGGGGGACGGCGCCCGGGGCAAGTCCGGCCTTCGGCTCACGACGGGCGGCACGACCGGGATCACGCTGGCATGCGCTGCGGACAACCTCGTCGCGTCCGGGCTCCACGACGTGGTCCTCGCGATCGGGTTCGAGAAGCTTCAGGAGGGGCACACTACGGGGGGGATCACGAATATGGCCGATCCGCTGTGGGGCCGCAGCCTGCAAACGGGCGCGCTCACGGGCACCGGCGCACAGAAAGTCATCGACGAGTTCGGCGAAGAGCGCGCAAAACTCGCCGCCATGAAATACCGCACGATCATGGACGAGCACGCCATGCGCAACGAAAAGGCCCACCGGCGCCTCCGCCTCGAACGCCAGTACATCAAGGAAACGGCGGACAACTCGCCGCCCCTCGTCGGCGAATTGCGGATGATCCACATGTGCTCGCAGAGCGATGGCGCCTGCGCCGTCGTGTTTGCCTCCGAAGAGAAAGTAAGGGCCCTGGGCGCAAATCCCGCCTGGATTGTGGATCATGAAACCGTCCATCGCGAAGAAACCATGGTCTTTGGCTCGATGTTGAGCACCCAGCGTGCCGCGGCCGAACGGCTCTTCGCCCGGGCCGGCATCGCCAATCCCCGCGGGGACATCGATGTCTTCGAGATGTACGACCCCTCCGCGTGGTGGGGGGTCGACTGGCTGCGCGACTTCCTGCTCCTCGAAGGGGACGAACACCTCAAGATGATCGAGAATGACGAGATCGTCCTCGACGGACCCTTCCCGGTCAATCCCTCCGGAGGCGTCATCGCCAGCAACCCGATCGGTGCCACCGCGCTCGTGCGCGTGGCCGAAGCCGCCATGCAGGTGCGCGGAACCGCCGGAGCGCATCAAGTCTCCAAACCGGTGCGCCGCGCCCTCGCCTCCGGATTCGGCGGCACGCTGTGGACAGTCTTGATGCTGCTCTCGAAAGAGAAACCCGAACGGAGAGTCAATACACATGGCTGAAGAAACGAGCGTTCCTGAACGGATTGTGTCGCGACAGGTGCTGGCAATTCCCCAGCGCTTTTCCACCGGGCCCGTCATGGGACGCTTCCTGCGGGAACTGCGCGATCACAAGCGCATCATGGCGAACAAATGTCCGAAATGCGGCCGGCATCAGTTGCCGCCGCGCGAAGTCTGCGCCGTGTGCCACGTCGAAGCGACCGGATGGGAGGAGCTTCCCCCCGAGGGCGCCATCCGGGATTTCGATGTCGTCTATTACGCGAGTCCGGATCCACTGACCGGGGAAACGCGCCAGGTGCCCTACGTCCTGTGCTGGGTTGACCTCGATGGCACCCAGGGCGACGCACCGTTGTGGCATCTCCTGAATGTGGAGAACCTCGCCGAGGTGCGCCGCGGCGTCCGGGTGCGCGTCGTGTTCGCGGACGAACGCCACGGCACAACCGAAGACATCAGGCACTTCGAAATCATTCGGGAAGAAGCGTCCCCGGGAGCGGGCACAGGAGCGGAATCATGAACGACGCATTCGTGATCGAAGGCAAGATGGCGCTGCCGTATCAGTATTTCGCAGGGGCCGTCGGCAGCAAGTTCCTTGTGGCGCTCCGCGATGAGAAGCAGATCCTCGGCGTGCGCTGCAGTCGTTGCGGCATGGTCTTCGTGCCCCCAAGACAAAGCTGCGAGCGGTGCTTTTCGGCGTTGACGGAGCATTGGGTCCGGGTCGAATCCACCGGCGAAGTGACCGGCTTCACTGTGGTGCGCTATGCGGAACCCTATCAGCCCAAGAAGCCACCCTATGTCCTTGCCCTGATCAAACTCGACGGGGCCGATACCCCGATTGCGCACCTCCTCGAATGCGGGGATCCCGGCCGCGCGAGAATCGGCATGCGGGTCCGGGCAGTTTTCGCCGGCGAACGCCGCGCCAACCTCCTTGCCATCGCCCATTTTGAAGAGGACCCGGCAGGGACGCAGGAAGGCCACAGCCCGGCCCGGCTTTAACTCGCGCAGGGCGGCACGCTACAATGACCGCTCCAACCCGTGATCCGGCGGGCATTTTCCGGCAAAGGAGTCGTGCGATGTCCCTGCGTTTGTTCAACACATTGAGCCGCATGAAGGAGACGTTCGTTCCGCTCGAAGCGGGGCGGGTGCGGATGTACACTTGCGGCCCAACCATCTACAACTTCGCGCATATCGGCAATTTCCGCGCCTACATGTTCGAGGATCTGCTCCGCCGCCACCTCAAGTACCGCGGCTTTCAGGTCACCCAGGTGATGAACCTCACGGACGTCGAGGACAAACTCATCCGCACCTGCCGCCAGACCGGCGAGGCGCTGAAGTCCGTCACGGATCGATATGCCAAGGCCTTCTTCGAAGACCTCGACACCCTCGGCATCGAACGCGCCGAAGTCTATCCGGCCGCCACGGACCACATTCCCGAGATGGTTGAGCTCATCAAGAAACTGCGCGGCCACGGCCACACATACGAGGCCAACGGCAGCATCTACTTCCGGCTCAGCAGCTACGCGAAGTACGGCCAGCTCAGCCACATGGACATGAGCCAGTTGCAGACCGGCGCCAGCGGCCGTGTCGACACGGACGAGTACGACGCGGAAGACGCCCGCGATTTCGCCCTGTGGAAAGCCTGGGACGAAGAAGACGGCGACGTCTACTGGGAAACGGAACTCGGCAAGGGGCGCCCCGGCTGGCACATCGAATGCTCCGCCATGAGCATGAAATACCTCGGCGAGAGCTTCGACATCCATTGCGGCGGCGTCGACAACATGTTCCCGCATCATGAGAACGAAATCGCCCAGGCCGAATGCGCCACTGGCAAGACCTTCGTGAAATACTGGCTGCACAATGCACACCTCGTCGTCGACGGAAAGAAAATGTCGAAATCCCTCGGCAATTTCTACACGCTGCGTGATCTCCTCGCCAAGAAGATCGATCCCCTGGCCATCCGTTACCTCCTCATCGGAACACACTACCGCCAGCCCAGCAATTTCACGTTCGAGGCCCTCGATGCCGCATCGCAGGCCCTCCGCCGCATCCGCGACTTCCGCATCCGCCTTGCCGAACTGCGGGGAACCGGCGAGGACCTTGCCGGCGTCTGCGCGGCCTGCGAAACCGCCTTCGCCGAGGCCATGGACGACGATCTGAATGTCTCCGGGGCGCTCGCTGCCGTGTTCGACTTCATCCGCGACGTCAACAAGCTCCTCGACGAAGCCAACGTGGGCGCCGACGGCGCCGCAAACGCCCTCGCGCTCCTCGACCGCCTCAACGCGGTCACCGGAGTGCTCGCCCCCGCCACGGAAGCGGCCGTGCCCCAGGACGTGCTCGATCGCGTGATGGAACGCCAACAGGCCCGCCGCAACAAGGACTTTGCGCGCTCCGACGCCCTCCGCGATCAACTCCTCGCCGAAGGATGGGTCATCGAAGACACCGCCAGCGGTCCTCGCGTCAAACGCGCCTGATTAGCGGCTGCACCACCAGCACAGAGCGGGTGATCGAGGAAACCGCGCCACGAATTCCGCGGCTTACCGCGGCTGCGTGTGCGTCCGGAGGAATGCGGCGGCTTCGGACTTGGCGAGCGTTCCGCGCGCCACGGAAATGACCATCTCCGCGACGGCATCAGGCGAAGCGTTCACTTCCAAGCCATTCAGGAGAAGGAAAACCATCGCCGCGGCTGCGCCCGTCCGCTTGTTCCCGTCCACAAAAGGATGGTTCTTGACGTTGTGGAAGAGATACGCGGCGGCCATCTCAAAGAGATCGGAATGCAGAAAGTTGCCGCCGAAAGTGGCCAGAGGCATGCCCAACGCGGACTTGAGAAGCTCAAGATCCCGCAATCCCGAATCGCCGCCGTAGCGGACTATCTGATCCCGATGGATTTCCAGCAACTCGGGCAGCGTGAGGAATACGGGATCCATCCACTATTCCGCCAGCCTTTTCAGTGCCTTGGCATACGTGATATTCACCCTCTCGAGGGCGGACGAAAACGCTTTCCTGCGCTCTTCCGTCTGCATCGGCGCCAGAATCAGGACCTGTCCGTCCGTAGTGATATCGAACGCCGTTTCCGCATCCGCGCCAAGCAAATCCAGAATCGGCTTCTCGATCACCAAAGCCAAGCTGTTGCCGTGCCGGGTGAGTTTCTTTCGCATATGCGCCGGCTCCTGATGTTAAAACTTCGTAACTACATTGTAGCACCGGACCGGCCAAAGCGCCAGAGACAGCATTTCGGACCGGTCGGCGCCCTCCCGTCCTGCGCAAAGCCGGCACTGCTCGGCAGAGCGGCTTCCTGAGTCAGTACGCCATGACCTCGACGAGGTGGCGGCCGGTATTGGCGGAATTCGAACTGAGCGTGACGCGGAGATAGCGCGCAGGCCGCGGGGCAAACGTGCAGGTGACCCCGTCGCGGGTGGCGGGTTGCGGTTTGTCGCGGTAATCGGCGGCCAGGTCCCACCGGCTCCCATCCATCGAGGTTTCGACCGCAAAACCGTACGACCGCTCGTCGCCGTAGTAGAAGACAACCACCACTTTGCCGACCGGTTTCGCCTCCTGCAAATCGACCTGCCACCACGCCGCCGAGTCCTTGTTCACATCCGTCGCCCAGTAGCGGTCCGTGTCGTTCCGATGGCCGTCGTTGGCCAGGTTCGCAGGATACGGCGGCAAGGCCGCGGAAGAGGTGGCCGGTTTTCCCGTCGTGAGGCTCACGGCATCCTGCTCGAAGATCCCGGCCTGATACTTGTCAAAAAGCCGGCGCGCCACGGCCAGGGAATCGCCCACGGGTTTGGCTGCGTACAGTTCCGTGCCGTGGGTCCACTGTTCTTCCCACGTCCGGATCTCGCGATCGAAGGCCGGCATCTTCAGCGCTTCGCCCTTCTCCAGGCACCGGTCCAACGTTGTGATAAAGCGTTCCCAGCGGCCGCGATAGAAGTCGCGGGTGAGTCCGGCCCACTGTTTGCTCGCGTAATCGTGGAGCGTGCTGTCCGCGGCGCCCCACAGCGTGACCTGGTTCCGGGCGTTCCATTCGTAATGCCGACGCTCTTCTTCCGTCGTGCCCCAGCGTTTGGCCTGTTCCAGCCAATCGCCAAGCAGAAACTCCGTGCGCGTCGCCAGGAGTTCATCCACATCATCGATCAGTCCCAGAAAGCGGTTACCCGCCTCGGCAAGGGCTTTCCGATCCTTCGCGCGATATGCGCCCGCCACGCTTTCGCGCAGGACAGCCGCGTGGTTCGCAAGCACCTGCCGGGTGACGTGCGTCAGATCGTATTGATACGTATCCACGCTCCCCAGCGCGTCCGAAGCCTCCAGCAGCAACCGGCACGCTTCGGCCAACCGGACCGGATCATAGGCGCGCTGGCCGCTGTTCCAGGAAGTGCCCGCGCTCAACGAAGGCCGGCCCTGAATCACCGAACCCGTCTGGCCGGGCGAACGATAGGCCGTTTCGATCAGGATGCGCCAGGCGTCCGCGGCCTTCGGATGGGCTTGTCCATAGCGGCTGATTGCATAGTCCGCAATCCACTCGTCCAGCTTGATGCCGTCCGGTTTCCAGGTCAGATCGCTGAGCAGATCGTACACGACCGGATTGTGTCCCAGCCCTTCCATGATGAAACCCGTGCCGCAGAGCTTGCCCCGCTGCTCGCTGGCGAAGGCCGAGGGCAGCTCCTCCGCGATTTGCGGGAGTCCGCCATGCAGGCTGACTTGGTTTCCGAAGCTCTGAATGATGCACCAGATCCACGGCTTCCCGTAGAACGACTCCGTCTTTGACCACGCGGGATCCGATTCGCAGAAGAGGTCCAGGACAATCATCTTGTTATCGGGCACCGCGCCGAGTAGGGCCTTGGCCTGCGGCGGCTTCCAGAAGTTGGGATTGTTCACAAAGAGCCAGCCCTGCATCACCCACACGGCCTGTGCGTCGCCCGCGGCCATCGCCTTGTACACCGCCTCGCCCATCCGGGCGAGGAACGCGGGATCGTTGCTGGGCGGACTCATCTCGATGAACGTGTCCGACGCATAAAGATGATCCGTTCCGAACGCCTTCGTTTGTTCCTCGATGAAGAGCTTGCCGACGCGTTCGAAGAGCGGATCGGCCGGGTCGAGAAAGAGGGTGCCCGGGAAACCGCACCAGCTTGGAAGCTGCTGAAACTTCGCCTCCGGGAACTTCTTCTTCAGCGCCGCTGGAACATGCCCGGTGAAGCCCTGCAGCACGGGGGTCATGCCCAGTTCGCGTTCGCGGGCGGCAATCTTTTTGCCAAGGTCGAGGTGCGCGTCAATCCAGCGCTGCGGCAACGGCCCGGCCCAGCCGTCAATGCACCCCATCCATCCGAACGGCAGATAGGCCGGCCCGACGAAGAATGTTTCGAGGTCCGCATCGCTCAGCCCAAGCCGCCGCCCGACCTGCTGCCAGACCGCCTCCTGGCCCGTCACCGCCAGCGGCATGTTGATGCCATGCAGGGCCATCCAGTCGATGGCTTTCTCCCATTCCTGCCAGTCCCACCACGCCATCGAGTAGCTGAAACAGCAGTAGTTGAAGCAATAGCGATAGACAAAAGGCGTCGTGCATTCGGCGGCGCCGGCCGGCGCGGCAGTAAAGGGCGCGTTGCCCCAGAAGATCGACTGATCCGCGTGGGCCGTGTGCTGGAGGTAGTGGCGCAGGCCGGCCGCCATGGCCCCCACGCTCGTTCCCCGAATCGAGACCTTCCCGTCGTCCGCGCGATACGAGAAGGCGTCCCGGGAAGCCGCGTTCGGGCTCGCTTCAAACGAGAAGATTCCGGTCTTGTCGGGCAACACTCGTTCGACCAACTGGCGCGCAGCCTCCTCCGGCGGCACGGCGGCGCAGATCCCCGCCATGGCGGCGAGGGAAGCACAGAGAATCGCGAAGAACACGCTCCGGCACGGACACATGGGGCACCCTCCCTTTCCCTCGCAGCCGAACCGGCTGCGCACTATGTAAGCCTCTGGCGCCGGCCTTCCGGAGTCGGAACGAAATCAGGGCGTCACGGCTTCGAGTATCGCTTCGAGCGTGTCGGCCAGATCCACGCGCAAGCTTGCGAGCTTGATGTCGTTGAGATTCAGGTAGCGGGCCGAGGCATGGCTTGTGAGATACAACGTCTCGGCCTCGCCGCTCATGCTGAAACCCTCAACGCGCGCGATGGCGTTTGCCAAGGCGACGATATGCACCCTGGGCGCAAGGTCTTCGTCGGGCGAGAGCGTGGGATCGTGATGGCAGAACGTCGTTACGGAGAATTCCGCGGGAAGCCCCCAATGCTGCATCACTTGCAGTCCCGTCACCCCGTGGAATCCCTCGAGCGCCTCGGCAAGCAGCCCCGGCGATGCAAGCACTTCGCGGAGAGGGCCCGCCGGACTCCGGGCGATGATGTCGAGCAGGACCACCTTGCCGATGTCATGAACGAGGCCGGCCAGAAACAGGGATTCCGGGCGCGGCACGGCCAGGAGGATCGCCAGTTCAGAAGCGCAGTGCGCCACCGCCACCGAGTGCCGCCAGAGGTTCCGCATGTGCGTGTCCAGCCGGGGATCCTGGGTCTTGTACAGATGGCTGTTCGCGATCGCCTGCACCGCGTTGCAGATCACCTTCATCCCCAGGCGCGCGCACGCCATGTTGAGGTCCCGGACTTCCTGCAGCCCCCCGTAGACAGGACTGTTGGCCAACTGCATCATCTTGACGGCAATCACGGAATCTTCCCGGACCACCTGACCCAGTTCGTTCATCGTGACATTCGGATCATTGACCATGGCCAGGATGCGCTGAGCCACTTCGGGGAGCACCGGCAGGCGTTCCATGGCGCCCGGCAACTCCGAGAAGATGGCGCCGCCAATCGAACCTTCCGGCGCCAGTTGGCGAATGTCGCGCGGCGCGCCCACCGGCCGGCAGACGACATTGGCGCCGGACCACTCGATGATCAGCGGATTCATGCAGGCGCGGCACGACGAGATCTCCGGCTTGCCGGCAGGCTTCTGGTTCGCGCTCAGGCTGGCGGAACAGTAGGGGCAGACACTCACGGCGGTTCCTCCTATTGACACAGGCTGACAATCTGGCGCAAAGGCCGCATGGTGAAGGTGCGCGGCGTGTGCTGCAACACTTCCTCGAAGGTCGTGATGCCCTTGACCACTTTGGCCACGGCATCCTCGCGCATGCTGACCAGACCGCTCGTTTCCACGCTGATCCGCCGGATGTCATGCGCGGTCTTCTTCTGAAGAATGGCCTCCTTGACCCCCTCGTTCAGGATGAGCAATTCGTAGGCCGCGATGCGGCCGCGGTATCCCGTGTACATGCAGTGCGCGCAGCCCCGGCCCTTCTTGAATGTGTACTCGCGGACCTCCCGGATATCCAGCCCCGCCGCCTGCACCTCGCGCACATTCGGCACATACGGCGTGCAGCACTTCGGGCAGATGCGCCGGAGCAGGCGCTGCGCGATCACCGAAATCACCGTCGAGGAAATGAGGAAGGTTTCGATGTTCATGTCAATCAGGCGGAGCAGGCCGCCGATTGAGTCCTCCGTGTGAAACGTGGAGTAAACCTTGTGGCCGGTGAGCGCCGCCTGAATGGCCACCTCCGCGGACACCTTGTCGCGGATTTCGCCGAGCACGATGATGTCGGGGTCTTGGCGCACCATTTCCCGGAGGGTGGCCTCGAAGGAACGGCCCCACTTGTCGGAAATCGTGCACTGGATGATGCCGTCAATGACATACTCCACGGGATCTTCCGCGGTGATGATCTTGGCCGAGATCTTGTTGCAGTAGTCCAGGCTGCTGTACAGGGTCGTCGTCTTGCCCGAACCCGTCGGCCCCGTGATGAGCACCACACCCGTGGGCAGATCCAGCACGTCCTCCCGGTAGCGCTGCAACATCGCCGGGCTCATGCCCAGTTGTTCGATGCTCAACAGCCCCATTTCCTTGTTCAGCACGCGGAGCACGACGCACTCGCCGTGGATAGTGACGTAGATCGAAAGCCGCATGTCGAATTGCCGGGGTCCGATCTTGAAGACCATCCGGCCGCCTTGATGCCGCTGATGCTCCGTGATATTGGCTTCCGCCAGCACCTTGATGCGCGACACGATCCGTGAGTGCAGGTCAAGCGGCAGGTCCGTCTTGTAGACGAGCACCCCGTCAATCCGGTACCGGACACGCACCTTGTTTTCAAGCGGTTCGATGTGGATGTCGCTGGCGCCCTCCTCCGTGGCCTGCGTGAGGATGTGTTCAACGAGGCGGACAACCGTCTCCTCGGAACTGACCGCCGTGATGCTCTCGGTGCCCGCCAGGTGCTGCCGATATGCCCGGAAATCCTCGATCGTCTTGCGGATGGCATCTTCCGGGCCGAGCGCCAACACCTGGATTCCCTGGAAGAGATCCTCGATGGCCTGGCGGCAATTGGCGTCCTGGAGATCGGAAACCACCACCGTAACCCGGCCTTCGCTGTCCTTGCTGATCGGCACACAGCCGTGCTTGGCCAGGAATTCCGGCGACACGCCCCGCAGCAGCGAGGGGTCGATCATGGCGAAAGAAGGCTCGATGAAGGCGGCGCGGGCCTGGTTGGCGATGTTCTGCAGCAGGAGGCGCTGATTGATCGCGCCGAGGTCGATCAAGGCTTCGCCCAGGCGCACCCCCCGTTCACGCTGCGCATTCAACGCCATCTCGAGGGTTTCGGCGCTGATCAGGCCCTGCTCGACCAGCACTTCGCCCAGCCGCATGCCGGCCCCCAGTTTGGCGATGGCCGTATTCAGCACCTGCCGGTTGGCGTAGCCCAGTTCCACCAGCACATCGAGCAGGGGCCGGGGCTCTTCGAGCAGCTGCTGCACGCGAAGCGCGCGGCGCAACTGGTCCTCCGTGAGGATTCCCTCCGCCACCAACCCTTCGCCAATGCTCGAACGCAGCTCGTTTGCGGCTTGCTTCACGGGCTCTTCTCCTGTCTGCGGCTATCTGCTCCGGCTAACCAAACAGCGCTTCGACAAACTCCCGGGCGTGGAAGGGCTGGAGATCGTCAATGCCCTCGCCTACGCCGATGAGCTTAATGGGTATCCCAAGTTCCTTCTGGATCGCGACAATCATGCCGCCCTTCGCCGTGCCGTCAAGCTTGGTCAAAATGACCCCCGTCACTTCGAGCGCCTCCGTGAAGACCCGCGCCTGCTGCAGCCCGTTCTGGCCCGTGGTCGCATCGAGCACCAGCAGCACCTCGTGCGGCGCCTCGGGAAGACGCTTGCGCATGACCCGCTGAATCTTCTTCAACTCCTCCATCAGGTTCACCTTCGTGTGAAGGCGGCCCGCCGTGTCGATCAGGAGGTTGTCCACCCCTCGGGCAATGGCGGCGTCCACGGCATCATAGGCCACCGACGCCGGGTCCGACCCCTCCTTGTGCTTGATGATGCCGGCGCCGCTGCGCTCGCTCCAGATGCTCAGTTGTTCGGCCGCGGCGGCGCGGAACGTGTCCGCCGCGCCCAGCAGCACGGCCCGTCCGTCGGCAATGAGCTTGGCCGCCAGCTTGCCGGCCGTCGTCGTCTTTCCCGACCCGTTGACGCCTGTGATTAACGTGACGTGCGGCTTCTCCGGCGCGGTCCAGTTCAGCGCGTGATCCCCAGGCTCCAAAAGCCGGATCATTTCTTCCTTGAGCGCTTCATACAGTTCCTCGGGCGTGGTGAAACCACGCTCGCGCGCCATGGCGCGCATGTCGTCTAGGATGCTCATCGTCGTGTCCACGCCGACATCGGCCTCGATGAGTATCTCTTCGAGCTGATCGAAAACCTCGTCGTCTATCTTCAACCGGCCGCCAAAAAGGCGCTTCACATTTCCCACGAGGTTCTCGCGGGTCTTGCTCAGCCGGTCCTTCAATCGTCCAAACATGCCGCCTTCGGCCATAGTCTGATAATTCCTTTTGTGGAAACCCTGCGCGAACAGGAATATGAATGCCGCTCGGTAAGCATACGACATGCGGGTGAGACACTGCCAGCAGGGGGATTCAGCGCACAGCCTCGTGCGTACGCACGCGCTAGGACTCCGGCGGGGCTTCCCGTTCCGGCACCTTGTACGCGAAGAAATCGTAGCCGTCTTCTGACACTTCGCTCTGCCCGAAACACTCGTACCAGCCATCCGGCTTGCGCAAGGCGACGCCTGACACCGCAAAGTGACGGCCGCCCTGCAGCGCGCCCGCCGTCTCGTATCCGGCTGCCCAGGCACTGCCCTGCTGCACTGCCTTGCCGCGCACTTCCGCCTGCTCGCCCAACTTTGCCACAAAGTAGGCTGTGTCTTCCTTCTGCTGGATCAACGCAGACCCCACCACGCGGGGGCCGAGCGGAGTCGCTTGCGCAATCACATAGATGCCGTCCAGAACATCTCCCCGGTCGTAGTTGCCGAGCACTGCCCGGGCCTCGGCGGACGTGGGGCCCTTCTCCTGCAATTCCGTCAGGAGTTGCTCATAGACCGCGGCGTCCGCGCCGGCCCACAAGGCATCCGGGGCAGGGCCGCTGCCCCCGGTCGAAACCAGCCACCCCGTGATGGTGTCCACATTCAGCGACACCCAAAGCACCAGCAACAGGCCAAGGACTGGCAACAGCCCGAGCATCCACCGCCGCTGCTCATCGGGCTTGCCCTGATTCACCAACTCCTGATCCGCCGAGAGACGTATCGTCCGCTGATCCCGCAGATTGTTCCCGCAGGTCTTGCAGATGAGGGTGCCTTCGGGATTTACTGTGCTGCATTGGGCACAGACAGCATCCGCGTACAGCCGGTCCCCAAGCGATTGTGTGCCGAAATCATCGTTTTCCATAAGTCCAGATCCGAACACCTGTTGAATGCCACTGAATCGGTAGAGAGATTTTTGCATAATACAACCTATTTGTCCAGTATATTCTTTGAGTGGCCCGACGTTCGGAGTGGGGGGTCGGCACACGTAACTCGGCAAGACCCGAAAGAAGGAGGCGAAGCATGTCGAAAAACTTCTGGATATTCACCCTCTTCCTGTTCCTGCTCCCCGCGGCCCAAGGGCAGGAAAGTACCTATGCGGAGCGGCTCGGTTGGGGACCGGACGGCAAGGTCGTCATCTTCCATGTGGATGACGTGGGCATGTCCCACGGCTCGAATCTCGGCGCCATTAAAGCCATGGAAGAAGGCGTGGCCACCTCGTGCAGCATCATGATGCCATGTCCCTGGGTCAGTGAGTACGCGCATTACCTCAAGAGTCATCCCGAACTCGACGCCGGGCTGCACCTTACGCTGACCTCGGAATGGAAGGCCTATCGTTGGGGGCCGCTGGCGGGCAAACCCCAAGTAACCGGCCTGACGGACCCCGAAGGATGCCTCTGGCCGAGCGTGGCCGCGGTTGTGGCGCACGCCACGCCCGACGAGATCGAAAAGGAGATCCGGGCCCAGATTGACCGCGCGGAAACGCTCGGCTTGCCGATCGGCCACCTCGATTCACACATGGGCACACTCTTCATGTCACCCGAGTTCACGGAACGCTATGTCAAGGTGAGCATCGAGAAGAAGATCCCCGCGTTCTTGCCGGGCGGCCACCTCCAGTATCTTCGTCAGGAGTTCCCGGAGATATCCGAACCCATGAAGGCTTGCGCCCGGCGCCTGTGGGATGCCGGGCTGCCCGTGGTCGACGATGCCATCGCCGCCACGTACGACTGGAAAGGCGAAGACAAGGTCGAAAAGTACATCCAAACACTCCGCGGCATGAAGCCGGGCATTCTGGAAATCATCCTACACTGCACTGTGCTCACGGAAGACTATGCGGCCATCTCCGGCGACGGCCCCACCCGCAAGGGCGACCTCGCGGCCATGCTCGATCCGCGCGTCAAGAAGACGCTCGAAGAGGAACACATCCAGATCAGCAACTGGCGGGAACTCAAGGCCCGCCGGGACAAGGCGGGCCGGTGATCGAGAGCCCGCCCGGACCGCCTGCCTCCGGAAATGATCAGTGCCCATCCAGATCGTCATTCTGAGAATGCGGACGTGCCCGATGAAACAAGACGTATCACAGGTGGTCTCCGGGACCTTGCCGACTTTCAGAAAGGCCTCTTCAGCGTCTGATCCCGGACCTGCAGGCGTGAACCGCCGAGGCAAGCCCATTGAGTTGACATTGCTCCCTTGCTAGAATCGGCCGAGGATGGCGTGCTGCCACCGGAGGTCCTCTCGCCTCAAGGCGAAGGGTGACTGCAGGCGCCGGGACGCGTCCTGAAAGGATTTCCACGATGATCATCGTCGAAGAATGCCGCCGGCAACTGGGTCCCGGCGTGCAGTTCTATTGTGAGCGGCTGCACGTGCCCGAGGGAGTGCATATGGCGCTCTGGGGACCGAGCGGCTGCGGGAAGAGCACGCTGCTGAACCTGATCTCCGGCCTCTTGCGGGCGGATTCGGGCAAGGTGCAGGTGGACGGAATCGACATTTCGGGCCTGAGCGAAGGCCAATTGGATGCGTTCCGGGGCGAACGCGTCGGGTTCGTCTTCCAGACCTTCAACCTGCTCGCGCCGTTCACGGCGATGCAGAACGTAATGCTGAGCATGCGCTTCAGCGACACGATCCCTGCCGCGGAATGGAAGCCGCGCGCAGAATCGCTCCTCGAACGCGTGGGACTCGGGCACCGCCTGCACAGCAAACCCAAGACGATGAGCGTGGGCGAGCAACAGCGGGTGGCCATCGCGCGCGCGCTGGCCAACAAGCACAAGCTGATTGTGGCCGATGAGCCCACGGGCAGCCTCGACCCCAAGACCGCCACCGCGGTGATGGACCTGCTCCTTGAACTCTGCCGCGAAAGCAACGTGACCCTGCTCCTCGTGACGCATGCCCGCGAGATCGCGGATCGACTGCCCGCCCTCTACGATTGCACGGGACTCGTGCAGGAGGTGGCGCCATGAGCCTCTGGCACATCGCCTGGAGTTACCTCTGGAATCGGAAATTCACGACGATACTGACGATTCTGTCCGTGGCGCTGGCCGTGGCACTGATTTCCTCCGTGCTCACCCTGCGCGAGGAAACCCGCAAACGCTTCGAAGAAGAGGGCCAGGCCTTCGATCTCGTGGTGGGCGCGAAAGGCTCTCCCCTGCAGTTGGTCCTGAGCAGCGTCTACTTCATGGATTCGCCCACCGGCAACATTCCCTACGCCGAATACGAACAGCTCAAGGCGGACAAGGAATACGTCAAGGCCGCGTTCCCCATCAGCATTGGCGACAGCTATCTCGGGTTCCGGATTGTCGGAACCGTGCGCGAACTCTTCGAGCACAAGTGGGAAAGCCTCCTGACCGGCGCGCAGCGGGCCCCCTTCCAACTGGCGGACGGGCGGTACTTCGAGAAGAGCATGGAGGCGGTGCTGGGCGCCGCGGTCGCGCAACAGACCGGCTTGAAAGTGGGCGAGACTTTCGTCAGCACCCATGGGGTCATTGCCGTGCCCGAGTCGCTGGGCGGGCATTCTCATGCGAACCTGCCCTACACTGTAGTGGGCATCCTGAAGCCCTCCGGTTCCCCCTTCGACCGGGCCGTCTACACTTCCCTCAATTCCGTGTGGGACGCGCATCGGCACGGCCCGAACGAATCCGGAGAAGCCCACGAGGAACACCACGAGGCCGAGGCCGGGCATCCCGAAGAAGAGGAAGAGGCCGCCTATCAGGAGTGGGGCGCGAAACCGGAGTCCATGATCACCGCCGTCCTCGTCCAGTTGCAGAGCCAGCTGCTCCGCTTCCAGTACAGGGAGAAGATCCGCGAGACCACCAGCGTCATGGCGGCCATCCCCATCAACGAGATTGCCACCTTCTATGACCAGTTCCTCGGAACCGCCAAACTGGTCCTGCTCGCCGTGGGCTATCTCGTCGTCATTATCTCCG
Source organism: Candidatus Hydrogenedentota bacterium (assembly GCA_903837785.1). Classification (GTDB taxonomy): domain Bacteria; phylum Hydrogenedentota; class Hydrogenedentia; order Hydrogenedentales; family CAILVY01; genus CAILVY01. Next base: position 28,680 of record CAILVY010000013.1, read on the forward strand.
CGCTCTCCATTCTCATCGGCCTGTATCTCTCAATCATTCAGCGCAAGCGCGACCTCGCGGTGATGCGCGCCTTGGGCGCGTCCACCTACGACATTTTTGGCGCCGTGCTGATCGAAGCCTTCTGGGTGACGATCCTCGGCATCGGCTGCGGGTGGCTCGTCGGCGGCGCGGTCAGCTTCGGACTTGGAAAATACCTCGCGTGGCGCTTCGGATTGACCATCTCCGCGTTCAATCTGACCACGGAGCACCTGGGCGCCTTCGCCACTGTGGCGCTGGTGGGCCTGATCGCGGGCATTCTGCCGGCCTGGCAGGCCTATCACGGCGATGTCGCCCATGACCTCGCGGAGCGCTGAGCAACGCCCATGCACAATATGACGCGCCACCCGGCTTTATGGCATAATTCCCCCGTTGCCGCCCGATTCCGCGGGCCCAGAATCACGCAAAGGATTACTTCCGAATTATGCGCCGCCGAACCAAACGTGACCTAGTCATCCTCGTCAGCATTGTCGCCATCGTCGCGGGGATTGTCCTGTTCAAGGGCTGGGGCGACCGGAACCAACTGGCGGACCGGATGGCAACCATCCGCAAGCAAACAGAGCAGGAACGGAAATCCGAAGGGCTCGAGTTGCTGCAATGGCCCGTCCTTCAGAAAACGACCGGGACGATAAAGAAAGGCCCCACCTTCGATCCGAAGCTCGAAGCCCTGGACAAGCAGCGGGTCGACATCGTCGGCTTCATGGTCCCCCTCGAAGAGTTCCGGGAAATGACGGAATTTCTGCTGCTCCCCCTCCCGATCGAGTGCTACTTCTGCCAGTCCCCGCCCATGCGCGATGTCATGATCATCCAGATGGCCAAGGGCAAGTCCACCAAGCTCTTTCGAGAACCCGTCCTCATCAACGGCACGCTCACGCTCAACCGCGGCGCGGGCACCAAGTTCTTCTACACGATTTCTGAAGCCGACTTGGGACCGGGCAAGAAGGGCGGCGAACTGACCCAAAAGGACGTGGCCCCGCAACATATGGCGCCGGGACACCAGCCCACGAATGACGAACTCGTCAAACCCATGGCCCCCCCGGCCCCGGCCAAGCTGCAGTAGGGCGCCACACTACCGGGTTCACGCAATAGGAGAGTCTGGAATGACAAGGGTGCGCCGGCTCGTACTGGCGGTTTCCATGATGCTGGCCCTCGTTATCCTGGACCAGGCAACAAAAGAGATCGCCATCCACACCCTGAAAGGGCACGCGCCCATTGCCTTTCCAAAAGGATGGGCGCCGAATGACCTCTTCCGCTTTCAGTTTGCCACAAACACGGGCGCCTTCCTCAGCCTCTTCAGCACCCTCGACGACTCCATTCGCGCCTGGCTGCTCATCGGCCTCAACTCCGTCATTCTTGTGGCCGTCGGCGCCATTCTGGTCGCCCGGCACACCCTGAGCTTCGGCGTCACCACCGCGCTCGCCTGGATTCTCTCGGGCGGCGTGGGCAACCTGATCGACCGGATGTTTCGGGGCGGAGAAGTCGTCGACTTCATGAACATGGGCATCGGCGTCGGCACCTGGTCGCTGCGCACCGGCATCTTCAATGTTGCGGACTTGGCCATCGTCGGGGGGCTCGTGCTGCTTGTGCTGCTGGAGCTTTTCGCGCCCGCACCCGGGAAAGAAGAGAAAGCGCCGGCCGAGAAGAAGCGCTGAAATCCTGAACGGGGCCCCGGCAGACGGTGTGGGATCTGCTGCCCGTTGGAATAAAACCGTGTCCTGCAAGGTTCTTAGGAAGCGAGAAGGAAATCCCTACCCAACCATGACGTGAATCATGGCCTGACCGAAAAGGAGGAAACCATGGCAATTACACTGGCACCGCTGCCCTTCGCGCAAGACGCGCTGGCGCCCATCATCAGCCCGGAAACCCTGCAATATCACTACGGCAAGCACCATCAGGCCTACGTGAACAACCTTAACAAACTTATCGACGGCACCCCCCTGGCCGAGAAGTCCCTCGAAGAGATTATCCTGGCCGCCGAGGGCGGGGTCTTCAACAATGCCGCGCAAGTGTGGAACCACACTTTCTACTGGAACGGCCTCAAGCCGGGCGCCGGGGAACCGCAGGGCAAGCTCCTCGAACTGATCCAGCGCGACTTCGGCAACGTGGCCAAGCTCAAGGAAGAACTGGCCGCCGCAGCCACCACCCAGTTCGGCTCCGGTTGGGCCTGGCTCGTGCTCGATGACGGCAAGCTCAAAGTGGTCAAGACCGGGAATGCCGATCTCCCCCTGAAACACGGCCAGACCGCACTCTGGACCATCGACGTGTGGGAGCATGCCTACTACATCGATTACCGCAACGAGCGCCCGAAATACACCCAGCAGGTTCTCGACAACCTCCTGAACTGGGATTTCGCCGCGGCGAACCTCGCCAAGTCCGCATAACCTGGCGCTTTGCCCGGTCAATGGCCGCGTCTGTGGCTGGAACCGGGATGATGCAGCGTGTACGTGATCGCGCCCGGAGCCCTGCTCCGGGCGTCGTTGTCATTGCGCGTCTTCGGACGGCGTGTCTTCCCGGGGGCTTTCGGGCGGCAGGAAATTCTTCAATCCCTCGAAGGCATTGAAACCCAGGGCCGGCATTCCACTGTTGCGCAACGGCGAACCCTCATAGTGGCCCCGCTGTTCGGGCGTCACGTGCTCGTCGTCGTGACAATACACGCACAACAGCTCCCAATTGCTCCCATCCGGCGGATTATTCATGTGGTCGCTGTCCTTGTGATGCACGGTCAGTTCCCGCAGGTCCTTGCCCGAGAACTCGCGCCCGCACCGCGCGCACACATGCGGAAACAAATTGAGCGCCTGATCCCGATAGCTCTTCGCCCGGAGATCCTGGCCCCGGCGCGCCTCCGCCACAATCCGCGCCATCCGCTCCGGGTCCAATGGCTTTCTTCTGAGGCCCATGTATCCTGCCCTTGCTCGCTTTCCTGCACAAGTTCCGGACAACGTCCTGCATTGTCCTCCCTGAATCTATCGCATCCGCCGGCCCCGCCTCAAGGCGAACTCTTCTCCTGATATTGCTCCTCGCCAGTAGGCCGCGGTCGTCCGCGACCCGGCCAAGGGAGACGAGGTCTTACTGAGCCTTCGCCAACTCCCCGCGTCGGGAGAGGTAATAGAGCACGGGCACGGCCATGCGCGAGAGCAGGAGCGAGGCGATTTCACCCGCCATAAGCGAGATGGCGAGCCCCTGGAAAATCGGATCGAAGAGGATTACGGAGGCGCCCACGACGACCGCGGCCGCGGTCAGAAGCATCGGGCGGAAGCGCACCGCACCGGCATCGATGACGGCCTCCGCCAAGGGCATGCCTTGTCTCAGCCGCAGCTCGATAAAATCGACAAGGATGATCGAATTGCGCACGACAATCCCCGCGCCCGCGATGAACCCGATCATCGAGGTGGCGGTGAAGAAGGCGCCCATGAGCCAGTGCGCGGGGAGAATGCCCACGAGCGAGAATGGGATCGCCGCCATGATGACGAAGGGCGTCTTGACGGACTGGAACCAGCCCACGACGAGGATGAATATCAGCACGAGCACGGCGGCGAACGCCAGGCCGAGATCGCGAAAGACTTCGTACGTGATGTACCACTCGCCGTCCCATTTCAGCGCAAGCTTCTCCGTGGAGAAAGGCTGGCGCGTCGACCACTGCTCCAGCGCATAACCTTCGGGCAGGCTGATCGCGGCCACCCGTTTCATCAGCGTCAGGATGACATAGACCGGGCTTTCCTCGCGCCCGCCCACGTCGCCCGTCACGTACGTCACCGGCATCAGGTTCTTGTGATAAATGCTCTTGTCGGCGATGCTTTCCTCGATCTTTACCAGTTGGCCGAGCGAAACCAGATTGCCCTCCGGCCCCTGCACTTTGATCTGCTTGAGGTTCTCCACGCTCGAACGTTGCGCCCGGTCGAGGCGGAGCACAATCGGCACGTCCTCCTTCTCCCGCGGGCTGTGCGCGAGCCCGGTCACGGTCCCTTCCAGCGCCAGTTCAAGCGTCCGCGTAATCTGGTCCACGGAAATGCCGTTCAGCGCGGCCTTCTCCTGATCCACCACGAAGCGGAATTTCGTCTGATCGTCCTCGATGTACGAGTCCACGTCGACCACGCCCTCAACGCTGTCGAAGATGTCGCGCACCTGCCGCGCGACCTCGAGCTGCCGTGCATAGTCCGGCCCGTAGATCTCGGCCACGAGCGTCTGCAGCACGGGCGGTCCGGGCGGTACTTCCGCCACTTTGACGCGCGCGCCGCGCCGTTTCGCAATCTCCTGAATCGCCGGCCGCATGCGCTTGGCGATCGCGTGGCTTTGCGCGCTCCGGTGCTCCTTCGATGCCAGGTTCACCTGGATGTCCGCCACATTTGCCCCGCGCCGCAGGAAGTAGTGGCGAACCAGTCCGTTGAAGTTGTGCGGGGAGGCCGTGCCGGCATACGTCTGCAAGTCCGTGACTTCCGGCTGCGTGCGAATATAGTCGCCGATCTCGCGTGTGACCGCCGCCGTCTCCTCGAGTGTCGTCCCCTCGGGCATATCCACAATCACCTGGAACTCGCTCTTGTTGTCGAACGGCAGCATCTTCACCAGCACGCGCCGGAGCGGTACGAGGGAGCACGCCAGCAACAGCAACGCGACGATTCCCGCGAGAAAGACATGACGCCAGAGCGGCGCCACCACCAGCGGACGCATCACGCGCCGATAAAGCCGGTCCAGCCAGCCCTCGGCGCGATCGTGGGCCGCGGAGCTCTTCTTGTGCCGCAGCAGGCGCACTGCGGCCCACGGCGTCACAATGAACGAAATCGCCACGGAGAACAGCATGGCCGCCGACGCGCCGATCGGGATCGGCTCCATGTACGGCCCCATCAGGCCGCGCACGAACGCCATCGGCAGAATGGCCGCGATCACCGCCGCAGTGGCGAGCAGCGTCGGGTTGCCGACCTCGTCCACCGCCTCGACCGCAACCGTCATGAGGCTCCGGTCTTTGTTCTCCGGCAAGTGAACGTGCCGGACAATGTTCTCCACGACCACAATGGCGTCATCGACCAGGATGCCGATGGAGAAGATCAGCGCGAAGAGCGTCACCCGGTTGATCGTGTATCCGTAGAAGTAGAAGACAACCAGCGTGAGCGCGAGTGTCACGGGAATGGCCAGGCCCACGGTGCCCGACTCGCGGAAACCCAGCGCGAACGCGATGAGTATCGTCACAGACACGACGGCAAGGAACATATGATACAGCAGCTCGTTCGATTTCTCGCGCGCGGTCTCGCCGTAATTCCGCGTAATCGTCACCTGCACATCGTCCGGAATCAGGATCCCGCGCAGCGCGTTCATCTTCTCAATCACGTGGTCCGCAACCACGATCGCGTTCGTCCCCTTGCGCTTCGCCACGGACAGCGTCACCGCGGGCGTAAAGTCCTGCGAGGAGGGAACCGCCGTGCCGCCAACCGACGGACTGTGCGCCGACTGCGGCCCCGAGGCCGTATACACATAGTCCGCCGGTTCTTCCGGGCCGTCCATCACCTCGGCCACGTCCCGGAGATACACCGGGCGGTCGTTGAACACGCCAATCACCACGCGGCCGATTTCGTCCGCATCCTTGAGAAAGCCGCCGGCCTCAACGAGAAACTCGCGGTTGCCTTCCGCGAAGCTTCCCGCCTGCGCCTGGGAGTTCACCTGGCTCAGCCGCGGCAGGATCGCGGCGGGGGCGATGTTGTAGGCGGACATGCGCCCGGGATCGAGCACAACCCGCATCTGGCGGCGCTGGCCGCCAATCAGCCGCACCTCGGAGACGTCCGGCACCTCCTTCACCGCGTCATGCAATTGCGCGGCAAGCCGCCGCAGCGTGTAATGATCATAGTGGTCGCTCGACAGCGTCAGCGCGAGAATCGGCACATCGTCAATAGAGCGCGCCTTGATCATCGGCTGGCTCGTTCCCGGCGGAATGAGGTCGAAATTCGAATACAGCTTCTGGTTCAGCCGGACCACCGCGTCCTCTTCCTTCGTGCCGACGAGGAAGCGCACAATGGCCAAAGACGTGCCCGGGCTCGACGTCGAGTAGATGTACTCGACGCCCGGAATCTCCCACAAGAGCTTTTCCATCGGCTTCGTGACGCGCTCTTCGACCTCCTGCGCCGAGCTGCCCGGAGACTGCACAAAGACGTCGATCATCGGCACAATAATCTGAGGCTCTTCCTCCCGCGGGAGCAGATAGACCGCCCCAAGGCCCAGCAGGAGCGACGCCCCGATGATCAGCGGAGTCAGTTTCGAGTCCACAAAGGCCCGGGCCGCCGTTCCCGCCAGGCCGAGCGTGTGCGTAATGGCGCTCATGGGGACCTCGCTAGCGCTGGATCGGCGTGCCGTCGCCGATCTGCTCAAGATGATCCGTCACGATCTCCTCGCCTTCCCGAAGCCCGGAGAGCACTTCCACGACCGCATCCTGGCGTTTGCCGACGGTGATCAGACGCCATCGCGCGACGTTGTCGCCGCCCACCGCATAGACCCCGGTGAGCTGTCCGCGCGTCACAACCGCCGCCGCCGGCACCGCCAGCACCTCCTTCTCGCCCGCCGTGAATTCGGCCCGGCCGAACATCCCCGAGCGCAAGCCCTCGTTCGCGGGCAGGTCGATCTTCACCACAAAAGTGCGGCTGTTCTGCTCCGCCGAAGGCACTATCTGCGTCACGGACCCGTCGATGCGCTGCTGGCCCAGCGCGTCAATCATCACCGCCACCTTGTCTCCCGTGTGCATCCGGTGAATCTGGCCTTCATCCACCAGGGCCTCGAGCCGGTAATTCTGCCTGTCCTCAACTTCGAGCAGGGGCACGCCGGGCGCGGCCAGGTCGCCGACCTCGACACTCTTGCGAGTAATGATACCGGTCAGCGGCGACGTGAGCTTCGTGAAGCTCAATCCGGCCCGCATATTCTCGATCTCCGCCCGGGCCTGTTCGATGCGCGCCATCACCTCCGCCTTCTTCGACAGATAGCTGCGGGCGGTCTCCGTCGCCTCCTGCAACGAGGCCGACGCGCCCTTGAACTGCGCTTCCGCCTCGTCGAGTTTCTGGCGAGACGTCGCGTTCTGCTCTGCCAGTTGCCTGATGCGGTCAAAATCGGATTTCGCGAGCGAATAACGGGCCGAAGCCGCCACTTCCGCCTGCTGCGCGGCGGCGGCGGCTTTCTCGACGCCGTCGAGCGCCTGCTGCGATTCGTTCAAGGCACTCTGCGCCTTCTGTTCCTGCGCAGCCGCCTCGCGGTTGTCTATCTCCACGAGCAACTGGCCCGTCTCCACCAGGTCGCCTTCTTTCACGTGAACCGCGGTGACATGTCCCACAATCTTGCTCTGAATCGTGCTGGAGGCTCTGGATCGCACCGAACCTACGGCCTCGTACGGAATCGTGAACTTAGCCGGCTGCACCGGGGCTATGGCAGCCGCCACAGGGGTGCGGCTGGCCGGCGCTCCCGGCGCGGTGGAATGCCCACCGCATGCGGCACATCCCAGCACAACGACAAACACGGTGGCTGCAAGGCGAATCATGTTTGGCTTCCTCCCTCTTTGGGACAATCACAGGCCATCTATTATTCCGCAGTTCATGATAGGTGGACGGACCTGTGTAATCAACCGCTCTCATACCCCTACGGAGTTCCGGTATCCCCCCGTCCCCCGGCACCGCTTGGAATTCAGCGCACGGAATGCTACCCTGCTGCGGGTTATTGAAGCGAGTGAGTCTGATTATGCCGGAAAACCAGATCCGAGTGAAATTCGAGCCGCAGGGACGCGTGGTTTCGGTCCTCAAAGACAGCAAGGCCATCGAGGCGGCCGCACGTGCCGGTCTCACGATTGACACCCCGTGCGGCGGCGGCGGCCGTTGTGGCAAGTGCCGCGTGCGCCTGATCACCGCGGCCGGAGTGCCCAACGACGCGGAATGCCGCGAACTCTCCGCGGAAGCCCTGAGCCAGGGCTGGCGGCTGGCGTGCCAGACAACCCTCGAAGCGGATGCAGTGATCGCGATTCCGGAGTCCTCGCTCTTCGGAAGCCATCATCAGATCCAGGTTGCCTCCGACACCGGCCACTGCGGCGACTTGCGCCCCGCCGTGCGCAAGGAGTACGTGGAACTGCCCCCGCCCTCGCTCACGGAAGACGCCCCCGACCTCCTCCGCCTGGAAAACGCCCTGGGCCCCTTCGATATCCAGTTGCCGCTGGTGCGTGACATCGGCCCACGCCTGCGCGACGGCGCCTTCCGCGGCACAGCCGTCCTGGCGGAGGAAGAACTGATCGATTTTGAGGCGGGCAACACCACCGGGCAAAGCTTCGGCGCCGCCTTCGACATCGGCACCACCACGGTCGTGGGAACCCTGCTGGACCTGCACACGGGGTCCGAGCGCGCCGTCGTCTCCCGCATGAACCCGCAGACGAGCTTCGGCGACGACGTGCTCTCCCGCATTACGCATGCCGGCGCCTCTTCCGAGAATCTGGCCGCGCTGCGCGATGCCATTCTCGGCGAGGTGAATGTCATGATTGCCGCCCTCTGCGCCGACGCCGGCATCCGCCGGGAAGAGATCTACGAGATCACGTTCGCCGGCAATACGACGATGGAACATCTCCTCATCGGAATCAATCCGGCGCAACTGGGCCAGGTGCCGTTCGTGCCCGTCTGCGCCCGCGGCATTGCGCGCCCGGCCGCCGAGTTGGGCGTGCACATCCATCCCCGGGGCAGGAGCTACGTCTTCCCGGTCATCGGCGGCTTTGTCGGCGGCGACACGGTTGCCGGCATGCTCGCCACGGAATTACCCGAACTGGAAAGCCCGGCCTTCATGGTCGACATTGGAACCAACGGCGAGATTGTCCTCGCGCACAACGGGCAACTCTGGGCCGCTTCCACGGCGGCGGGGCCCGCGTTCGAGGGCGCCCGCATCTCCTGCGGCATGCGCGCCACGCGCGGCGCCATCGAAAAAGTGGTCTTCGATGGCGGCGTGCGCTGCAGTGTGATCGACGACGCGCCCCCGGCCGGACTCTGCGGCAGCGGCCTCATCGATGCGGTGGCTGAACTGCTCCGCGCCGGCATCGTAACGTCCGACGGCCGCATGTTGCCGCCGGAAGCCCTGCCCGAAGGCCTGCCCGGCGAATTGCGGGCCCGGGTCCGCCGCACGGAGAACGAAACCGTCGAATTCCTGCTGGCCCCGGGCGTTGCGCTGCATCAGCGCGACGTCCGCGAACTCCAGTTGGCCAGCGGCGCCATCCGCGCCGGCATCGCCATCCTGCTCAAACAGGCCGGCCTCGACGTCACCGAGTTGAAGCACGTGCTCATCGCGGGCGGTTTCGGCAGTTTCATCCGGCGCAACAACGCCCAGCGCATCGGCCTGATCCCCCCCGAAATCGAACATACCCGCATCCGCTACGTCGGCAATACTTCCCTCAGCGGCGCGCGCTGGGCGCTCCTGTCCACCCAATCACGCCGCCGTGCCGAGGAACTCGCGCGCCGGACCAAACACGTCGAGTTGTCCACCGACATGGATTTCGCCATGGAATTCGCCATGGCCATGCGCTTCCCGGACTGACGAAACGACTTTCCTCGAACGCCCAAAAGAGGTACACTGTGCCCTGGTGGGAGAACCTCGGGAGGAACGCATCATGGCCGATTTCATGGACATCATTCGCGGGCGGCGCAGTATTCGCAAGTACAAGCCGGACCCGGTCCCGGACGAGACGCTGAACGCCGTGCTCGAGGCCGCGCGCTGGGCGCAGTCCTGGGCAAACACGCAGTGCTGGGAGATCATCGTCATCACGGACCCGGAAATCCGCCTCAAACTGCAGTCCGCAGTGCCCAAGGGCAATCCCTCGTACGCCGCTGTCGTCGAAGCCCCCGTCCTGCTCGCGCTCTGCGCCGAACGCAAGCGGGCCGGATTCTACAAGGGGAACTACGCGACGAAACTCGGCGATTGGTTCATGTTCGACCTGGGCATCCAACTGCAGAACATCGCGCTCGCCGCGCATGCGCTGAACTTGGGAACTGTCGTCGTTGGCCTGATGGACCACGACGCCGCCCGGCAAGTGCTCAACGTCCCGGAAGGCTATGAGTTCGCCGCGCTCGTGCCGCTCGGCTATCCTGCCGAGACGCCCCCCGCCACGCCGCGCCGCGATACGGGCGTGTTTGTCCATCGCGAAACATTCTGATCAAAAGACGCAACGCAACGGCCTCATTCCGGATAATGCAGGAAGGGGGCCGTTTTCCATTCCGAAGCCCGAAACGCGCCGAGCTTCCGGGTGTAGCCGATGGACGAATAGGACGGGCTGAGTGGAAGCCCGCAACCGCTGCCCACAAAGCCGGGCGCGGCACAGCCCAGTTCCTCGCGCCACCACACCGCGTCAAAGTAGACCTTGACGACATCCAGGTCCCCCGCATCGTCGGAATAGATGAACCCGTCGTCGACGAGCAGCGGCCACAGCGCCTTGAGGCAGTCGCGGGTGGACGACTCGAGATCCACATCCAGAAAGGCGAACGCGACCGGGCCGCCGAGCGTCTTCAATGATTCGTTGAAATAGCCCGGCACGAAATCGCAGACCTCCAGCGCCCCGTGCTCACGGAGATGCTCCCGCACCTCCTCCAGCGCCCCGTGGAACATGCCTGCCTTGTAGTGGCCATACACGCCCGTGTGCAGCCCGAGGTGCCGTTTCTCCCCCTCATCCGGCAACCCTTGAAACGAATCGCACACTTTCAGGCGCCGGCCCGCGCGCCGGCACACGAGCGACAGGCTCGCCGTGCTCGCCCCTTTCCATACGCCGCACTCCACCACATCGCCGCGCGTCTCAGGCGGGATCGAGAGAATCTCGCGCGCCAACAGAACGTGGATCAACGGCGACGTGCCGGATGGGATGGCCTGCGTGTTGCCTTGGAAGCGCGTGGCCAGTTCGCGCTTCTCTTCGGCGGTCACGCCATAGGCCTGCCCGCACGGGCCGTGGATAAAGCTGTCCAGCAGCGGCGCGGCCCAGGATTCCGCGCCCAAGATCCGCAGCTCGCGATCCGCCACCGCCCGAATGAGCGGCGTCTGCCGCAAGGCCCGATACGCGGGACGCAGGATTCTCTTGAAGAGTTCAGTCACAAATCAGGCTCAAAAAGTAAATGTCGTTCCCAGCCAGAAATAGTCCGCATCATCATCGCTCAGGCCGCCGAAGAAGCCCATCCCATTCTGGTCCACAAAGGCCCCGTCGCGCAAGGCTTTGCCCGTGAACAGATGCGACCAGCCCGCTTCAAGGCTCAGTTCTTCGGAATACTGATAAGCGGCCGTGAGCGTCGTCTCGTAACCCAGGTCCCGCGCCCCGTTCTTCGTGATGAACGACAAGGGCCAGCCCAGGGGCAGCCGAAGCGAGCCAAACCGGGCCATGACCGGCGCGTCGAAGGGCGCGACGACTTGGAGATAGGAGACATCGAACGTCACTTCCAACACTTCGGTGGGTCTGGCGGACAACCCCGCGCGCGCGATCCAATAGTTTGACATGCCGCTCCCGTCGAAGAAGCAGTCGTTCTCCCAGTCCGAGAAGAGGCGGTTGAACGACACGCTCGCCCGCGGCTTGTACAACGGGTTGATCCAGTCCAGAAAGTCGATATGCCGCCGGTCTTCGCCGCCATAGTAATCGCCCCCGACGTGAACGCGCGGCTCGAATTTAACCTGAAACGTGTATCCGATATCGCCATGGCCCGCCCACGTGTTGTACCACGCGCTGTCATCGCCGTGGCCGTTCACGGGGAATCCCACGCCCACCCCGGCCGCATCCCCATATTGATACGCCGCTTCGAATTCAAAATCGAGATGATTCCATTCCCCCGCCGTGCGCAGCCCGAGCGTATGGAACTGCGTGTGGCCGTAATCGTCCACGCCCCGCAAACGTTCCCCCCACTCAAACGCGGGCGAACCCGCCGTATCCTGCACTGTGGCGCCGTCATGGAGAAACAGCCAGTAAGCATCGATGCAGAGCTCTCTCAGCGGCGACCACGTCGCGTACAGCCCATAGAAGTCCACGTCGTCCTTCCCAAAATCCCCCAAACGCTCGTTCAGCTTCGACGCAAATGCATCCACGTTGACCTGCTCCCCTTCGTAGCTGAGGCGAATGGCGTCAAAGGAAAGATACGTCAGCGGATTACAGGGGTGGCCGTTGCCCACGAGCCACTCGCTGCCAAGCAGAATCTCCTGGCGACCGAGACGCAACTTTAGCGGCGTCTCAAAGATCTCCCGGATCTCCAAATACGCCTGATGAACCTCCACATCATCCGAACTGTCGGCGCGTTGATCGGCCCCCGTAAGATAGTTGGGCGACCGGAAATCCTCCCCCCAGACCTCGATGCTGTCCACTTCGAAATAGGCGGACACCTGATGCGTGAAATCCGCATTCACATGCAGGGTCGTTCGCTGCTCGATGTAGCCCAGCCCCGAACCGCCCTTGCGCCGATACGCACGGATGGGAGACAGCGTCCCGAACGGACCGATCGGGCGCCCTCGGAGCCACGCCGGCGGAATACGTTCGCCCAAGTCGCCACTCTCGTAGAAGTTCGTGAACCAGTTGCCCCAAATCTCCATACTTCCCCCCACCTCCACATTCTGCAACTCCGCAAATCCCGGTAGCGTCGATATCACCGCAACAAAAACACCGACAACCCCAGCGCGGTTCAGCATCACACCCCTCCTCTGAACGTGTTCGGCCTTCCTTATCCCTTCCCGTAGTATAGCCCATCGCAGAAAACAACGGAAACGACCGGATCATTCGATGAGAGACTGCCGGGAGCCGCCCCCTCTCCTCTGTCCGTATCGCAATACTCCACGCAGACTTGGCGAGGGCGCGTTCATGGCGAGCGCGCGATTAGAAACTGAGTTTGGTTCCCAGCCAGAAGTAGTCCGCATCGTCGTCGTCCAGACCGCCATAGAAGCCCAGGCCGTTCTGATCAACGAAAGCCCCGTCTTCCATCGCACCGCCCGTAAAGAAATGGGACCACCCCGCCTCGAAGCTGAGGTCGTCGGAGTACTGATACGCCGCGGTCAGACTGGCGACAAACCCGAGATCGCGCCGCCCGTTCTTCGTCACGAAGGCCAGAGGCCACCCCAAAGGCAGCTTGAGGGATCCGATCCGGCGTAGGACCGGAGTGTCAAACGGCGCCACTACCTGCATGTACACCAGGTCGAACGTGGTTTCGAGGGCGTCCGTAAACTTCGCGGCAACCCCCGTCTTGGCCATCCAGCAGTTCGAGAGCGCGCCCCCATCCAGGAACCAATCGCTCTCGCTGTCCGAGAAGAGGCGGTTGAACGACACGCTGGCGCGCGGCCGGTCGAAGGGGTTCACCCAGTCCCGGAAATCGACGTGGCGCCGGTCTTCCCCCCCGTAGTAGTCGGCGCCCGCATGTATGGACGGCTCGAACTTCACGGGGAAGGTGTAGCTCACGTCAAAATGCCCTGCCCACGTGTTGTACCACGCGCTGTCGTCGCCGTAGCGGTTCACGGGGAAGTTCACCCCCACGCCGGCGGCGTCGCCGTATTGATAGGCTGCCTCGAACTCGAATTCGAAATGGTTCCATTCGCCCGCCGTGCGGAGCCCGATCGTATGGATTTGCGTGCGGCCATAGTCATCCACGCCCAGGAGTCCCTCGGTCCACTCCAGCAACGGAGAACCCGCCGTGTCCTGCACCTTCGCATCATCGCGCAGATACAGCCAGTACGCGTCGAACGCGATGTTTTCCACCGCCGTGCACGTGGCGTACACGCCGTAAAAATCAACATCACCCTCGCCGAAGCCCCGCAGGCGCTCGTTGAGTTTCGAGGCGAACGCGTCCACGGAAAAACCCTCGCCCTCGTACGTCAGCCGGAGCGCGTCGAAGGAGAGATAGGTAAGCGGGTTGAACCAGTAGTTGTTGCCCACAAGCCATCCGCTGCCAAATACCAGTTCCTGCCGGCCGATGCGCAATTGCAGCGGCGTCCCAAGGATCTCCCGCATCTGGAGATACGCCTGATAGACTTCCACGTCATCCGAACTGTTCGCCCGCTGATCCGCGCCCGTCAGGTAATTGGACGAGCGGAAGTCCTCGCCCCACGTTTCGATGCTGTCCACCTCAATGTAAGAACTCACGTTCTCCGTGAATTCCGCGTTCACGTGCAGGGTCGTCCGCTGCTCGACAAACGCAGATCCCTCGGCCCCCTTGCGGTTGTACGTCCGAATGGGCGAATACGTGCCGAAGAGCCCTATCGGGCGTCCGCGCGTCCACGAAGCCGGCACACGCTCCGGCGCATCATCGCTTTCATAGAAAGGCGTGTAGTAACTGCCCCAGATCTCAATCGAGCCGCCCACCTCAACGTTCTGCAGCTCGGCAAACCCCGCCGAACAGGTCAACATCGCCAACAGTGCCGCTATGATCCGCATCGTCGCTCCTCCCTCGTGGTTTCCACCGCGGCATTCTAGTCTGCGTACAGCCCGGATCAAAACGTCCCCGTGGCGGCTCAGCCACGGGGACGCGCCAGGCACAGCTCAAGCCAACTTGTCCTTGCCCGGCACCGCAACCGGCGGCACGGGCAGATCGCCCATGACGTACGCCGCGGGCGCAAGATCAAGTTTGGACTTCTTCATCACGAAGTCCCACGTCACTTCCTGGCCCGTGTAGGCAGCCATGCGGCCCATGATCGCCGTCAGCGTGCTCTCGGCGATCGTCTTCGCCTCGTTGATCGGCTTGCCCGCCCGGATGCTCGCGATAAGGTCGGCATGCTCGCGCTCGTAAGGATTCCAGTCCTCCCCCTTGTACTTATGCTTGTTCTGGCCCGTGATCTGCTTTCCAGGCTCCGCCGTGCCGAGCGTCCCCACGAAATGCTCGCCCACCCGTTCAAACGTATCCTCGTTCTGGCGGCACAAACTCTGGATCCGCACGCCGTTCGGATACTCGTACTCCACGGCAAAATGATCATATATGTGCCCGAACTCCGCCCCCGTCCGCTGCTGGCGGCCGCCCAGGCCGAACGCGCGCTCCGGATGCGACTGCATCACCCAGTTCGCGATGTCGATGTTGTGCACATGCTGCTCCACGATGTGATCGCCCGAGAGCCACGTGAAGTAATTCCAGTTCCGGATCTGCGCCTCCATATCCGACCACCCCGGCTGGCGCAGCACCGCCGGATAGTACCCATAGTCGCCCACCCAGTAGACGTGTCCCGACACGATCTCGCCAATCGCCCCTTCGTGGATGCGGCGGATCAAATCCAGATACGGCGCCTGATGCCGGCGTTGCGTGCCTGCCACAATCGAGAGCTTCTTCTTGTCCGCCAGTTCCGCCGAATCCAGGATCGAGCGGATACCCACCGGATCCACCGCGACCGGCTTCTCCATGAACACGTGCTTGCCCGCCTCGACGGCCGCCTTCAAATGCAGCGGACGGAAGCCGGGCGGCGCGCACAGCAACACGAGGTCCACTTCGGACGCAATGACCTTCTGATACGCGTCGAAACCCGTGAAACAGGCCGAATCGCCAAACTGGCAATGGGCCTCCATCTGCTTCAGCAGCCGCTCCCTGCCGCTCTTGAGTTGATCTTCGAAAAGATCCCCGATCGCGGTAATCACCACGTTCGGTGACGACTTGATGCAATCGATCGCCGCGCCTATTCCGCGCCGGCCGCAGCCGACGAGGCCAACCCGCATCGGGGCGGCATCCTCCGCATAACCCGGACGCATGCCCAGCGCCATCGCGCCCGCCCCCAGCACCGCCGCCGTCCGCATGAATTCACGCCGGGTCGTTTCATGATGAAGACCTGAAGTGCTCGACATGGCTCGTCTCTCCTCTTGGTTCCATACGCGGCATTCTATGCGATCTGTCCGCGCAAATGCCCGCCGCTCGCACGAACCTTCCAGTAATGCCTGTCAATCGCAGCCGGGGCCGCGCATGTCACTGCCGCTGCAGCACATTCCCGAACGCAACGGGATCGGGCAGTATCTCCAGCGGAAATTCGCGCGACGCCACCAGTTCCCGAATATCCACGAAAGCGGAGTCCTTTTCCACGGACTCATAGCCCGCCATCAGAATCGCCATCGTGTCCCACGCCATCATCGGGCCCGATTGCGGAAAACAATCCGGCCGCAACGCGCACTCGACCGCGTCGTTCATCTCGTTGACGTAGCCGTGGGCCTGGAATTGGCGCGGACGCGGAAACGAGGTCCCTTCCGCCGTGGGCAGTTTCTCCCGCAGCAGCAGGCTGCCCGCCAGCAAACCGTCCGGCAGAAAAAGCTCGTGTTCATTGCACGGATTGATCCGGAGGTCGTACTGCCCGAAGTCCGCAATCACTGAAAGCTCGTTCCGGATCCCGCTGATGCTCAGGTCGTACCCGAACAACTCCGCGATAGTGCCGTCCTCGAAGATCACGGTAACCCGCGCGTAATCGTCCACGTTTTGCATCACGCGAAAGTGCTCGCCGGACGTAGGCGGTTGATGCTTCAGCACTTGCCGCGCCACCGCCGAGACTTTCGCCGGGCGGATGGGCCGGCCCTCGCGGATGAGCCCTTCCGCCTCTTTCAGATAGAGCGCCGGCCCGAGCGGATGGCACGTCTTGTTGAACAACGAACCGCCGCCCGACTTGGCGGGCGTGTCGTAGGCCGGCGCATGCGATCCCTGATGCGCGCAAACCCCCTGTTGCAGAAGCACCTTGCCCTTGCCCAGTTTCTCCGCCTCGCGGATCAGCTCCGTCATCGCCTTCACCCCGTCCACGTACACGAAATTCTCCGCGTACAGCAGCTTCGCGCCATAGGCGTCCGCCGCATCCAGCGCCTCCTCGAGCGCGGCCATCGATTCCACCTTCCGCGTTTCCGCGTCCGCCTCGCGGTCTTCCGCGTAGCCCGGCCAGATCAGCGGCGGCTTCTCGAGCACGATCACTTTCACCCCGGCCTCCGCCGCCTCTATTACATAACGCGCGTGGGCGTAATTCGCGCAGGCGATGCAGTCGATGTCCGGCTGCACCGCATCGAGCATGGCCTGATGCGACTCGAACGCCCGCGCGATGCCGTGCTTCTCCGCGAAGCGCTGCGCATTCCCCAAGTGCCCCGAGGTCACGCCGGCCAGTTCGATCGTCACGCCGTTCCGGTGCGGAATCATCCCGAAGACCTGCGCCGTGAAATCCCCCGCAAACCCCGTCCCGCTAATCGTCACTTTCAGGCTGCATGCGTCCATCCCGATCTCCCTCCGTGCCATGCGTCCCAGTATAGCAAAGGCAGGCGTACACAGCGTCCCCACCGCCGCGTTTCCCCTCTTCCACCCCTCCCGCGACGTCCCTAACCTTTCCCCGGACTACGAGATTACAAGCGCCCCGTCGTGGACCACCGCGCGGACCCGCGGCGTGTTCTCCCGGGTCACATCAAAGACCACGAGGTTGGCCTTTCTCCCGGGCTGGGCCATGGGCGGCGTCTTCAGCCCGAAGAGCCGCGCGGGCACAACGTTGGCGCACGCAAAAGCCTCTTCGAGCGTCAGGTCCGTCGCACGCCAGGCATTCAGCACGCCCTGCAACAGCATGAGCCCGCTCCCGGCCAGGAGGTCCGTGCCACGCAGGCAGATCTTGCCGTTCGGCTTCAACTCGACCGACGCGCCGAAGAGGTCGTAGACGCCCGGCTTCATCCCCGTCAAATCCACGCAGTCCGAGACGAGGATCGTGCGCTCCGGACCCTTCGCACGGACAAACGTCTTCAGCGCGGGCTCCGGCAGATGATGCAGGTCCGCGATCAGCGAAGCGTGCAGCCGGTCTTCGGCCAATTGCGGCCAGAGCGGATTCTGATGACGGTGGATCTGGCTCGCCGCGCCGTTGCCAAGATGCGTGGACAGCCGTGCGCCCGCCTCCACGGCCCGCCCGACTTGTTCCGCATCCGCATGATGATGCCCAAGCGAGACGAGCACCCCCCGGCGCGTGACTGCGCGGATAAATTCGATCGCGCCCGGGATCTCCGGCGCGAGCGTGATATACAGTACGCGGCCCTCAGCCGCCTTCATTAAGCGCGCGAACTCGCGCAGGCTCGGCGGCCGCACAAACGCCTTCGGGTGCGCGCCGCGCGGCCCGTCCACCGGCGAAATGTACGGACCCTCGAGATGCAGCCCCGGCACCGCCTTCGCCACCGCCGGCTCCCGCATCGCCTCCGCGATCACGCGGCAGCCGTGCTCCATCGCCTCCTGTGACCCCGTGATCAGCGTGGGAACCCACCGCGTCACGCCGCGCGCCTCGAGATAGCGCGTGATGCGCAGCACGTCGTCCGGAAGCACTCGCTCCCCCTGCAGCGTCACCCCGCCCACCCCGTTCACCTGGATGTCAAAAAGCGCCGGCGCGATGTACGACGCTGTCGACCCGAGGTCCGCGGACGATTTCCCCGCCCGCGCAACCGACTGCACGGTGCCGTTCTTGAGCACAATATCCGTGGCGCATTCCGCGCCCAGCACCCGGCCCCGTATCAACACACAATCCGATTTCATCGCAACGCTCCGAAATGATGATGACGTCAAAGACCAAGACGCCTATCACGATACACCAAGCAGACCAGGCGGCGAAACAACCCCGGACCACCCTCGTGATTGCGAGGAGCGAGCAAGGCGAGCGACGAAGCAATCCCCAGGAAACAGTCCTTCTCCAGGGCATTGCGCCCCGCAACGACGCAAACGATTCGCCCCCCCTGCTCCAATGCGCGAAATCCGCGCGTCACACTCTCTTCGGCTCGCTACAGCGCGAGCATGAACCGGAGGTACGCCTCGATGCCCTTGAAGAAATTCGGGAGATACTGCCGCTCGTTCGGGCCGTGGATGCCATCGTCAGGCAAGGCGAAGCCGAGCATAATCGAATCGACCCCAAGGCGCTGCTGCATCATGCCCACGACCGGCACGCTCCCGCCTTCGCGCTTGAAAATGGGTTCCTTGCCGAAGACTTCTTTCAGCGCGCCCAGCGCGGCCTTCATATACGGCGAGCGGCGGTCCATGATGGCCCCCGGGCCCTTCGAGTGCTCATGGAGCGTCCACGAGACGCCGTCCGGCATCCGCGCTTCGAGATAAGCGCGGAGTTGTCCCTCGATGGCGTCCGGCTGTTGATCCGCTACAAGGCGCATCGAGATCTTCGCGGAAGCCCGCGCGGGCAGGACCGTCTTCGCCCCCTGTCCGGTGAACCCGCCGATGATCCCGTTGATCTCCAGCGTGGGGCGCGCGCCTACGCGCTCGACAGTCGTGTAGCCCGCTTCCCCGTAGAGTCCGGACGCGCCGGTCAGCGCGCGCCACGCATCGTCGGAGTGCGGCACCTGCGCGAGTTGCGCCCGCTCGTCCGCATCCAGTTCGCGCACCGCGTCGTAGAATCCCGGCAGCGTCACGCGGCCCTGCGCGTCGTGCATTCCGGCGATCACTTCGCACAACACATGAATCGGGTTCCGGATCGAACCGCCGAACATTCCGCTGTGCAGGTCCTTGGCCGGCCCCTGCACCTCGACTTCGAAATAGGCGAGCCCGCGCAGGGCGTAGACAATGCTCGGCACGTCGGGCGCGTGCATGCCCGCATCGCAGTTCAGGACGAAATCGCAGGACAGCAGCTCGCGGTGCGCGTCGATGAACGCAGGCAAGTTCGGCGATCCGATTTCCTCCTCGCCTTCGATCAGATACTTGATGTTGAACGGCAGTGGCCCCTGCGCCGCCAGCGCTTCGATAGCCTTCAACTGCGCGAATATCTGCCCCTTCATGTCCGAAGCGCCCCGCGCATACACATACTCGCCGCGGATCTCCGCCCCGAACGGGTCCGATACCCACTCGTCGATCGGGTCCACCGGCTGCACGTCGTAATGCCCATACACAAGCATCGTCGGCCTGCCCGGCGCGCGAAGCGACTCCGCATAGACGATCGGATGCCCCTGCGTCGGAAACAGTTCGACCCGTTCCATGCCGAGCCGTCCCAGCTCACCCGCGAGCCATTGCGCGGTGCGCAGCACATCCTCGCGGTGTTCCGGCAGCGTCGATACGCTCGGGATCATCAGCAGCGCGCGGTATTCTTCCAGATGGCGGTCACGATGGCTCCGGACATTTTCCAGGGCGGCTTCCAGCATGGGCATGGCTTCTTCTCCAGCACGGCATGGCCGCGCGGCCTGCAGGGTTCACTGAGTCTGTTAATGGAACACCGGCACCCAGGAGCTGGATGCCGGCGTGTAATTGCTTCAACGACCGGAGATTAGAGGTTGGACGCGTCCAGCCCGACAATCTTCCAGGCATCGCCGTCTTTGGCGAAGATCAGCTCGAGCGTCGTCGAACCGAAAGAACCCGACACTTCGACCGGATACACTTTGAACTTGTCGCCTTCGGCGGTCTTCGTGGCCTTCGTGATGTCCACTTCCAGGCCGTCCATGTAGCCCATGTCCTTCGCGTTCTTCATGAAATCCTGGGCGCCCGCCTTGTTGCCCCACTCATAGTGTTCGAACTTGTCCGAGAACAGTCCCATCAGCCCGTCCACATTCTGCACCAGCAACATCGCCTTGAACTGCTCCACCTGCTTCTGTACCAGGTCCGCCGGCTTCACCGTCGCGCACCCCGCCAGCAGCGCCATCGCGCCCAACACTACAACCATCCCAAGCACATTCATCTTTTTCACGGCATGACCCTTCCTGTTTTGGATTCTCCAATCCGATTTGGCCCTTTACCTCACTGAAAGAACGTGTTGCGTAGCATACCGGCTGATTCGCCGCCGGGTCAAGTGCCCCGATGCGCGAAGCAGCAGCCATCAGCCCCGCAGCCGGCGGATGGCGAAGCTGCCCAGCGCCGCGGCAAGGAACGCCAGCGCGGGCAGCGCCGGCCCGGGAAGGCTGTTGCCCACGTCAATGAACCACTGGCGCTGGATCGTGTGCGAGTCCGCCGCCGTCGTGATCGTGAGGCCGACTGTGTAGGCCCCGTCCTGCATGTACGTGTGAATCGGATTCCGTTCATGGCTCGGCGCCGAACCGTCCCCAAAATCCCACGTCCAGCCCGTGATCGCGTGCGTGCTGGCGGATTCATCCGTAAATTCCACTTCGAGCGGCGCGGACCCCTCCACGGGAAACGCCGAAAAGCGGGCGCGCGTCGGCACGGCATACGTGTACGTCAAATCGTCAAAGTAGACCACCTGCCCGTTGCCGTCGATCCACGGCGTCACGAAGCCGAAGCGGTTGAACTGCGCGCCCAGCGCCTTGTGGCCCGGTTGCAGCGGCAGCACCGCCGTATGCCCGCCGCACGCCAAACGGATTTCGCCCCCGCCCCCGTTTCCGTTCGGGTCATACGTCAACGTCCAATCCCGCGCCTGCCCGTCCGGATAGATCCGCGGCAAGTCGGCAACATACTGCCGCGAACCGCCCTCGCTCTGCGTCCGATAACACGGATAAATGTAGAAACCGTCCGCCGACGGCCCCTCGATCGCCAGCCCCAGAAACTCCGCCGGCAGCCCTTCGCTCTGCGAAGGATTCACCGCAACACTCCGCTCCGAATGGAAAAAGCCAAACAGTGTCGTGCTGTCCGAGACCGCCCGGCGCAGGCACACCTTCCCCGAAGCCTCCAGCGGCGCTTCCAGGCTCAAGTTCTCGAGAGGCGCGCCGTAGTACGCCAACGTCTCGGGGTACCGGCAATCGCCGCGGAAGAAACGGCCCCCAATCTCCCCGGGGCTCGTCCCCCCGTTGAACTGCGTCCCGCTGAAGCCGAACGCAAAGCGCGGCCGCGTGTCCTCGCTCACGTACGACGCATGATTCTGGAACGCCTCCCAGCCCGGATCCACGCTGAAATCTTCCGGAACGCCGTTGATCACCACCTCGTCGATCCAGAGCTGGCCCGTGTCGTCCGGGTGCTTCATCACATCGAGCAGCCCAAAGCGGTTCAACGCCGCCCCGTCGCCCCGATGGCCCGGGCTCAACGTGCACGTCGCCGTTTGCCCGTTGAACACCGCCACAATCTCGCCGCTGTCCGCGCCCACCGGCGTATACGTCAACGACCACGTGCAAACCGTCCCGCTCGGAAACTCCACCGGATTGTAGCGTTCCTCCACCGGATCATACGTCGAGATCAGGCCCGCGCCCGCCCGCCACAGCCGCGTGCCATACTCAAAATTCACGTGAAAAACATTGCTGCGCCCATAGATCCGAAACACCACCGTGTTCGGCGTGCGCCATTCATTGACCGAACCCGAATTGAAAAAGCCGATCAACGTATTGCCCCCGCCCGGAGCCACCACCAGCTTCCCCGAAGCGCTGAAACTCTCCTCGAACGACAACGCCGGCAACGGCTTCCCGTAATACGCCGCCTTCGCGTCCGGCGTGATCGTTCCCCCCACCTCCCCCGCACTCGCGTTGCAGTTCGTCGTCGCACTGTACCCAAAGTCCTGCACCACCGGCCGCATATCAAACGCCGTCGAGAAATTGTTGTGCCCCTCCCACAACGGATCCTGATCAAACGCCTCAAAACGGGTTTCCCCAGCGCAAAGCCAAGACCCCGCGAACACCACCGACAATGCAAGCGCTCTCTTCATGCTGCAACCACCTCAATTCAAGCTCTTGCACCTAGCATAACAGACGACACACCCGACTTGTATCCCCTCGGACAACACGCCCCGCCAAACCCCAAACCCCAAACCTCTCTGCTTCAATCCCCACCCGGCACACTCCGCACACCTGTCCGATCTGTCCTATCCGTCCGATACGTCCATTGCGCTCGCGGATTCCCCTTCCCGCACACCCCTGGAGTACAATATCCCGTGAACCTCCCATGCGTTTGGGTGTCTAAGGAAACGGAGCGCAAGAACCGTGGTGCTGCTCAAGGAAGCACGCGTTCAGGAAGACGTTGACCTCGTGGCCTTGTGCCAGGCGGGCGACGCGACGGCGTTCGACGAAATCGTGCGCCGCTACAAGGATCGCATCTACTCCCTGCTGTACCGCTTCCTCGGCAACCACGAAGATGCGCTCGACGTGGCACAGGAGGTCTTCGTGCGGGCATATCAAGGCATCGGCGGGTTTGCAGGCCACGCGAAAGTCTACACCTGGCTCTATGCGATCGCGGCAAATCTCGCGCGCAACCGGCTGCGGGATCAGGGCCGCAAGGGCCGGAACCGCGGCGCCTCGCTCGAAGCCCTGCAACAGGACGCGCCGGGCGCGATCGGCGCCGCACCCGAGTCCTCGCCGCGTGCCGTGGCCGAACGCCGCGAACTCGAAGCCGCGCTCGCGGCCTGTCTCGAAGCGCTTCCCGAGGTGTATCGCCTGGCCTTCGTGCTGCGCACCTTTGAAGGATTGAGTTACGAAGAAATCGCCGTGAGCGGGAATTGTCCCCGGGGCACCGTCAAATCCCGCTTGAATCAGGCGCGGCATTTGCTCGGCGAATGCCTGAAGTCGCGCGGAGTGCTGGACGCATGCTGAGCTGCGAAGAAACCAGAGACGAGTTCTCGGCCCTACTCGATGGCGAGCTGGACACGGGCCGCCGCACGGCCGTCGAACGGCATCTCGCCGAGTGCGCGGAGTGCCTCCGCGAATTGGGACGTTATCAGAAAGTCTCTGATCTCTACGCCAACCTCGAAGCGGTCCACGCGCCCGAAGACTTCGAGCAACGTGTCGCCCGGGCGATCCGCCCGAAGACGACCCCTTTCCCGTTGCGGCGCGCCCCGTGGCGGCGGCTGGTACCCGTACTGGCCGCGGCGGCCCTGGCACTCATCGCGGTCACTTACTTCGCCGTCATGCCGGCGGTCCACGCGCCGGGGCAAATACAGCTCTCGAAGATGGAGGCGCCGAAGGTGGTGCCCGCGGCAGGGCTCGAAAGGGACAAGGGAATTGCGCCTGAAGGGTCACCCGCGCCGAAAAGAAAAGAGCGCGCGCCTGAATCCGAAGCGCGGGATCAGTCGCTGCCCCCTCAACCCACCAGCACATCGGGAGAGGAGCGCGAGTCGGGCCGTCTGAGTGACCGAAACGCGGAAGCGGCGGCCCCGACGCTTGATTCCCCTGCGCCTGCCACACGAAAGAAATCGAGTCAAGAGGTGAACGTCGAAGACGCAGGCAACGACGGGGCCGCGAAAGCCAAACGCCCGGAAGAACCCGCGCCGCAGGTGCAAGAGAAACTCACTGCGGCGGCTGCGGAGCCACGTCCCGAACAAAAGGACGAGAAGCCGTCCATGGCGCCGCCCCCCTCCGTCGCGGCCGCCCCGGCGGCTCCGGCACCCAAGCCTGCAGCCGCTGCTGCCGCGTCACCGCCGTCCCCGTCCGCGGGTCGCAGCGCGGGCGTGTCGGCGCGCGGTCCGACCGGCGGGCAAGACGACAGCACGCACCGCTGGGTCGGGGGACGGCGCTTCATCCTCCACGCCGAGGAGTGGCAGGAGGAGTCCTATGCCGGACAACCGGCCGAGTCGATCACGCGCGGCTCGGACCGCTATCAGGCGCTCGTGCGCGCGCATCCGGAAGTGGCAAAGATTGGACTGCTCAAGCCCAAGGTCCTGTTCTCGCTGGACAACACGTGGTACCGCATCGAACCTCGGGGAGGCACTTCCCGTTGATCCCGGCTTGCTTCATGCGCCCGATCACCGTGCTGCCGGCCCTGGGGCTGCTCATGGCGCTGTCCGCGTCCGCCTGTCCGGTGGCGGGCGAGATGCAGCGCCTGCGCCAGCCCGATGGCGAGCGAGTCTCCGTTCGCGTGTGGGGCGACGAGTGCTATCAGCGCGTGGAGTCCCCCGACGGCTTTCCCTTGATTCGCGATCCGAAGAACGGCGTCATTTGTTACGCCCGCCTGAACAAGGACGCCTTCGAGAGTACGGGCATCCGGCTGGCTTCAAGCGCCCCCGCGTCACTGGCCCCGCTGAAGGGGCTGCGCGAGTCCTCCGTTCACGTGGGCCGCATTGTTGCGGCACGCCAGGCCCGATTGTCGCCGAAATCTGACGGACGCGGCGCTCCGGCCGGCTGGGTGCGCCCCACCCGCGGCGACATTCTCGGCCTGACCCTGATCGTGGATTTCCCGGACGAGGCAGGCGCCGTGGCGCCCGGCCTTGTCCGCCTCTTCTGCAATCAGCCGGGCTACTGGATGGACGACAACAACGGCTCCGTCTACGACTACTTCCTCGATGCATCGAATGGGCAATTGCGCTACACAAACTGGGTGCCTGATGCGTACTACACGGCACAGCATGAGAAGGCGTATTACGATGATCCGGCCACGCCCGCGGGCGACGGCGCGCGCGCGCTGGTTCTCGAAACCCTGGAACACTACAAGGCCCAGGGCTTCGATTTCAGCCGCTTTGACGCAAACGGCGACGCCTATATCGACGCCATCAATTGCCTCTTCGCCGGCAACAGCGAGAGCGGCTGGGCGATGGGCCTCACGCCGCACGCCGGCCGCGTCGATTTCGAAGCCGGCGGCATACGGACTGTCAGTTATCAGATCACGCCTATGGGCGGCCAACTGGACATGGCCAAGTTCGTGCATGAGAACGGCCACAGCCTTCTCGGCTGGCCGGATCTCTACGACAAGCAATTCGATTCGGCGGGACTCGGCGAGTACTGCCTGATGTCCTTCGGCACCTATCCCGGAGACCCGGTGCATCCCTGTGCCTATCTCAAGGACGAAGCCGGCTGGACCGCCACTACGCAGATCACTGCTTCCATCGGCTTCGTCACGCTCGAGCATCCCGCGTTTCATGCCCTGAAGATCGCGCACCCCTACAATCCCCGGGAGTATTTCCTGATCGAAAATCGCCAGCGCAACGGGCGAGATGCCCGCATTTTCGATTCCGGCCTCATGATTCTGCATGTGGACCGCGACGGCTGGAACAGCTATCAGCAAATGACTCCCGAATTCCATTATGAGGTCTCCCTCGAGCAGGCCGATGGCCGCTGCGATCTTGAACATGGCATGAACCGCGGCGACACGACCGACCTGTTCAAGGCGCCTGAGCTCCGCGATTGGGCTTCGGATACGGCGCCCCATTCGAAGTGGTGGGACGGCAGTGAATCGGACGTGCGCGTCTATAACGTGGGGTACGCCCAGCCGCTCATGAGCCTCTCCGTCGCCTATGAACCGAAGGTGATGCCGACCGAGGTCGTCCGGCTGAGCGGCGATCCGCGCTTCGGCGGCGCGCCGCTCGAAACCGCCTTCACATTCACGAACCCGGAAGACGGCACGGCGCATTGGCAGGCCGCTTCCGATGCGGCGTGGCTGGCCGTCTCTCCGGACGCCGGCGCCTTCGATGTCGGAGGCGCCGCAGTCATTTCCGCTTCGATTATCCCGGAGAACACCCCGGAACTCCCGGGGGAACACACCGCCATACTCTCCTTCTCCCTGCCGGAACGAGGAACCTTCTGGAAGCGGAGTGTCGTGTTCGACTATGCCGACCTGGGACCGGCCACGGCCGACCGGGACGAAGACTGGAGCATCTCGCTCAGCGAACTGTTGCTGGGCGTTCAGTTGTTTCAGTCCGAAGCCTACGAGTGCGCTCCGGACATCCCCGATGGCTATGTGCCCGGATCAGGCGACCGCGCGGCGTGCCGACCCTACAGCGCCGACTACGCGCCGCAAGATGGCCGAGTAGACCTCTCCGAACTGCTGCGCCTGATCCAGTTCTTCAGTTTCGGCGCCTATCATCGCGCGGCGGGCACAGAAGACGGCTTCGCTCCCGGGCCTTCCCTCTGAGGCCGCAAGGGCTCAAGACGGCCCAATCAATTGCGATCACATTGGATGGCATTGACAGAAAGTCCGCTCTTTCCTATACTGTGTAATGAGAGTGGTTTACCTTTAGGCTAAGAAGGGTGGCTCGTGTCCGGGTGACCGTGTTTCCGAGATCGCGGTGATCCGGTTAAATCCATCGACAAAAGGGAGATTCCAATGGTGTGCAAGCGTGTACCTCGCGTGCTGGGTTTGGCGCTGGCGGTCTTGGCGCTGGGTCTCGTTACCGGATGTCCGGCACCCCCCGTGAAAACTCCGCCCACAGCGGCCTTTTCAGGCACCCCGCTCAGCGGCACGGCGCCTCTGACGGTCCAGTTCACGGACCAGTCCACACCCGGCACTTCGTCCATTATCAGTTGGGTCTGGAATTTCGGGGACGGCGCCACGAGCACGGTTCAGAATCCATCCCACACGTACGCCAATGCGGGCACGTACACGGTTTCGCTGACGGTGACTTCTGCGGATGGCACCGATACAGAAACGATGAACGGCTATGTCAGCCCAACTGCGGCGGCGGGTCCGACGGCGGCCTTCAGTGCGAATCCCCTGAACGGCGCCGCGCCCCTGAATGTCCAGTTCACGGACCAGTCCACGCCCGGCGCGTCGCCCATCATCAGCTGGGTCTGGAACTTCGGGGATGGCGGCAGCAGCACGGCACAGCACCCCGCGCACACCTATGCCAACGGCGGCACCTACAACGTGTCGCTGACCGTGACGACACTGAACGGAAACGACACCGAAACCAAGAACGGGTTCATCTCGGTGGCCGCCACCATTCCGCCGACCGCCGCGTTCTCGGCCACGCCGCGGTCGGGCGCGCAACCGTTGCTGGTTCACTTTACGGACCAGTCCAGTCCCGGCAGTTCGGCCATCCTGAGTTGGGTATGGAATTTCGGCGACGGGGGCGTGGAGACCGTTCAGAACCCCGTGCACACCTATGCCGTCCCAGGCACCTACCAGGTGACACTTACCGTGGTCACCGCAGCCGGAAATGACACGGAGGTGAAGGGCGGTTACATCACGGTCACGCCCTCCGGTGAGGGTGAGGGCGAAGGCGAAGGAGAAGGTGAAGGTGAAGGCGAGGGTGAAGGCGAGGGTGAGGGCGAGGGTGAGGGCGAGGGTGAAGGCGAGGGCGAGGGCGAAGGGGAACCTGACCTCGATTGGACATTCATGGTCTACCTGGGCGCAGACAATAATCTGAGCGCCTCGGGTGTGGACGACATGCGCGAGATGGCCCAGGCGGGTTCCACAGACAAGGTGAGCGTGGTGGTGCAGGCGGAGTTCAGCAAGGCCTATGGCGGGGCGGCCGCGGACAGCGGTGCCTATCAGGGAGAAACCCGCCGTTTCGTCGTTGGCAAGAGCGGCGATGCCTTCCAGCAATTCCTCGCGGGCACTTCGCTGGGCAACGTGGACATGGGCACGCCGAACGCGTTGCGTGATTTCGTGGCCTGGGCGGCGAGCACCTATCCGGCCAAGCACTACGCACTCACGATTTGGGACCACGGCTCCGGCTGGAAGAAGACCAACCTGCTGCGCGGCGCGGTGCAGGACGAGACCAGCGGGTCGTTCATGAGCCTGCCCAATCTTGCCAAGGGTGTGGCGGATGCCAATGTGCACCTCGACCTCCTTGACTTCGATGCGTGCCTGATGGCGATGTACGAAGTGGCATTTGAATTCACCGGCCTGTGTGATTTCATGGTGTTCTCCGAGGAGGTTGAGCCGGGCGACGGCAACCCCTACGACACGGTACTGACGGCGCTCACCGCAACGCCCGCCATGTCGCCGCAAACGCTTGCCACGACGATTGTCGCCCGCTATCACGAATCCTACGTGGGGAACGACCGCGAGAAGACCACCAAATCCGCCGTGAACATGGCGGCGATGGCCGGCCTGCATACTGCGATTCGGGAATTCGCCGGAAGCGTGGTGGCCGACCCGGCGGCGGCCTCCAATGCCGTCAGCTACGCCCAGACCAACGCCCTCAAGTTCACCATTCCGGAAAACTACGACCTCGGGGACTTCTGCGCGAAGATTGCCGGATTCGCACCGGCGGGACCGCTCAAGACCAGTGCGCAGGCCGTCAGCGCCGCGGCGGCCGAGGCCGTCCTGGCGGCCGAAAACACGGGGGCGGCCCTGTCCGCGCAGACGGGACTTGCGATCTACTCGCCGCAGCGCAATTCGGTGTCGGAAGACGGGTCCATGAACGATTTCGAGCGCTATGCGGCCCTGAAATGCAATCAGGAGAAGGCCCCGACGACCTGGATGTCCGCCATTAACGCGCTGGTGGGCGGGGGCACTTCGCACACGCTGGTGGCAGGTGGCTTCGCGGTCTGGGCGGGTTGGGACACCGATGCGGACGTCGATCTGTACATCCTGGAACCGAACAATTACCTGGGTGCGCCCTATGCCGGCACCACCACGCCGAATGGATTCTTTTCCTCGGATTCCCTCGTGTCCGGGAGTCCCAGCGAGTACTACGTCGCTTCGGACCACGTGGCGCCGGGCCAATACCACTTCGCGCTGAATCTCGCGAGCGGTGGCTGGTATGGCTACGCGAGCGTGACGCTGGCCTACATTGATCCGGCGAATGGGGTGAACGACTGGACGTACCTTACCGACAATCCGGTAACCCTCGATTTCAGCTTCCCGTACAACGGGGATTTCTCCGACATCTACACGCTGGAAGAGCTGAACGCGTATTCGAACTGGCTCTATGTCGGCTACATTGATCGCGCGACGCGGTCCGGCCCGGTGGCTGTGGCTCCAATGCCCCTGCCGTTGCTGCACAAGAAGAAGATCCTGCCGCAACTTCCGGGGACGAACCGGTAACGCCCCTGCAATCGCGCGTGAAGAGATCACTTGTGCTTGCTGGTGAAAGCGGAGGTTATTGCATGAAGAGCATTCTTCGGCGCATAGATTTCATGGTCCTCACGGCCGCCCTGATTCTGGCCGTCGCCTCGGGGTGTCCCGGGACGCAGAAGACCCCGCCTCAGGCCGGCTTTACCGTCGTGCAAACCACGGGCAGCGCCCCCTTCAGTGTCGCGTTCACCGATCTCACGGTGCCCGGCTCCTCCGCGGTAATCAGTTGGGTCTGGAGTTTCGGCGATGGGGAAATGAGCAATAGCCGATATCCTGTGCACACGTATAGCCAAGCGGGAACCTATGCCGTTTCTTTAACGGTTACTACAGCCGACGGGGTGGACACAGAGACGAAACCTGCCTACATCGTCGTAAGCGGCGAAGGCGAAGGCGAAGGTGAAGGTGAAGGTGAGGGCGAAGGTGAAGGTGAGGGCGAAGGTGAGGGCGAAGGTGAGGGCGAAGGTGAGGGCGAAGGTGAGGGCGAAGGTGAGGGCGAAGGTGAGGGTGAGGGTGAGGGC
>CAILVY010000014.1 GCA_903837785.1 Candidatus Hydrogenedentota bacterium
CGAGCCACTTGCCCTGCTGATCGGCGGTCGCCGACTGCTCTTGGCCCCGGAAGCTGACGGTAACCTTCTCGCCCGCCGTGGCTGTGCCCCAGATCGCAACGGGCAGATCCCGCTGCAGCACCATGTGGCTGCTGAGCACCGGCGGGAGCTTGACGTCTGCCGTGCTGGGCGTCGGAAGGAACGCGGCCAGCGAAGCGGCGCATACGAGAGCGGCAAGAAACGGGCGAAGCGGCATGGTTCAGTCCTTTCCTATGAGGTGTCGTGTCTGTATTTTGCCGCCTCCCCATCCGTGACGCAAGTGTTCGCGGCCGCAGTCGAGTCGAATGCGCTGTGCGCAAACACCATAATGAAAAGGACTTAGCGAGACGCTCGGGATCGTCTTACCCGCAGTCGGGCCGTGATTGCCTGCGTTCTTGTGGTAGAGAAGGATTTTTCTCGTTTTTTTCGACCAGGCGGGGGCTTGATCGGGGATTACTTGCGTTGTATAATTCGGGCGGTCGTCACGCAGGGAGGCCCGCATGAGAATCGCCGTTCAGAAGCCGCTCTTCGCCTGGGAGTGCCTGGAAGATCATCCGCAACTGGCGACCCTTCGCCGACTGTTTGAATCCATTCCCGATGAACCGCTGCTGGAAGGCTTGCGTACGTGGCGTGGCCGAGGCCGCAATGATTACCCGGTGGCAGTGCTCTGGCGGGTGATCGTCTTAACCATCGCCCTGCGACACCGGGACGTGGAAGCGTGTCTGGGAGAGTTGCGACGCAATCCGACCCTGCAGAAGATGATAGGCATCGAATCGCCGGAGCAAATCCCCCAAGGCTGGAACGTCTCCCGCTTCCTGGAAGTCCTCGGCCAAGATCCCCATCGCTCACGGCTGCAGGAGATCTTCAACGTCATGGCCCAACGCTTGGGCCAGGCAGTGCCGGATCTGGGCCGGGATACGGCCGGTGACTCGACATGGCTCAACGCCCGGCGTTCGCGCGCGGATGCCCGGGCGGCCAAGGCGGCGGCCGAGAAGGCCGCCCTGGAGAAAGAGAGTGCAAATAACAACACTAATGAAACTGGGAATAGTAAAGCGGTAGTCCCGGCGGGCCCGGACGGCCCGAAAGCAGACCGCTCCGACTCCGCCTCCGCGCCCCAAGAGAAGATCGTCCTGGATGAGCATGGCCTGCCGCAGCCCAGCGGCGGACGCAAGGAATACACGGACGAGCAAGGGCAGGTGACGCGCGTGGTGGAATGGTTCGGATACAAGCTGCATCTCTTAGTGGATGTGCGGCACGAGGTGGCCTTGGCGTATCGCATCAGTTCGACCAAAGCCGGCGATAACGAATTGCTTCCGGAGTTGGTCGACCAAGCGCAGCTGAACTTGCCCAGTGAACGCATGGACACATTGGCCTACGACAAGGCGGCCGACGACGTCAAGGTTCATCAGAAGCTCCACGCAGCCGGCATCCGGCCGCTCATTCAGAACCGCTCGTTGTGGAAGCAAGAGACGGAACAATTGCTCCCGGGTCACGATGGGAACTCGAACATCGTGTATGACGAGGCTGGCACGTTGCATTGCTACAATCGGGTGAGCCAGCCGATGGTCCGCCAGCGCATGGCGTACATCGGACACGAACCGCAACGCGGCACGCTCAAGTATCGCTGTCCCGCGAAGCACGAGGACTGGGACTGTCCCATGTCCTCGGTCTGCAACGCGGGCAAAACCTACGGCCTGACGGTGCGGGTCAAGCAAGAGTTGGATCTGCGCCGCTTTCCTTCGATCCCGCGCGCCACGAAACAATTCGAGCGACTCTACAAAGGTCGCACGAGTGTGGAACGGGTGATTGCGCGGCTCAAAATATTCTGGGGCGCTGATGACGGCAACGTCACCGGGGCCGCGCGTTTCCATGCCTACGTCGGAACGACCATGATCGTGCACGAGGCCTTCGCCACGGTCTTGGCCAGTCTGCCGCGACGCGAAGGAACGCTGGGTAAGATGCAGTTGAGTCCGATCGCCAAAGCCCTTCAGGAGCAGATGCGTGGCATCCCGCCGGCGTCGCGCCCGAGTCGCGCCCCGCGCCGGGCACCTGCTCGGCGGCAACCGCGACTGTTTCGCTGATTGGGAAAGGAGCACCCACGCTCACGGGAAAGTTCTGGAGCAGCGATCGCCAAGGCCGCGATCGCTGTCGGCGGGTAGCCGTAGCTGGCCGGGCCAGCCGAGCGCCCGTCCCTCATCCTGCGCGCTGAGCGGACGCTGCAGGGCACCCTTCGAGCGTGTCCCGCGACCGCTCCCGGCGTTGAGCCCCATTTCGCGTTTCGCGACCTGAGGCCCCTCCGCCGAGGTCTGTCGCCAGTCGCCGAGCTATTCCAGGCGGTCCCCTTCTCCGGCTCGCCTCCTGATCGCAGTCGATACCCGCAGGCCCGTCCCCGCCCCACCGCCTTTTCTGGCGAGTACAGCGCATTCGGCTTGCAGGCTGCAGGCTGCCACATGGTCCAGACCAATTTTGGGGATTCGGCGGCGGCGCGAAACGCTCTGGCAGCGGCCTGACTCTCGTCAGGGGGGGAGGGGGGCGACGGGTTGTGGGCTGCGCGGCGCGTTCGGCAAAGGAACCGTGTATCCCTGGCGGGCCCCGCCACGTAGGGATTCGGCTCTTTCCACCAGGGCCTCCGCAGGTACAATCTGCTGAGGCTCCAGCCGAAAATCGAGGAATTGTTCGTCTCGGAC
>CAILVY010000015.1 GCA_903837785.1 Candidatus Hydrogenedentota bacterium
GATATCGCCCTGCTTGTACTCGCGCTTGGCGTTGGGGTGCTCCGCCCCGAATTTCCTGGCGAAGTACGCGTTGATTGCCCGGGACTCTGTCGCGGTCGAGGTGAGGGTCGCGTAGGCGTCGCCGCAGTTGATGTCGAGCCAGCTCAGCACGGGCCCTTCGCTGTGCGTGGGATACTGATCCCGGTTGTACTTGGCCAGGAATTCGCCGCCCCAGCGCATGTTGCCCTGCTCATCGAAGAACCAGTGGTCGATGCAGTCGTGCGAATGGGCGCAGTGGCAATGAACCATCTCGCCGAAAAGCCCGGCGCGGATCATGTTGAGGACGGCGAGGTTGTCGCGGCGGAAGCTCCAGTTCTCGAGCATCATGCAGGGAACTTTCGTGGCCTCGTGGGTGTCCACGAGCGCCCAGCACTCCTCGAAGCTCAGCGCGGCGGGCACCTCGACCCCGACGTACTTCCCCGCCTTCATCGCGTCGACGGCCATGGGCGTGTGCCACTGCCAGTACGTGGCGACAATGACGGCATCGAGATCGGCCCGGGCAAGCAGGTCCTTGTAGGCCTGTTCGTCCTTTGTGTAGGCCTCCGGCCTGGGCCGGCCGGATTTCTCGACGAGGTCCTGCGCCCGTTTGGCCGATTCGGTATTGAGGTCGCACACGGCCGGAACCGCCACGTCTTTCATGGCGAGCAGTTCGCCGAGCAGGCTCGTGCCGCGCCGGCCCGTGCCGATGACGCCGACGCGTACGGCCTTGTCCTGCGCGCGGGCGGTCCCCGCGGTGATGCCTGCGGCCGCGGCCACGGCGGCCGTGCCCAGGAAAGTCCTGCGGTTCATGGGTGTGCCCATGGGCGGTCTCCCGGTCGAGGGTTGCATTGCCTCGACTTTGAGAGGCAGTATAACACTGAGTTGATGGGGCAAACACGCGCTTCCACGTCCGCCGCGGCAACGAAGGAAAATGAGAGATGAAACGCCGAACCTTCCTGATTCTGCTGGCCGTGCTCATTGTGGGCATCGCTGGATTTCGCCTTACGCGCGAAGTGATGAAAGGGCCCGTGCCCGTGGGCGAGGCGACCGCGCGGCCGTCCGGCGAAGGCTGGGTTGACCTGCTGGATGCGCAGCATGCGTCCGCGTGGAAGAACGTGACGGATGCCAAAGACATTTTCGAGTTGAAGGATGGGATGATCCACATCTTCGGCCGCATGGTTCCGCCGCTGCGTTACGTGGGCTATGCGGCGGAGGATTTCGGCGACTTCGAGCTTCATCTCGAATTCAAAGTGACCCGCCGTGCGAACAGCGGCGTCTTTCTGCGCTCAACGCCGAATGACCCGGTCTATCGCGGCTTCGAGATCCAGGTCCTGGAAGACTACGGGCACGCGCCGGACAAGAACAGTTGCGGCTCCCTGTACGACATTGCCACGCCGATGTTCAACATGTCGCGTCCGGCCGGGGAATGGAACTCCTATGACATTCGTGTCAAGGGCAAGGAACTGCTCGTCTCCATGAATGGGTGGATGATTTTGCATCTTGATTTGGCGAAGATGACCACCCCCCTGGGCAAGTTCAAGGCGGCGTATACGAATCTGCCGTTGACCGGCACGCTGATGTTGCAGGATCATGGCGGCGAGGTCTGGTACCGCAATATCCTGATTCGCAAACTGGAGTAGGCAACGCTGATGAGCACGATCACCGGAGTTATTGAGTTTGTGAAGAAATCGGGGCGGCCTGTGCGCATCCAGACGCACAACTTCCCCGACCACGACGCTGTGGCTTCCGCGTACGGCCTGCAGCAGTTGCTGTTGACGCGCGGCCTGGAGGCCCAGATCGTGTATGAAGGCGAGGTCCAGCGGGATTCGCTCAAGCAGATGATTGCGGAACTGAGCATCGCGATTCGGGCCGCGGCGGCGGCCGAACTGGCCCAGGACGATCTGATTATCGTGGTGGACGGGTGCAAGGGGAACAAGAACGTGACGGATCTCGTGGGCGAAGAGATCGCGGTCATTGATCACCACGAGGTACAGTGTCCGGAGGATGTGCGCTTCTGCGACATCCGCCCGGATCACGGGGCTTGCGCCACAATAATCCAGTCGTACTATGCCGAGTTGGGCGAAACGCCGGCGGGAGGTGTGGCCACGGCGCTGATGGCGGGGATTTGCATGGACACGGCGCTGCTGACGCGCGGCGTGAGCGAAGCGGACATTCAGGCGTATGCCGACCTCTTCCCGCTGGCCGACGTGGGGCTGCTCAATTCGATCCTGCGCAATTACATCCAGACGAAGGATCTCAGCTTCTACCGCTATGCCCTGGAGCACGTCGAAATCCGGGACGGCCTGGCCTTCTGCCATTTCCCGGAAGGCTGCAATCAGAACTTGCTGGGCGTGCTGGGCGATTTCTTCCTGGCGCTGCGCGAAATCAGCTTCGTGGTCCTTTGCGCGCGGAACGACAGCGTGATCAACCTGTCCGTGCGCAACGAACGCAGCGGGGTGAACGCGGCCCAGGCGATTCAGGAGGTCCTGCAGGGCATGGGCTTCGGCGGCGGACACGCCGACATGGCCGGCGGCATCATCAAAGACCCCCTGCTCTTTCATCCGGAAAAGGTGCAGAACAAGTTCCGGGCCGTGCTGCAATCCCAGGGACATCCTGCCTGAGTCTGCCTGGGGCGGGCGGTTACGCCGCCGGGACGGAGGACTATGCACGTATCGGGAGGCGCTGTCGGCTGCGATGGAGGGCGGCGGAAGGTCCGCATCAGCCATCTGGCGGGTGGCGAGGGCGATGGGCTATAGTACCGGCCATCCCATTGGCGGAAGAGGTCAACCGGAAAGGAATGTCTCATGGAGTTTGTGTTCAAGCGGAGCTATCGCGGTCCCCTGAAGGGAGTCATTCTGGATTGGGCGGGCACCACGCTGGATTATGGCTGCATGGCCCCGGCGGTTGTTTTTGTGGAGGTGTACAAGCGGTCCGGTGTGGACATCACGATGGATCAGGCCCGGGAACCGATGGGCGCGCACAAGCGGGTGCACATTCAGAAGATCTCTCAGATCGACGCGGTGCGCCGCCGCTGGGAAGAGGTGCATGGCCGTCCGCCGGCGGAATCGGATATCGACGAGATGTTCAAGATGTTTGTCCCGCTCCAGCTCGACTGCCTGGCGCAATATGCGGATCTGATTCCGGGGACGCTCGAGGCGTTGAAAGATTTCCGGGCGCGCGGGCTGAAGATTGGGTCGACCACGGGGTACACGGACGAGATGATGGACCTGCTCATGCGCGAGGCGGCGCAGCGGGGCTACGTGCCGGACGCCACTGTGTGCGCGACGGAAGTCCCGGCGGGCCGTCCCGAGCCCTGGATGTGCCTCGTGAACGCGATGCGGTTGCGCATCTACCCGATGGAGTCGATGGTTAAGGTTGGCGACACGCTGCCGGACATCTATGAAGGCTTGAACGCGGGCATGTGGACCATCGGCCTGGCGGTGACGGGCAACGAGGTGGGCCTTCCGGAAGCGGAAGTGCAGGTGATGGATCCCGAAGTGCGCGAACGGAAACGCGCCCGGGCATACGAGCGCATGGCGCAGGCGGGCGCCCACTATGTGGTGGACGGGATCTGGGACGTTCCCGCAATTCTGGACGAGATCAACGCGCGTCTTGCGCGCGGCGAACGGCCGTAACGGGGAGAGACAGTATCCGTGGCTTTCCGTCGGCGCAAAGCAGGACTCATCGCGGCCAGTCTCTTTGGCGTGTTGCTCGTTCTTTGGATGGCGCTGGGCTACGCGGTGGCCTTCATCGCCACGAAACCGCGTCCGCGCGACATCCCGCGGGAGTATGTGATCGGCGGGCAGCCCGTCGAGAATGTCGAGGTGCGCAGCGAGGACGGTGTAAGGATTTCGTCCTGGCTCGTGCGGAAGCACGGGAAACAGGCGGTCATCCTGCTGCATGGCATCTCGGCGGACCGGCGGCAGTGTGCGATTCAGGCGGGGATCTTCCTGGAAGCCGGTTTCGATGTCATGCTTCCGGACCTGCGCGGGCAAGGCGCAAGCGACGCGACGACGATTACGGTGGGCTGGACGGAGCGGAGGGATCTGAAAGCCTGTTACCGCTATCTTCGCGAACAGGGCTATCAGCGCATCGGCGCATATGGACTCTCGCTCGGCGCGGCCACGATTGCCTATTCACTGCCCGAAATCGGTGATCTGTCGTTCGTTGTGCTGGAGTCCAGCTACGACACGATGGAACACGCTTTGGACCACCGCCTGGATCTTTGGCGGGTGCCGCACTGGCTGGCCTGGCCGGTGCGGTGGTGGGGGTCCTGGATCACCGGGGCGCGGGAATCTGAAATGGCGCCGGTGGCGTACATGCCCCACTGCAAAGTCCCGGCGCTGATTCTCTCGGGCGATGCCGAGCTGGTCTTGAGCGCTTCAGAAACCACGGAGCTGTATAACCGCTGCGCCTCGCCGCTGAAACGCCTCCACGTGTTCAAAGGGGGGACGCATGGCCGGCTCCGCAAACAGTTCCCCGAGGAGTATGCCAAGACGACGCGCGGTTTTCTGGACGAGGTAACGGCCACCTGGCCGAAATAGGATCCTGCACTTTCGTGGTGCCAGTCGGGACGTTTACTCCATCACGGCGCCGCGGGCGGCGGACGAAACGCATTTCACGTATTGCCGCATGAATCCGTTCGGGACCTCATGCCTTGCGGGGTTGAATTCCCTGAGCCGCGCTTCGATGTCCACGCCCCGCACATTGATTGAGCGATTGGGAATGTCGATCTCGATTTCGTCGCCGTCGCACAGGGCGGCGATGGGTCCGCCCATCTGGGCTTCCGGCGACACGTGCCCGACGCACGGCCCCTCGCTGGCGCCGGAGAACCGGCCGTCGGTCACGAGGGCCACACGTTTGAGCCCGGAGTGCGCCAGTGCCATGGTGACCGCGAGCGTTTCGGGCATGCCCGGGCCGCC
>CAILVY010000016.1 GCA_903837785.1 Candidatus Hydrogenedentota bacterium
CATTCCGGAGACACCGGGCACGCCGGGGAAGAGTCCTTTGCGTTTCTCGAGATTGCGGCCGGGGTATTTGTGCGGAATCGGATTGCCGCTGTAGGTGATGGCCCAGGTGTCGCCGGGGTATTCGAGCAGGTGGCCCGTGGCGATGATCATGCCGCCATCGGGCGCGCCGGGCACGCCCAGATCGATGACCGGCCCGCCGGGCACTTCCGTCCAGTGGCCGCCGTCCGGGGAGGAGTAGAGCCACGTTGCGCCGCCGTCGCTCTCGAGTTCCCAGATCCACGGAAACAGCACGTGGTTGTCGGGCATGCCGGGCAGGGTGGTCTTGCCGTTCGTGTAGAAGAGGTGGCTGGGCGCCATGTTTGCGCCCGTGGACAGCACGATCTCGGGCTTGCTGAAGTGGCGGAAGTCAGAGCTGACGGAGCGGCCAATCGAACGCCGCCCCACGCCGATCCACACGTCCGAGTTGTCCGGGGCCGAGCCGGGCGCACGTTCGTTCACTTGCCATGCGCGCACGTAGGCCACGTACTGTTCCAAGTCCGCGTCGTAGTAGCAGGTGTTCTGCGTGTCCGCGTGCTGGATCATCAGCGGTTCGAGCAGGGACTGCCAATGGAGCCCGTCGGGCGAGACGGCGCCGAAGACCGCCACGACGCACCGGAACCCGCCTACGTCCGGGCGCCGCGCCATCGTGTCCACCTCGCCGGGGTATTTCGCCGCGAACGCATTCCACTCCTCGTCCGTGACGATGCCGAGATAGAGCATCTTGTAGCGCTCTTCCGTCGAGGACGGATCGACGAAGACCGTGCCGCCATGAAAGCCGCGCGTCGACCCATTGAGATCGCCGCGGAACACGACGTTGTTGTCTTTGTCGCCGGCGTAGTCGATAAGGCCCAGCTTGGGAATCGTCCACGTGACGGCATCGTCCGATTCCGCATAGCAGATGACGCTGTTGTATCCCGGCAGGATCTTGTCGCCGCTGCTGTACGGCTCCTTCTCGGGCGGAAGGCCCTGCGTGTACCACGTCTTGTACTTGCCTTCGTCGAAGACCTGTGCCGCCAACTGGCCCGGCCTGAACGGGACTTTCTCCGCCTTCCGCGCCACGAGGCGGATGCCCCGCGGCATGTCGATCGCTTCGAAACGGGCGGGCTTCTCCGTGTCGCCTTCGAGCCACGTCCCCGCGCCGCTGTTCTCTTCCATGCGCCAGGCGAACTGGCCCTGGCGCACATATTTCCAGCTCGTAAAGTAGATGAAATTGCTCTTGAGCTCGACCGGCTCGCCGTAGAACCTGTCGGCTTGCGCCCACGCCGCCGAGGGCGGGAGGATTGCGACGAGCAGCAGCCCTGTGACCCCTTTCAAGAATCCATGCATCATGAGCCGTGTCCCTCCCCGTCAAGCGGTGCTTTTTCCCGGATTTTCGGCCACGCCTGAGCATAGCGCACGGCCGGCGTAAAGCGCACGCTCCCCCACGCTGTGGCGGACGGCGGCGAGACCTTCAGCCGCCGGCCTCACCGGGATCACCCCGCCGCCCCGCGTTCCGCATCCGGCGCAGCGGCATTTCGCTTGCAGGATGGCCGTGCCGGTGCTAGCATGGGCGAGGCGCGACCGCAGACGAAATCAAGGAGGGGCCGGACATGACTCGTCGGGATGTGTTGCTCATTGTCATCGCGGGGGCCGCAGGGATCTGGGCGGGGCCGGGGAGTGCGGCAGAGTTGCCCGGCACCGGCGCCGACGCGGGGAAGGCCGTGGTCTATCGCGACACGTGGGGCGTGCCGCACCTCTATGCGCCGACCGCCGAGGCGGGCCTGTATGCCATGGGCTGGGCGCAGGCGCAGGACCGCCCGGAATCGCTGTTGAGGAATCTCCTGGGCGCCCTGGGCGAGCGGGCGCGGGCGGACGGCCGCGATGCCGTCCGCGAGGACCTGGTCGTGCAGGCCTTTGATCATTATGGCGAGGCGCAGCGGCATGCGGACAAGATACGGCCCGACGTGCGCAAACAACTGCAGGCCTTTGTGCGCGGCATCAATGCGTTTTACCGGGAGCATCCCTCCGACGTTCCCGTGTGGTGGGGCGAACGCCCGGTGGATGAATTCATGATCATCGCCTTTGCGCGGCTCTTCCTGTACTCGTGGTCCATTGACGACGCCTTCGAGGATCTCTCGCGCGGCGGGATCGAACCGGGATTCGACACCCCGGAGCGCGGCTCGAACGAGTGGGCCGTGTCGCCCGGGCGGAGCGCGGCCGGGGCGGCCATCCTCCTCATCGATCCCCACCTCTCGTGGTGGGGGCCGTCGCGCTTCTGGGAGTTCCGCATTCACGCGGGCGAGTTGCGCGGCAGCGGCTTCACGCTCGCGGGTTTCCCTTATGTCGGCCTCGGCCACAATGAGAATGTCGCGTGGGCGATGACAACCGGCGGCCCCGACACGGCGGACGTGTATGCGCTCACGCTCGATCCGAAGGATCCCTCGAAGTACCGCTACGACAACGAATGGCGCAGCATGACCTCGCGCGAAGTCGTGATCGAGATCAAAAGCGCGGAGCCGCAGCGGCACACGCTGTGGTCCTCGCATTACGGCCCGATCATTGCGCTGCGCGGCGGCAAGGCCTATGCCGCCAAAACCTCCTATGCCGACGTGGTCCAAGTGAACGAGGCGTGGCACGCCTTCAACACCGCGAAAGACTGCCAGGGCATCGCGACCGCGCTCGACATGCTGATGCTCTTCCCGCAGAACATCATGGCGGCAGACACGTCGGGAAACATCTACTATCAGCGCACGGGCCGGGTGCCGAAGCGGCCCGCGGGCTATGACTGGCTGCGCCCGGTGGACGGTTCAACCTCGGCCACGGAATGGCAGGGACTTCATCCCGCGTCCGATCATGTCCAGGTCATGAACCCGCCGCAGGGCTACATGCAGAACTGCAATATCCCGCCCATGGCAATGATGAAGGACGCTCCGTTCAAGCTCGCGGACGTGCCCCTCTATCTCGTGAGCGACAAGAGCGACACGACAAGTTCACGCGGCGCGCGGGCCGTGGACCTCCTGAGCAAGGACGACTCCGTAACGATCGACGAGGCCCTGGCGCTGGCGGTGGACCAACGGCCGTACGGCGTCGATCGCTGGATTGAAGTGCTCCGGCAGGCGGACGCGAAATTCGGCGCGCCGCGGCAGTCGAACCCGGACTACGTTGCGGGCGTGAAGGACCTTCTCGCCTGGAATGGCGTGCAGGACAAGGATTCCACGGGCGCGCTCAAGTACTGGTACTGGCGCACGCAGCTGCTCAAGGAGCACGGCGCGGACGCGCTCGCGGGCGTGGCCCGGCGCGTTGATGATTTCCAGTCCGGCCTCGGCGCGCCGCCGCAGCCGCTCGCAATGAGCGATGAAGAACTGGACGCGGCCGTGGCGGCCTTCGAAACCGCGATGACGCAGCTCAAGGCCGATTTCGGTTCGCTGGATGCGGCCTTCGGCATCAAGTTCCGCGTGGGGCGCGATGAGGCCTCGTGGCCGGTCGGCGGCGGCAGCATGAACGAAATCGGGATGGGCACGTTGCGCAGCGTGGGGTTCGGCCCGGAACAGAGCGATCACACGCGCTGGGGACGCAGCGGGCAGACCTCGACCCAGATCGTCGTGCTCACGAAGCCCGTGCAGAGTTGGAGCGGACCGCCCATTGGCGAGAGCGACCGGCCCGGCTCGCCGCACTATCGCGATCAGGCCGAGAAACTCTTCAGCCCCGCGAAGCTCAAGCCCACGTGGTGGACGCCGGAAGATCTCGCCGGGCACATCGAATCGCGCACGGAGCTTGAGCCCATAAAATGAAGCGTAGTCACACGGCGGCGCAGGCCGCCGGGACGCGGAAGCGCCGGATCTCGTTCGACGCGTTGGGGCGGGCGCATTCCGCGTAGACAAAGAGTTCGTCTGCGACGCGGAGCCACTGGGAGTACCGCCAGATCTGCGTGCGGCCGGGCGTCGTGCTGATCAAGAGCGGCGCGTCCGGCGTGAGGTCGGTGACATGCGTGAGGTCGAGGCTGTAGGCGAGGCCCGTCCCGATGTTGTAGTTCGGATCGTGCCACCGCGCGTTTGAACCGCCGTACACGAACAAATACCCGATATCCATCGGCAGGACGCACGAGGGGCGCGTGTAGAAATTGTGCCAGCCCCCGTTGTCGAAGATCGGGTTGCGCGGGTCCGAGGTCCAGCGCTCTCCATCCGGACTCGTGAAGTGCCAGGTGCGCTCGACGCGATCGAGGCCGATCGCATAGAGATGCCATTGGCCTTCGGCCCAGAGGATGACCGGATCCTTGAAGCCCGGCTCGATGAGCAGTCCGTGCGGCGCGGGCGGCGTGATGACCGGACGCAGTGACTTGGGATCGAAGCGCGCGGGATCGTCTGCATCGTCGAAACGCAGGATGCTCCAGCCGTGTTCGAGCGCCGCGCACGCGTAGAGGCGGAACTGGCCGGTCTGCGGATCAAGCAGGAGTGCCGGCCGTTCGAAGCCGGGCACCGAAGCCGCTTCGCGCGTGATGCGGTGAATGGGTTCGAAGCGAACGCCGTCCGCGCTCTTCAAGATTCGAATCTCGTAGCCGCGCTGGCCCGGCGGCATCTCCGGGCTGCGCATCCGTGCCGCGAGATAGAACGTGCCATCGGGCGCGCGCATCACGGACGGGGCGCCCGCCCACCACTCCGGCTCATTTCGGTCCGGTTCCAGCACGACCTCGTACTGCGAGAAATGTTGACGCAGCAATTCGAACATCTCGGAGATCCTCTGTTGATGCGGACAACTTAACGGGCGGCGGCGCTCAATGCAAACACGCGCGCGTCATGCAAATGGAAACGCACGCGGCACGCGGCGCCGGGCGCGGTCTTCCAGGGCAGGAGCAGCGCCGTGCCATCGGGATGTTCCACGCGGTGCCGCGCGCACTGCGCCACGGGCTGCTTCGCCGTGTCCAGGAGTTCCGCCTCCACCCAGCCGTCCTTTCCGGCGGCGTGCACCTGAAGCCCCTCCGCCGGATAGGCAAACTCGCCGGTGATGAACGTGCCGTCGCCTTCGGCCGTGGCGGCCGTCAGGCCGTGCGCCGGGTACGCGGCCAACTGGAGGCTGTTGTCGTGCCAAACAACGAAACAGCACTGGCCCTTGTACGCAAAGGGTTCCGCGTACGTCCAGAATCCCAGGTCCGTCGCGCGGAAGGGCCGGCGCCACTGGCGCGCATCCGTGCTCACAATCAGTTCGGTCTTCAGGAGGGCGCTGTGTTGTTTGGGCTTTGCCGGGTCGGCAAAGTATTTCATGATGAGGCCGGCATAGCCACGGCCATACGGAAACGCCTTCATCAAATAGAACTCGGTTTCCGGAGGGTCTTCCTGGTCCGGCCGGAGCATCGGCGCCTGGGGCGTCCATTCCACGAGGTCTTTTGATTCGCGCAGCGTCAATATCCGGCGCTTCTTGTCCAGATTGTCCGGATACGGCTTCTCCGGCCATTCTTCGAGCGCGGTCTGATACAGCAGATACCCCTCGCCGGCGGGCAAGAGCGTGAACGCATCATTAAACTCCGTGAACACGGTCCCCCGGGGGGCCTTCGTCCACAAGATTCCGTCATTCGACTCGGCGAGCAGCGCGCCGGCGTTGCCCTGCTCCGGCTGATCCCAATAGAGCATCCGGTGCCGGTCCTTCTCGCGGACGATCTGGAAGACGTTGAAGCCGCCCCAGGTCGGGGGCACCGGCGAACGCCGCAGCACCACATTGTCCGGCCCGCCCCACGCGGGGGCGCCGGGATGCAGGTTGGGCAAGTGCCAGCCCGCCCCGTCCAACAGACCCATGCAGAGCGTGCGCTGATCGCTGTATTCCTTCTCGCCCTTGTTGACCCGCTGATACCAGACCGCGACCGCTCCGTCCTTCCCCATCGCGGCCACGGGGTAGTACCACAGCTTCGGCTGGGCCGCGTCCTGCGGAACCAGGGTCCTGAACTCGGCCGGACACTGCGCTTCAATACGGACGTCATCCGCGTCCCCGATGTCTTCGGGGAACAGAAAAACCATCGGCAGTGGCTGTGCCGCCAACGCCGCCAACAATAAAATGAGTCCACTGATCATTGCCCAGACTCCCCGATACTTCGTCTTCCATCCTCGCTCTTCTTTGCTTCCTGAAAAAGGAAGGAGCGAAGCGTTTCTTCGTTACGGCTGGCTTTGTGCGCGCTCACGGGCCTGGGCTTCGACGCCGCCGAGTTCCAGATGGCGGCGATAGTGGTTCCGGGCCGCGGCCTGGTCCTCCAGTCCCCAGTAGGCATCGCCCAGCAGGGCTTCGATCGCCGGATCACCGGACAGAAAAGGCAACACGCTTTCGAGCATGTCTTTGGCCTCGCCGTAGTTCTGCCAGCGGAGCAGTTGCCGGCCCTGGGCCTCGGCAACCTGCTGCAAGTAGTAGCGCGCGTTGCAGTCGCCGGGATCCATGCGAAGCGACTGCATGAAGGCGTCGCGCACGCCGCTGCCGATGGCCATGCCGCCGTAGTATTGGCGGAGCCCCACGAGATCGTGGACATGCGCCTCGTGCCGCTTCCGGAGGGCGGCCAGGGCCTCGGCGGAGATCCCGCCGGGCAGGAGGATCTTCTCGGGGCTGGCCGCGCGAAGCTGCAGCGCGCCGAGGCTGTCCTCCACCTCGCTTTCATAGACGAGTTTCGGAGCGACGAACTCGGCCCAGGGCCGGTCATCCGTCATGAGCAATCCGCCGGAGGCGAAGCCGTCGAGCGCGGCCTTGTCCATGAGAAACGCCGCAACGACTTCCGGCACGTCGCACAGCCCGACCCGTTCGAGCGCCCGCTTCACTTCGGGCTGCGCAAGGCGTTGTTCCAGGCGCGGATAGTCGAGGTGCAACGCCTGGTTCGAGCCGACGAGGAACATGTCTGCGTTAATGAAGAACGCGCAGTAGTCC
The DNA here is from genome assembly GCA_903837785.1 of Candidatus Hydrogenedentota bacterium. Taxonomy (GTDB): domain Bacteria; phylum Hydrogenedentota; class Hydrogenedentia; order Hydrogenedentales; family CAILVY01; genus CAILVY01. The sequence continues at coordinate 6,913 of CAILVY010000016.1, forward strand.
GGGAAGACCTGGGTGAACGTGTACGTCAGCGATTCCACCACCTCGAGGTTGAGGCTGTGCAGCGGCACCCACTGCGAGACAAGTCCGCCGGGTTTCAGGTGCCCGAGGCAGAGCTCGTAGTACTCGCGCGTGTAGAAGGTGGATACGCCCGCGAGCGCGAGCGGCATGGGCTCGAAGGTGATCACGTCGTAGCGCTGGCGCGTCGTCAGGAGGTAATTGCGGCCGTCGTCGATGTGCACGTGGAGTTTGGGGCGCTTCAGCACATCGAGATTGTCCACCGCGAACAAGGGGGCGGCCGCAATGACATCGGGCGAGATCTCGACCGCATCGACGCGGTCGAAATCGGAGAGCGCGAGCGTGCCGCACGTGATGCCCGAGCCAAAGCACATGAAGAGCACGTCCTTGGGATCCCGGTCGAAGAGCAGCGGCAACACGCCCTGCAGGCGGTTCATCTTCACGCCCTTCTCGATGGAGGCAGTGGCCTGGACGCGGTTGATCCAAAGCACGCGGTTCGTGCCGCCCGTCTCGCCGGTCGGTTCCGAGACGGCCACGGTGCCTTCGACGCCCTCGCGGTAGTGGATGATGCGATGTTCCGCCGGAATGTAACCCGCGTTCAGGGCCTGGCTCACGTCCGCGGGCGCGCGATGCAGCGCCCAGGCGAAGAAGGCCACGCCGCCGATAAGCGCAACCGCTTTGCCCCAGCGCAGCGTCTCCGGACAGCTCAGCAGCGCCCAGGCGCCCGCGACCGCGAGCAGCGCGGCGAGCGAAAGAATGCCGCAATGCGTGCCGAGCATCGGGATGATCACGAACCCGCCCGCGAGCGCGCCCAGCACGCCGCCGATCGTGTTTGCGCTGTACAAGCGGCCCACGTCGCGCCCGAGCCGATCCCGGCCCCGTCCGACGGCCTTCACCGCCAGCGGAAACGTCATCCCCGAGAAGAACGTGGGCAGGAAGAGCGCGGCGAAAGAGAGGACAAACATGCCGCGCACCGTGCCGTCCCACGCGTAACCCGCATCCTGCTGAAGCTGGGCCAATTTCGCGGGCAGATCCGCCAGCCAGCCGAGCATGAGCACGCAACACACGCCATTCAGTATCAGCGTGCCGCCGAACAGCGCGCGATGCCCGCGGACACGATCCGCGATGAGGGCCGCGGCCGCGCTGCCGAGTGCGATGCCGCAGAGCAGCGTAGTGAGCATGGCCGTATAGGCATACGTAGTGCCGAGAAAGACGATGATGAGCAGGCGTGTCCACAACACTTCGAGCGCGAGCATGGCAAAGCCGGAGAGGGCAAACGCGGCCATGACGGGGAACGCGCGCGTGGCCGCCGGCTCCTGCGCGGCGGATTCCTCGGATGACGCGGGCGCGGGGGACTCGATATGGCGCGACACGAGCAGCGCCAGGAGGCCGATCACCGCATTCGCGGCCGCGCCCATCAGCGTGGTCCGCAGATAGCCAAACGATGCGATCAGAAAGAAGCCCGTCAGAAAACAGCCGGTCACCGCGCCAAGCGTGTTGACGGCGTAAAGCACCCCGATGCGGCGCCCGCCCACGCGCGCCTCGCGGTTCACGAACTTCGCGAGCAAGGGCAGGGTCGCGCCCATCAGCGCCACCGGCACGAAGAGCAGCACGAAGGCCATCAGCCCGCGCAGCAGGATGCCCACCGGGCGCGAGAAGTCGAAGGCGCGCAGCACCGCCACCACGGCGTCTTCCCCAAACGCCACCAGAAGCAGAAAGAGCACGGCCCAGACCCCGATGGCCAGTTCGAACGCGCCGTACAAGCGCAGCGGCCGCGGCGTGCGGTCGGCGAGACGTCCGCCCTGCCAACTCCCGAGCCCCAGCCCCGTAAAGAAGATCGAGAGCACGGTGCTCACCGCATAGGACGTCGTTCCGAAGAGCAGCACGAGCTTCCGCGTCCAGACGACCTGATACAGCAATCCGCAGGCCCCGGACACGAAGAAGAACGCCAGCACGCAAAGAAAGAGCAGCGCGGGAAGCATCGAATGGACCGGCCGGTCAGCAGTACGGGTCGTCATGTGTGCGGAGATTCCCTATTTGAGGCCTGGTTTTCAGAGGCCATCCGAGCCAGGCACGGGCACGCAGCATGCACGTGCCGGAGCCGTCGGACGAGTTCTTGAACGGGAACAGGGTACTGTGCCCGGTCCCGCGCCTCAAGTTTTCCCCGGAGGTCAGACTCCGGTGGGTCGGCCCGCACGTGACCCGGCCCGATGCCGGGCAACTTCCCTCCGGCATTACTCCGGCGCTTCCTCCGGGACGGCAGGCTCGTAGGCATCTAGGAAGGCCACCGCATCTTCAGGGGTGGCACAGGCGTGATAGAGGCGGCGATATTCGAGGGGGATGAAGCGTTCGGCTTCGAGGGTCGTCAGGAATTGGAAGAGGCCGTCATAAATCCCGCGGACGTTCAGGAAGATGACCGGCTTCTGATGGAAGAGCAATTGCCGCAGCGTCAGGATCTCAAGGGTCTCTTCCAGGGTGCCAAAGCCGCCCGGCAACGCGATGAAGGCGTCGGCGCGCCGCTCCATCACGCCTTTGCGCCGGCGGAGGTCGGCGGTGACAATGAGTTCGTCGCAGCCTTCATAGGCCAGCTCGAGGCCGCGAAGCCGGTCGGGAATCACCCCGACGACCCGGCCGCCCTGGGCATGGGCCGCGCGCGCCATGGATCCCATCAAGCCGTTGTTCCCGCCGCCATAGACCAGCGTGTAGCCGTGCTTGGCAAGGCCCGTGCCGAGGCGCCGTGCCGCTTCCGTGTAGATGCGGTCGACCGCGTTGCTGGACGCCGCGAACACGCAGACGTTCTTGATGCCGAATTCGTTCACTGCGAATCACCGCTCCAATCGGCACACAGTCTCCATGTGCGGCGTGTTGGGAAACAAATCAAGCACGGCGGTGCGCACCGGCTTCCAGCCGGCCGCCGCGAGCGTCTTAAGATCCCGCGCGAGCGTGGCCGGGTCACAGGAGACATAGACGATGGCCCTGGCTTGGCACGCGGACAGGGCGGGCATGATGGCTTTGGCGCCCTCGCGCGGCGGATCGAGCAAGATGAGGTCCCAGTCGTCCGAGGCGACCTGCTTGATCATGGCCTCTTCCGTGCCGGCCTCGTAGCGGCCCGTGCCGAGCCGTGCGGCCGCCTTCGCCGATTCGTGATGATGATCCAGGCCGAGCACCCGCATCCGGCTGGCGAGGCCCAGCGACAGGTTGCCGCTGCCGCAATAGAGGTCGAGCAATGAGTCCCCCTGCCCGATCATCTCGTGGGTGATGCGCACCAGAAGCCGGTTCAGCAGCAGGCTGGCCTGGCTGAAGCCGCCATTGACTATCGGCACGCCGTCGAAAAAGAATTGCGCCCGAGCTGTCCTCTCCGCCGGCGTGTTGGCCTGCGGGAAGCGGTCCTTCAACGAACGCTTCGGGAAATTCGTCCAAACCAGGACGTCGTCCCCCTCCGGATTCACGGTTACAGTAACGGCCCCCTTGATGCCCGCGTCGTGCAGCGTCGGGAGGACCGCATTCAGCCGGGGATGGCACAAGGGACATTGCTCGACGTTGACAATGTCATGCGAGCGCGCGGTGAAGAAGCCGAGCTTCCTGCCGTCGCCGTGGAACTCGGCGCGGGTGCGGTAACCCAATCGCAAGGCCGGGTCTTCGACCCATTCGACGTCCGCGCCGATGCCCGCGATCCGTTCGAGGCAGTCGCGGACGATGCGTTGCTTCCACGCGGCCTGGCTCGGATAGGCGAAGTGGAGCCACGCACAGCCCCCGCATTTCCCGAACATGGGGCAGTCCGCCGCGATCCGATCGGGCGAGGGGGAAAGCACCTCGACCGCCTCGGCCCAGAGTGCGTTCTTGGCCGTGCGCGTCACGCGGACGCGCAGCGTGTCGCCGGGCAGCCCGCAGGCCACAAAGCAAACCATGCCCTCAACGCGCCCGATGCCGTCGCCGCCATTGGCGAGGGCCGTGATTTCAATTGTATGTTCCACTCGGATGATCCAATCTCGATTCTTCGCGAGCCGCGCGTTCCTCGGCCAGACGTTCTGTCTGCCAGTTGCGCATGGCCCGCACTTCTGATAGAAACGCTCCAGACACCCTGGAAGCTTCCGCAAGCCCGCCGGTGAACGGGATGAGGTACGTTTCGGGGAATTTCCAGGCCTCCCCGGGTTCGAGCGTGCGCGGTCCGGAAGCAACGGCCGCCCACCCGTTCCGTCCCGGCCCCGCCGCTTCGATCGACCCCTCATGAACGCCGAAGAGCAGGCCCTGCCCGCCGGCGGTCAAGACAACGCCAGACCCATGGGGGGTTGCGGTCCCCGGCCGAACGCTCAGGAGCTCCGTGCGCACGCGGCCGACGGTGGCTGGCTCCGGTCCCCGGTTCATCAGGGCGCAGGCACGATGCAGGCCGGGTGCCTCATGGAAGGCATACGTCGTCGTCAGGAAGACCCAGTCCTCTCCTTCGTAAAGCGCGTTAAGCGCCACGCCGAACGGCATGGCGTCTTCGCTCCACTCGACATAGCCGAGGGCCATGTGATCCAAAACCCGTTCCCCAGTTTCAATCTGAAACTCCGGGCTGCGTTCCTGCAGCCAGTCCAGCGTTCCGGCGCGTTGCGCCAGCCCCATCGTGCAGCCGATGAACGCCGACCACGAGCGCTCGAACCAGGCGTTGCCGATGGCGGCAACGGCCGGTCCAATCTCCGTGTACGCGCGGGATGTTTTCATGGGGTGGTTTCTCTTCGCCTGGAGAATCGCGATTGTACTGTACCCACGGGGGCAAAGGCCAGACCTGAATTGTTGCGATGAGACGAGGAACCCCCCCCAGGCCTGCCGGCCCATTCCGCCGCCACCGCGCTCAACCCCTTGGTTCCCGGGTCCGAACGCGGCTATTCCGGCACGGCCCCGGCATCGACAGCGACGGCCTCCAGCGCCCGAGGCGAGCGCCCCCGCACGGTTTGAAGCAGGGTTTCGACGATGGATTCCAGCGTTTGTGCCTCGGAATAGAGTTCCTGGCCCACGGCCGCCGCCTCTTCGGAACTGGCCGCGTTCGCCTGCGTTACGTGCTCCAACTGCATCACCGCGGAATTGATGTCGTCGATGCCCCGGGTTTGTTCATTCCCCGACACCGCCACCTCCGCAACAATCCGCGACACGTTCATCGCGTCGTCCGCGATCTGTCCCAGCATCTGTTCCACGTTCTTGAACGCGTTGACGCCGGCCTGGGTGTTGGTGCGCGCTTCCTCGATCAGGGCGGCGGTGCTGCGCGCCGCGGATGCGCTGCGCTGAGCAAGATTGCGCACCTCTTCGGCGACGACCGCAAAGCCTTTCCCCGCGTCGCCGGCGCGGGCCGCCTCGACCGCCGCGTTCAGGGCAAGGAGATTCGTTTGTGAAGCTATCGCGTCAATCGTCCGGATGATGTCGGCCATCTTGGCGGACGATTCCTGCAGGCGGCTCATCGCTTCAAGGAGTTTACGTGTGGTTTCCCGGCCGGTTTCCGCCGTCTGGCCCGCCGAGGCCGCCATCACATTGGCCTGCTGCGTATTGTCCACGCTCTGGTGCGTCGTGACGGAAAGCTGGGTTAGTGCGGCGGACGTCTCTTCGATGGCCGCGGCGGATGCGGTCGTGCCCTCCGCGATGGATTGGCTGGACCGCGCCACGAGCACCGCGGAGTCGTGGACCTTGCACCCCGTTTCGGAAAGGCATTCTGCGGCCAGTTCAAGACTGCGCGAGATGCGCCGAATCACCAGAATCGCCACGAGCATGAGTATTCCGCCCAGCACGATGCCGCCCGCTTGCGACGCGAGGAGAAAGCGCACTTTCTGTTCGGATTGCTGCTGCATGCTGGCCACCGCCTGGTTCAGCTTCTCCAGCAGGCCCGGCACCGATTGAATCACCCAGGCAAGATCCGCCTCCGAGCTCGTTTCATGCGCGAGCACCGACGCGATACGCGGCGCAAACTCCTTCCACACGGCGGCAGCCTCCTGCAACTGGCCCCGCGCGGGCTCCTTTGCCCCCGGACAGGGACGCTCCTGCCTTGCTTGCGGATCCAGCGTCATCGGCGCGGGACCGGAGTCCATCAGCGCCGCCTGCGTCCGTTCAAAGATGGTTATGCCGTTCTTGACCTGTTGTGCCGCAGGTTCCGGCTGATCCTTCGCGGCGAAATGATAGAACAACAAATCCTTGGCGATCTTCTGGCTCAGCATCCGCTGCCGCCCCGCGAGGTTGATCATCATCCCGTCATCCTGCTGAAGCAACGCGACCCACCAGGTCACGAGGAACATCCCCACGGTGATGAGCGACAGGGCGATCACCGGAAGCATCAGTTTTGTCCGCATCGTCATTCCCCAGCCCTCCTTGCCTAAACCTCGTCCTCCGCGCACAACGCACATTCCACTATTCCGATTGGTAAACCCTGCACGCCAAGCGCTTATTCTTCCCGCACAAGGAGAACCATTATCGCGGGACGGGGGCACCCGCACGCGAAACGGGCGTCAAGGATGTTCGGACTTGCCTGCGATTTACGGCGTGGCTGTGTTAATCTGTGGAGGGAGAGGTTGCGTATGAGCAGCACGAGGAACGACACGGCCTTGAACGTCTTGATCGTGGATGACGAGATCAACATCCGCAAGACGCTCTCCGTTTGCCTGGAAACGGACGGGCACCGCGTGATTGCCGTCAGCAACTTTCAGGACGCGCTCTCGGAAACGTCCCGCCGCTCCTTTGATGTTGCGTTTGTGGACCTGCGCTTGGGCACCGCGAGCGGAATGGACCTGATTCCCGCACTGCTGTCCTCGGCGCCGTGGCTCAAGATCATCGTGATTACGGCCTATGCGTCCATCGACACGGCGGTCGAGGCTATTCGGCGCGGCGCCACCGATTACATTCCGAAGCCCTTTACGCCGGGTCAGGTGCGGGTGGCGGTGGAGAAGGCGTCGCAGGTTCGCCTGCTGGAACAGCGGCTGAGCGCTCTGCAGGAGGACCTTGGACGGGCAAACCCCGAAGTGGACCTTAGCACCCGGGCCGCGGCGATGCAGCGGGTGCTCGACATGGCGCGGCAAGTGGCCGAAGCCGAGGCGACGGTGCTGATCCGCGGGGAGAGCGGCACGGGGAAGGGAATTCTGGCCCGTGCGATTCATCACTGGAGCAAACGGGCGCAGAAACCGCTGGGGGTCGTGTCTTGCCCGTCGTTGCCCGCGGAGTTGCTGGCGAGCGAGTTGTTCGGTCACGCCCAAGGGGCGTTCACCGGCGCGGTGAGGGACAACCCCGGGCGCATCGCCGCGTGCGCGGGCGGAACCCTGCTACTGGACGAGATCGGCGACCTGCCGCTTTCGTTGCAGCCGCAGTTGTTGCGCTTTATCCAGGACCGGGAGTATGAGCGGGTCGGCGATGCCCGGACGTGCACCGCGGATGTGCGGATACTGGCGGCAACAAACGTCGACCTCGACCAGGCCGTGAAGGAGGGCACGTTTCGGGAGGACCTGTTCTACCGGCTGAACGTCGTCCAACTCGAGATGCCGCCGCTGCGCGAACGGCAGGACGACATATTACCGCTGGCCGAGCACCTGCTGGCCTTCTTCGGAAAAACGCATCATCACTCTTTCCTTGGCTTTACGGCGGAGGCCCAGGAAGCGTTGCGCCAATACGGATGGCCGGGCAATCTGCGGGAACTCCGAAATGCCGTTGAACGGGCGTCGATCCTTGTTCCGGGCGGCCGGATCGGCTTGGAGCATCTGCCTGAGAGCATTGCCCAATCCGGGACGGGCACCCGTCCGAGCGACGGCCTGAGCCTTCAGGCGGTCGAGGAGCAGCATATCCGGCGCGTGCTGGCGACGGCCAGGACCCTGCAGGAGGCCGCGGATATTCTCGGCATCGATCAAGCCACGTTGTGGCGCAAGCGGAAACAGTACGGCATCTAGCCTGGGCACCGCTTGTCGTCCGGTCCCCGGTGCGCGTTGCAGAATGCAAGGATCTGCGGGGGCCGGTCTTTAAGTCTGCAAGCCCCGTTGCGGATGTCACCCCCTGAACCCTTGAATTCCTGCGCATTTCAGCGCGGCGCATTGGCACTCCGCTTGCTCACGCCAGGCAGAAAACAAGGAGGCTTCGGGATGTTCGGATTACGGCCAAAACTGGCGCTGGGATTTGGGGGCCTGTTGCTGATCGTCTTGACGATGGGCATCCAGGGCATTCTGCGGGTGAACGAATTGGGCCAATCGATTGACGTCATTCTGCGGGAGAACTACCGGAGCGTAATCGCCTGCCAGGAGATGAAAGAGAGCCTGGAACGCGTGGATAGCGCCACTTTGTTTGTGCTTCTCGGCTATGAGTCCGAAGGCCGGGGGCAAATCGAAGAGCATCTGGCCCGGTTTGACAAGGCCATGCAAACGGAGGGAGGCAACATCACGTTGCCGGACGAGGGAACGGCCTTTGCCAGCCTGAAAAAAACATATGCGGAATTCCGGGAAGTCCTCGTCCAGGTGATTGATGCGGCACAAGGCATCGAGGCCCGCCGCAGCAAGTACTTCGCGGAACTCCTGCCGCGTTTCCAGTCCATCAAGCAGTCCGCGGACCACATCCTCCAAATGAACCAGCAGAACATGTCCGACGCGAACATGACGGCGCGCGCCAAGGCCGCCCAGGCCAGCCAGCGCATGTACCTGCTCCTCATATGCGGGTCCGGCCTCGCCATGTTATTCATGTTCTTCATCAGGACGTGGATCTTGCGGCCCATTGCGGGATTGATCCGTTCCGCGGAGGAGATCCGGAAGGGAAACCTGGACCTCGTGGTCAGCAGTGCCTCGAAGGACGAACTGGGGCAGTTGTCCAGAACCTTTGACGCCATGACGGCGAGTCTTCGGGAATCGCGGCGCATGAGCCGCGCAGGCATGATTCGGCTTCAGCGAACCATGCAGCAGGCGTTCAACACACTGCCGGACGCGCTGGCCGTGGTTGACCTGAACGGACGGCTGGAACTGGTGACGGACAGCGCGCGAATGACGCTGGGCATTAAGGCTAACAGCTCGCTCCGGGAGCTCCCCTTTCCTCGGGCAACCATGTTCTGTGACGAAGCCATGATTAGCGGGCACGTGGTCGAGAGCCCGGATTCCAATACATGGATTCAGCACTTCGCGAACGGCAAAGAGTACTTCTTCCGGCCCAAGGCCATTCCCATTCTGGACGATGACAAGGCGACGGTTGGCGCGATCCTGCTTTTCGAGGATGTCACGCATCTCAAGCAGAAGGATGAAGTCAAGAGCGGACTCGTATCGACGGTCTCTCATCAATTGAAGACGCCGCTCACTTCAATTCGCATGGCCCTGTATCTGCTGCTCGATGACAAGCTGGGTCCGCTGAGCGCCAAGCAGGAGGAACTGCTGATTGCCGCGCGCGACGACAGCGACCGATTGCATGCCATTGTGGAAGACCTCCTGGACATCGCCCGGATTCAATCGGGCCGCGCACGGATGGAATTGCGCGAGGTGGACGCCGCCGTGCTGGCCATGGACGCAGTAGAACCCTTCAAGACGCCCGCCCAGGATCGCGGGATCAGCCTGACGACCGCCCTTCCGGCCGGACTGCCCGGCGTGCAGGCGGACACGACGCGCGTGACCCATGTCTTTGGCAACCTGCTTTCGAACGCCCTCAAGTACACGTCGCCGGGGGGCAATGTCACGATAACGGCGCGTGCGGACGACGACGTGGTCTGGTATTCCGTGTCCGACACGGGCAGGGGCATTGCCCCGGAGCATCTCGGCCGCGTATTCGATCAGTTCTTTCGTGTCCCGGATCAAGGGGAGAAGACCGGCGCCGGCCTTGGCCTGGCCATAGCAAAGGAAATTGTGGATGCGCACGGCGGCGAGATCCGCGCGGAGAGTGAAGTGGGGAAGGGAAGCGTCTTCAGTTTTTCGCTCAAACGGGCCGACCGCGTGGCCGTCCCGGAGGCGTTGTCATGATGGACCTCTTGTATCTCCTGCTGATTGCAGGCTTCTTCGGCGCATGCATCCTGTATGCACGCGCTTGTGAGTGGCTCTAGCCATGCTGAACGCGACCGCCTGTCCGCGCCTGGCCGTCATGACGGGCTTTGCGCGGCGCTCAGGGGCGCACGCGTCTCAGTACACGCTGAACCGGGAATGCGCACGCCGCTCCGCAATACCCCGCGAACCCGAACGAAAGGTCTTCCCGTGGACACGCTGCTAGGCATTGCCGGGCTCGGATTGCTGTTGTACTTGTTTGTTTCCGTCCTGCGGCCGGAATGGTTCTAGAAGGAGCCTGCGGACATGACACCTCTCGGCTGGTTACAGTTGATGATTTTCCTGGGCCTGCTGCTGCTCTTGACAAAGCCCATGGGCCTTTATCTCGTCCGGGTGCTGGATGCGAAGGGAAAGACGTTCCTCGATCCCGTCCTGGGGCCGGTGGAACGCCTGATTTACCGCTGCGCAGGCGTCGATCCTGAACGCGAGCACAACTGGAAACAGTACGGGTGGGCGCTCGCGCTGTTCAGCCTGATCGGGCTGTTGTTCACGTATGCTCTGCTCCGGCTTCAAGCCCATCTGCCCCTGAATCCGCAACAGCTTGATGGGCTCAGTCCGGACCTTGCCTTCAATACGGCCGTGAGCTTCGCGACAAATACCAACTGGCAGAGCTACAGCGGCGAGTCCACGATGTCGTACTTCTCGCAAATGGTTGCCTTGACGTTCCACAACTTCGTGAGCGCCGCGGCCGGCATCGCGGTGGCGGCCGTGTTTGTGCGCGGCATCGCCCGGCACACGATGGAAACACTCGGCAATTTCTGGGTGGACCTCGTGCGCGTGACGCTCTATCTGCTCCTCCCGCTCTGCTTCGTCTATGCCTTGTTTCTCGTATCGCAAGGCATGATTCAGAATTTTCGGCCTTACACGCCGTACAGGCCCGTGGAGGCGGCGGCGGGAGTCCAGCCGCAAATGATCGCGCAAGGGCCGATGGCGTCGCAGGTGGCCATCAAGATGCTCGGGACGAACGGCGGCGGGTTCGTAAACGCCAACGCCGCGCATCCCTATGAGAACCCGACACCGCTCTCCAACTTTGTCCAGATGCTTTCCATCTTTCTGATTCCCAGCGGCCTGACGTATTACTTTGGCCGCTCCGTGAAGCACCCGCGGCACGGCTGGACGATCTGGAGCGCCATGGCCGTACTCTTTCTCGCCGGCGCACTCCTCTGTTGCTGGGCTGAATCCGCGGGCAATCCGCGCCTTGCCGCGTTGGGGGTGGATGCGGCGGAGGGAAACATGGAGGGGAAAGAGGTCCGGTTCGGGCCGTTCAACTCGGCGCTGTTTGCCGCCGTGACCACGGACGCATCGTGCGGCGCCGTGAACAGCATGCACGACTCGTTCACGCCGCTGGGCGGCCTGGTTCCGTTGCTGAACATTCAGTTTGGCGAAGTCATCTTCGGCGGTGTGGGCGCGGGACTCTACGGCATGCTCGTGTTCGTGATCATCGCGGTGTTTCTGGCCGGCCTGATGATCGGCCGCACGCCCGAGTATCTGGGCAAGAAAATCGAAGCCTATGACATCAAGTTGTGTGTGCTTTTCATTATGGCGGCAATTCTCAGCATACTCGGCTTCAGCGCATGGGCCTGTGTGAGTTCATGGGGGCTTGCGGGGCGCGCGAATGACGGGCCGCATGGCCTGAGCGAAATCCTCTATGCGTTCACGTCGGGCACGGGCAATAACGGAAGCGCCTTCGCGGGGCTTTCGGCCAACACCCCCTTGTATAACACGACGTTGGGGCTGGCGATGCTCGTCGGACGATTCTTCATGATGCTCCCGATCCTGCCCTTGGCCGGGCATCTTGCCAGGAAGCAGATCGTGCCCGCCAGTGGGGGCAGCTTCCCGGTGGCGGGATTTACCTTCGGGGCGGTGCTGATCGCCACAGTGGTCATTGTGGGTGCGTTGACCTTCTTTCCTGCGCTCGCGCTGGGGCCCATCGTTGAACATTTCATCATGACGGCTTCGCAAGCCGTCTATTAAGGAAGATCATATTCATGGCCTCCAGGCAACACGCGCTTTTCGATCGCGCCATTCTCTTTAGCGCCGCCCGAGCCTCGTTCAGGAAGCTCAATCCGGTCACGCTGGCGGGAAATCCCGTGCTGTTTGTCACGGAAGCCGGCGCGGCGATTACGACACTATGTCTGTTTCTTCCAGCGGAACCGGGTGCGTTCCTGTTCCGGTTTCAGATCGCCGCGTGGCTGTGGTTCACCGTGCTCTTCGCCAATTTCGCGGAAGCGGTCGCCGAAGGGCGGGGCCGGGCACAGGCGGACGCGCTTCGCAAGACGCGGACGCAAACCCTGGCCAACCGGATCAGGAGCGACGGGAAGATCGAGCGGACACCGGCCGAAAGCCTCCGGAAGAATGATCTCTTTGTGGTGGCCGCCGGCGAGATCATTCCCACGGACGGCGAGATCATCGAAGGGGTGGCGACCGTGGACGAATCCGCCATCACGGGCGAATCCGCCCCGGTGATCCGGGAAGCGGGCGGCGACCGCAGCGCGGTGACGGGCGGGACGCGGGTGCTTTCCGATCACATCAAAGTGCGTGCGACGGCCAATCCCGGCGAGAGCTTTCTCGACCGCATGATTGCGCTCGTGGAAGGCGCGCGGCGCCAAAAGACGCCGAACGAGATCGCGTTGACGATCCTCTTGTCGGCGCTTACGATCATCTTCCTCGTTGTGATCATGAGCTTGAAGTTCTTCGGCGTCTACTCGGGGGTGGAGTTCTCGGTTACTGAGCTCGTCGCCCTGCTCGTCTGCCTGATCCCGACGACGATCGGCGGCCTCTTGAGCGCCATCGGCATTGCGGGTATTGACCGGCTCGTCCAGAAGAACGTGCTCGCCATGAGCGGGCGTGCGGTCGAGGCGGCCGGAGACGTCGATGTGCTCTTGCTCGACAAGACGGGAACCATCACCCTCGGGAACCGCGAAGCCGCGCAATTGATCCCCGCGCCGGGCGTCACGCCCGAGGAACTCGCCGACGCGGCCCAACTGGCCTCGCTGGCCGATGAGACGCCGGAAGGCAGAAGCATCGTGGTGCTCGCCAAACAGTTCGGCCTCCGCGGACGCAACCTGGGCGACATGCCGCACGCGGACTTCATCGCGTTCTCCGCGCAGACCCGGATGAGCGGCGTCAATGTCGACGGCCTCCGCATCCGGAAAGGCGCGGCGGACGCTGTCCGGGGCTTCGTGGACGGCGCGTTTCCGAAGGAAGTGGACGACGCCGTGAGCGCCGTGGCGCGGGCCGGCGGGACGCCGCTGGTGGTTGCACGGCAGGATCGCGTGATGGGCGTCATCTATCTGAAGGACATCGTCAAAGGCGGTCTTCGCGATCGCTTCGAGCGGTTCCGCGCCATGGGCATCAGGACGATCATGATCACCGGCGATAATCCGCTCACCGCCGCCGCCATCGCCGAAGAAGCGGGCGTGGACAGTTTCCTTGCCGAAGCCAAGCCGGAAGACAAGCTTGCGCTTATCCGCAGAGAACAGGAGGAAGGCCACCTCGTGGCGATGACGGGCGACGGGACGAATGACGCGCCCGCGCTTGCCCAGGCGGACGTGGGCGTGGCGATGAATACCGGCACGCAGGCCGCCAAAGAGGCGGGCAACATGGTTGACCTCGACTCGAACCCGACGAAATTGATCGAGATTGTCGAAACCGGCAAACAAATGTTGATGACGCGCGGCGCGCTGACGACCTTCAGCATCGCCAACGATGTTGCGAAGTATTTCGCCATCATCCCGGCCATGTTGCTCGGGTCGTTTCCCGCGATTGCGCCGCTGAACATCATGCGTTTGGCGTCGCCCAACAGCGCCATCCTCAGCGCAGTGGTCTTCAATGCGCTGATCATTATTGCCCTGATCCCGCTGGCCTTGCGCGGCGTGAAGTTCCGCCCGGTCGGCGCGGCCGCGCTGCTTCGCCGCAACCTGATGATCTACGGCGCAGGAGGCCTGATAGTGCCCTTTGCCGGAATCAAGATAATCGACCTCGTGCTGCATGCGGCACAGATCGTGTGAGGATTCGTGACATGAGAAACCTTGTTGTTGAGATGCGAACGGCCCTGTTGATGACCGCCTTGCTCTGCGTCGTCCTGTGCGGCATCTACCCGGCGCTTGTCTTCGCCGTGGCCCAGGGGCTCTTTCCGGAACAGGCGAACGGCTCGCTCGTGTATCGCCAGGGAACGATCGTGGGCTCGGCGCTGCTGGGACAGGCCTTCACAGAGGCGAAGTACTTTCATCCGCGTCCCTCGGCCGCGGGGGCGGGCTACGACGCGACGGCCTCGGGCGGCAGCAACCTGGGGCCGCTTTCGAAGAAACTCATTGACACAGTGCGCCTGCGCGTTGAACAGTACCGCGCGGAGAACGGCTTGAACGCGGCGGCGCGCGTCCCGGCGGATGCCGTAACGGCGTCCGCAAGCGGCCTGGATCCGCACATCAGCGTGAAGAATGCGCTGCTGCAGGCCGCGCGCGTGGCGAAGGCGCGGAACATGAGTGAAGCCGCAATGTGCGAGAAGATCGATGAGTGCACGGAAGGGCGCAGCCTGGGCTTGTTCGGCGAACCCGGCGTGAATGTGCTGCGGCTCAACCTTTCCCTGGATGCAGGCAAGACACGATGACAGACGACAAGGCCTACAGCTTTCTCCGCATGATCCGGCGGTCGCAGCGCGGCCGGCTGAAAGTGTATCTCGGCTACTGCGCGGGCGTGGGAAAAACGTATCAGATGCTCCAGGAGGGCCATCGGCTGAAAGAAGACGGGATCGATGCAGTCGTCGGCTTTGTCGAAACCCATGGCCGCGCCGAAACCGCGCAACTCATCGAAGGGCTGGAAGTCATCCCGAGGAGCAAACGCGAGTACCGCGGCGTCCTCATCGAAGAGATGGACCTCGACGCCGTCCTGGCGCGCAAGCCGGGCGTGGCACTGGTCGATGAGCTGGCGCACACGAACGTGCCGGGGAGCCGGAACGAAAAGCGCTACGAGGATGTTCAGGATCTCCTCGATGCCGGGATACATGTGATAACTACGCTCAACATCCAGCATCTGGAGAGCCTGTACAATACCGTCGAAAGCGCGCTGGGCGTGAGAGTCCGGGAGCGGCTGCCCGACAGCGTATTGGCGGAGGCGGATCAGATCGTCAATGTCGATCTCACCACGGAAGATCTGCGGCGGCGCCTCGAGGAAGGAAAGGTTTATCCCGCAGATCGGGTCCAGGCCGCGTTAGCCAACTTCTTCGTGCGGTCGAATCTCGAGCAACTGCGCGAAATCGCTCTGCG
Organism: Candidatus Hydrogenedentota bacterium; assembly: GCA_903837785.1. Taxonomy (GTDB): domain Bacteria; phylum Hydrogenedentota; class Hydrogenedentia; order Hydrogenedentales; family CAILVY01; genus CAILVY01. The sequence goes on from CAILVY010000016.1 coordinate 22,199, forward strand.
GGAACTGGCCGCCCAGATCGACCTGCGCCGCCGGGAGCCCGTTGAGGACGAAATCACGCTTTCCCCGGACCAGGTCATGGTTTGCCTGAGTTCGCGCGGACCCAACAGCGAAATGCTGCTGCGCTACGCTTCACGGCTGGCCGGCCGCCTCAACCGCAATTGGTATGCGTTGTACGTGCAGACGCCCTCGGAAGCGCCCGTGGCAATTGATGCGCAAACCCAGCGCGAGCTTTCCGGAACGCTCACCCTGGCCAAGCAGTTGGGTGCGATGGTCTTCACGTACAAAGGGGAGGATGTCGCCGAAACAATACTCCGCTTTGCGCGGGAATACCGCGCCGGTCATATCGTCATCGGGCGTCCCGCGCCGCTTACGCGGTGGCAACGCTTCATGGGAAAGCGCGACGTGGTCGAGCGGCTCATCGAGAAGGCGGAGGGCATCACGGTTGTTGTGCTCGACACGCACACCGGGCAGCCCGTGGCGGAGGAACACTCGCCCGACCGCCCGCGGCCCCGCACGGCGGCACCGGCGGTGCCCAGCATGTTGCTGCTGAGCAGCCTGGTTTCGCCGGAGCGCATTCGCATTTGGGACGAGCCCGTGCTCAAGGAGGAAGTTCTGAACTCGCTGGCGAAGGCCGCCCTGGCCGATGACGGCAGGGGCCGCCTGGCGGAAGTGTCCCGCAAGATCCGCGAACGGGAGGAGCAAGGTTCCACGTTCTTCAACGAGGGTGTCGCGTTTCCGCATGCGCGCGTCGAGAACCTTGAGGGGCCGCAACTGGCGCTTGGCCTGACCCATCACGGCATTGTGGACGTGAGCGCCGACAAGCCTATCGGCATTGTCTTCCTGCTGCTCTCTCCCGCGGGTTCGCCCAACGTCCAATTGCAGATGTTGGCGCTGGCCAGCAAGGCCGCGCAAAACCGTCACCTGCTTCAGCGGCTCAAAGCGGCCCGGACGCCCGCCCAGGTGATCGACGCAATCCGCGAATGGGAATCGCAGGCGCAGGAGATGCCGGCGGGGTAACGGAACGCGGACAAGGCGCAACCGCGGCCTGTCGCGCGCGTCTCCGGAATCACCGCGTTGCTGCGGGCGTTGCATTATGTGTGGTTTAAGACGCAAGGCGTGCTACTCTGGCGGGAATGGAACGTGACGGGACGCGAGACGGCGAAAGGGAATCCTCGATGAAGGCGATTGTTGTTTCACGGCACGGGGGGCCGGAAGTGTTGGCGCTGCAGGAACGTCCGGCGCCGGTGCCGGGCGCCGGGGAGGTCTTGATCCGGATTAAGGCGGCAGGCGTCAACTACGCGGATATCATGCAGTGCCGCGGGCTGTATCCGAACGGCCCCAAGCCGCCCTTTGTGGCGGGCTTCGAGGTGACGGGGGTGGTGGAGCAGGCCGGGCCGGACGCCGCGCCCTGGAAAGTGGGCGATGCGGTCATGGCTTTCTGCTCGGGCGGCTATGCGGAATATGCGGTGGTTCCCGCGCGGCAGCTCATGCCCAAACCGGCCCAGCTCAGTTTCAACGAAGCCTCGGCGATCCCCTGTCAGGGGCTCACCGCCTATCATGCGCTGATTACGCTGGGCCGCCTGCGCGAAGGGCAGACCGTGCTCCTGCAAGCGGCGGCGGGCGGCCTCGGCACGCTCATGACGCAGATGGCGCGGAACGTCGGCGCCACAGTGATCGGCACGTGCGGATCGGACGCGAAATGCGTGGTGGTCCGGGAACTCGGATGCGCGCATGCCATCAACTACAACACGCAGGATTTTGAGGCCGAGGTGAAGCGCATCACGGACGGGCGGGGCTGTGATCTGATCGTCGAATCCGTGGGCGGCGAGGTCTTCGAGAAGAGCCTGCGCTGCCTGGCCGCGCGCGGCATGCTCGTCACGCTTGGCATGGCGAGCGCCCAGACCGGCCAGATCAGTTCGCTCGATCTGCTCGTCCACAACTGGACCGTATCGGGGTTTCATCTCTTTGCGTACACGAGCGACGGGGTGGCCATGGGCCGTGCGATGAGCGATCTGCGCACGTGGCTCGAAGAGGGCAGGCTCCGCGTCCTCGCCGACGAGGTGTTTCCGCTCGAAGAGGCCGCCGAGGCGCACCGGCGTATCATCGCGCGCAAGACCTCGGGGAAGGTTGTGCTGGCCGTGAGCTAGCCGGGAATCTCACCAGAAGCGGTAATAGATGGCGGCGATGATGAGCATCGTGACGGCCCACCACAGCCCCAAATTCGCAAACCACCGCTGGGTTTCGCCGGCGGGCAGGCGCAGCATCGAGCGGTCCCAGTGCGCGGTTTTCGCGGTGCGCGCCATGGGCATGAGCAGGGCAAGCGATGACAGCAGCACGAACGCCGTCAGCAGCGCCGCCGCCACCGGGCTGGCGGCCGCGAGCAGGAAGAGCGGCACGGACAGGAGCAGCGTGGCCGCAAGCGCCAGCGCGCCCGATACTTCGCTGGAGAAGACCGCCATCATGACGATGGAGGCGAGGAAGATGCTGCCCGCGAAGACGAGCGAATTCTCGAGGTTGACCGGCAGAAAATGGATGCCGCGGTCCGCGAGCATTTGCTTGGCGAACGTGAGGGGGACCGTGAGAATCGCGAGCCAGAGGCAGGCCGAGGCGCCGCGGCCCTTGGCCCGCGGCCACAACGCGCCCGCGAGGAAGACCGTGACTATCGGCGCGGCCATCGGCGCCCACAAGTCCTGGCAGTAACGGAAGATGTTCTCCCAGTGCATGACGATCGGGGCGAAGAGCGCTCCCAGCATCAGCCCGATACCGCCCGCCCATCGTCCGAACTGCACGAGCCGCTGCTCGCTCCAGCCACGCCCGCCCCACGGCCGGAAAATGTCGAGTGTGACAATCGTCGAGATGGAGTTGACGAGTCCCGCGATCGTGGACATGATCGCCGCCATCACCGCCGCGGCCACGAGCCCCCGGAAGCCCATCGGCACCACGGCCGCCACCACGCCGGGATACGCGGCATTCGCATCGGCCAGGCTGGGATTGATGACGCGGTAGATCATGCCGGGGAAGCACGTCGCGAGCGGGAGCATGAGCTGCAGCGCGCCTGCGAACAGGATGCCCATCTTCGCGTCCCATTCGCTGCGCGCCGCCAGGCACCGCTGGTTGATGTACTGGTTTGTGGCGTAGTACCAGACGTTCGTCGACAGGCCCAGGATGATGAGCGCGGTCCACGGCACGTCGGGATGATCGGCGGGTGCGATGAGATGCGCCTGCTGTCCCGCGCCCAGCACGGCCTGGAAATCCCAGCCAATCTGATGCATCCCCGCGAAGAACACATACAACCCGCCGCCGAGCAGGAGCAGGCACTGGAAGAAATTCGTCCAGGCCACCGCAATCAGGCCGCCGTAAATCGTGTACGCGCCCGTGGCGATGGCGAGTATCCATACGGCGGCGATGCGGTTGATCCCCCACATCTGCTCGAGCGCGTAGCCGCCCGTGTAAAACACGAGCGCGAAGTTCGCGAAGATGTAGCTGCCCACGCTCAGCCAGGCATAAAGCGCGCGCGCCCGCGGCCCGAAGCGGCGTTCAAGGTACTCCGGCATCGTGCTGATCCGGTTCCGGAAATACAGGGGAATGAAGAGCCAGAGCATGATGCTCAGCGCGGGGAAAACCAGCCACTCCCAATTGGCCACCGGCATCCCCACTTTGTAGGCATAGCCGATCTCGCCCACGAACTGTTCCGAACTCACCCCGGCAGCGACGATCGACGCCCCCATCGCGTACCATGGCAGCGTGTGTCCGGCCAGGAAGTAGTCGCTGACGGTGGCCTTCTCGCGCCGCGCCGCCAGAAAGCCAATCAGCACCACCACCACGAAATAGCCGATGAATACACCCAGGTCCAGCGCATTGAACACGTCCACACCCCCGCGGTTCCGTTCCCACGTTTCGCGCCTATGCTATCCGGCCACCGCGCCTTGCGGCAAGTCGTGGCCCGAATCTCTTCCGTCGTGGGACTATTCCCCAAGGCCAGGAACTTCAGCCATGGAAGCATTGCCGGATGGAGGAAACGCGAAGCATCGGCAGACGCTCTATCGAGTGACGCCGCAGCGTCAGGTTGCCCCTGGCTCGCGAGTCTTCTCAGGAAGCGCCGCGTGTCCTCTGACACAATGCGAGCCTGGAATGAAAGAGTTCTGACTGTTCCGGGCTCAACTCGAGCGCACAGGACCTCAGCGACGAGTCATCGATGAGTTGCGCTTCCAGGAGTCCGTCGACAAAGCCGAGATCCTTTTCACGCCCAGCAAGTAATTTGCTGACGGCCAAGTCGGCCGGCGAGAGGCACAATCCGACCACCCCCGCAGTGGCGGATGTTTCCAGCCGAATCAATCGGCTCTTCCAGCGACTCGGCAACAAGGCGGTTTCTGGACCCACGCCGTGGGCGTAGTAGCCGAACGCCTGATGAAATGGAGACAGTTCCCCGATGGATCCATCAGATCGGCTCTTTCGGGTTCGTCAAGTGGATATACGTCTGCCTCCATGGATACGAGCAGCGTTTCGGGCGCTTGGGGAAACGCCGCAAGCAGGGCTTGGCTTCCCAACACGACAATCTCCCGGCAACCCGTGATCGCGCCCGCTGCGCGCAATATGTGCTCAAGCTGCGGTCTGTTCATGGGTGAACCGCCGGTAGATTTCCCATCGTTCCTGCGGGTCGAGTACCCCGCAAAAGGGGTTGCTTTGCCGGAGCCGTTGTCCGTTTTCGCCCGGATCGAGGAGTACCGCGTGGATGCTGCCCCAGTCTTTCCGCAGGATCTCCAGCCATTCGGCATGCGCCGGTGCGGGACTCTCCTCAAACCAGCGGGCACAGGTTTCCCGCGCGCGGCGCAGTCCGTCAAGTTGGGGATCGGCATCAATTTTCATCACGATTGCCTGTGCCAACGCCAGACTTCGTTCGTCAATCTCCTGATGCGTTCTCACGTTGCCAAACTCCGCTTGAGGGCGATGATACAGGCGATTCGCCCTCTTGAGCTCGATCCGTTCACCGCAATCGGCGTTCGAGGGTGATTATGCACAATCCCTTGCCGATGTTCTACCACTCTCGGCGAGCTCCCTGAACGGCGCCCGGAAAACGATAGCTTAGCGGCTCGCGCGAACCGTGCGAACGAGTTCGGGGATATCCAGGCGGTAAACAGGGCCGCCGAGGTAGCATTCGTCTTCCTGCTTCCGGCACTTTGGGCCGGCGCCCGCTTCGTCCAGATAGTAGCTGAACGAGCCATGCCTCATGAAGGTCCGCGCGGCCTCCGGCAAAGGAAACTGCACGCCCAGGAGCGGATTGACGACACTGTATGTCGCCGGATAGATCGGGACGAGCGAGAACGGGTCGAGGCAGTAGCATTCGGGCTCCCCGTCGAGCAAGAGATAGACGTGGTCCGTGGGGAGGCTTTCCGTCGGAAACACGTAGAGCGGCAGCGAATCCAGTTCGGCGGTAAGGGCCAGGGCCAATTCAATCCCGTCGGGCACGCCGTCGCCATCCTCGTCGGGGTTCAGCGGGTCGAACCCCAGGGCCGTTTCCTCGGCGGGCGTAAGGAAGCTGCCGCTGGCGTCGTCCGGAACCGGAAACAGATGCGGATCGAGCGTCGAGCCGGGGGCGAAACCGTCTTCCTCCGCGGGGTCCGTGCGATACGGACCGAGGTTGAAGATCTGGATCAGCCGCAGCAATTCGGAGAGGCTGACATGCCAGTCCTGCGGGAGGTAATCGCTGGAATGCGGAACACAGGCCGTCTCGCCGGCCCCTACGTCATATCCATCTTCTGTTCCCGGCGCACAGTGATACCCGCCCGAATTGAAGAATTGAACCACGCGCAGCAACTCCGACAGCGAGATGACGCCGTCCGGAGTCGTGTCCGCGGAATGCACCGCGCCCCACGCGCCCCAGGCGAGCAAGATCCCCGCGAGCAGCAACATCCTTCGCACGCCGCCCCGCATCCGCATGGCCGGACCCTTTCAAGAATCAGAATTTTATCCTAGTACGGCTAGATCTTGCCGTCAAGCAAACGATATCCCGAGGAATTATTGAAAATCGCAGTGTACGTTTGGTATGCTTCCGCCGATGCTGGAAATGTTTTTCCGGCAGCCGCCTGTCAGCTCATCCCGAGTTCCGGGATGAGGATTCTTATTGCCCGCTGGAACGCGGTGTGGCAGGACGGAATCGAACAAGGCAGATCCCATCGCGCGGCAGGGTTGCCGTGCCGTCGCATTTTCGAAAGGAGCATTGAAGCATGTGCGGAATTGTTGGGTACATTGGCGAGAAGAATTGCGTCGAAGTGATCATGGCGGGCCTGCACCGGCTGGAATACCGCGGCTATGACTCCGCGGGCGTGGCGGTGGTGACCGATGGCGCGCTGAAGTGCGTCAAGAGCGTGGGCAAGCTGAAGATCATGGACAAGAAGCTCGAGGACAATCCCCTGTCCGGCCCGCTTGGCATCGGCCACACGCGCTGGGCGACGCACGGCGCGCCGAGCGAAGTGAACTCCCACCCGCACTTCGACATGCCCATGGAAATCGCGGTGGTGCACAACGGCATCATCGAGAACTATCAGGAACTGCGCAACGAACTGCAGAAGGAAGGCGTGACGTTCCGCAGCCAGACGGACACGGAAACCATCGCGCACCTCGTCCGCAAGTACTATACGGGCGACCTCTTTGTGGCGGTGAAACGCGCGCTGCAGGACGTCGAAGGCGCATATGCCATCGGCGTTGTCTGCAAGGATCATCCGGATCTCATGGTGGCCGCGCGCCACGGCAGCCCGCTCATCGTCGGCCTGGGCGAGGGCGAAGCCTTCATCGGTTCGGACGTTCCGGCGATCATGAAGTACACCCGCAAGGTCATTTACATCGACAATGGCCAGGTCTGCGAGATCAAGCGCAACAGCTACAAGATCGAGGACATACAGGGGAACCCGGTGCAGCTCGAAGTGAAGACGGTGGACTGGGACGATGCGGCGGCCGAGAAGGAAGGCTACCCGCACTTCATGCTCAAGGAAATCAACCAGCAGGCCAACGTGATCCGCAACACGCTGCGCGGCCGGGTGCATGAGGGCTCCGAGGAAGTCAACCTTCCCGACATGAACATCTCGCTCGAAGAGCTCAGGGCCTGCCAGAAGATCGTGATTGTCGCGTGCGGCACGGCCTGGCACGCGGGCATGGTCGGCAAGTACCTCATCGAGAAATTCGCCAAGGTCCCCGTCGAACTCGACCTGGCCTCCGAATACCGCTACCGCGACCCGATCGTTCCCCCGAACACGATCATGATCCCCGTGTCCCAGTCCGGCGAGACCGCCGATACGCTCGAAGCCATCCGCATCGCGAAGAGCCGCGGCGCCCAGGTCGCGTCGATTGTCAATACCGTCGGTTCCAGCGTTGCGCGTGAATCGCACGGCGTCGTCTATCAGCACGCCGGCCCCGAGATTGGCGTCGCCTCCACGAAGGCCTACACCTCCCAGTGCACCGCGTTCGCCCTCTTCACGATCTGGCTGGCGGAAACGCGCGGCGCGATGGAAAAGGCCCAGGCGAAAGAGATGATCGCAAGCCTGCGCGAACTGCCGGACAAGATCCAGTGGATCCTCGACAACCAGGACGACATCAAACGCTGCGCGGAAGATCCGAAATACCGCGACGCGCAGAGCGCCCTCTATCTCGGCCGCGGCTACAACTTCCCCAGCGCGCTCGAAGGCGCTCTCAAGCTGAAGGAAATCAGCTACATCCACGCCGAAGGCTATGCTGCCGGCGAAATGAAGCACGGCCCGATCGCGCTCGTTACGGACGAACTCCCCGTCGTCTGCGTGGCCACCGACGGCGACGTCTACGACAAGATGGTTTCGAACATCCAGGAAATCCGCGCGCGGCGCGGCATCGTCCTCTCCGTGGCCACCGTCGGCAACGAGGGCATCAAGGCGCACAGTGCGGACGTGTTCTACATTCCCGAATGCTTCGAGCCGTTCAGCCCGATCCTCGTCGCCGTCCCGTTGCAGCTCTTCGCCTACTACGTGGCCACCAACCGCGGCTGCGACGTGGATCAGCCCCGCAACCTGGCCAAGAGCGTCACGGTCGAGTAATTGCCGTTCGCACCGGATTCCGGTTGCGAAACAGCGGAAATATTGCGCGGAGGAGTCCCCTCGGGGACTCCTCCGTTCCTCTTTTGCACCGGCGGGCTACGGCAACTCCGGCGGTTGCCACTCCATCATCTGATACGGCCCGGCATCGCCGGCCGGCAGGAAACCCAGGCGACGGTACAGGTGTTGTGCGGGATTGGACTTGTTCACGTGCAGCCGTATCGGCCGGCGCTGGAGACCCGCCTCCGTCTGAAGCCTGCGCAGCAAGGTGCTGCCGATGCCGCGGTTCCGGCAGGCGGGCAGCAGCGACATATCCACCAGCAGCAGCGCATCGCCGGTGTCGTCAGTGATCATCTGGCCCACGGACGCCCCCTGATCGCAGATGATGCCACGGCGGGCGTTCGGAAACGCCGCCGCATACGAACGGCATTGCGCGGCATACTGCATCTGCAGAAGTGCTTCGAGTTGGGCGGGCGCCAGCCCGAGCGCGCTGAACTCTTCCATCCGCACCCGCGCAAACAGGTCGAACAGGAACGCATCGTCCGTCTCTTTCCAGGGACGAACGCTGATACCCTCCCGCCGCTCCTGGGCCTCCGGCATGGTCTCGGTCCTCGTGTTGATTCCGGGACGTCACAACGGCCGCGCTTATTCCCGACTGTCCCGGGCGGGAATACCGGCATACAAAACCTGCGTTGCCTGATTCGCGTTCTCAAGCGATGTGGCCCCGGAGTCGGAAGGAGAATAAGAAATGGATCAACCCAAGGACAAGCAGGGCATACCCCGGCGCGATTTCCTGACGTATGGCTCCGTGGGGATGGCCACGGCCCTTTGGCTGGGTCTCGGGGCGGCGAAGGCACAGGCTGCCCGGGTTCATGCCGTTGCCGGGCCGGATTCGCCGGCAATTGGATACTGCCCGCCCGGCTTGGACCTTCAGGCGATTCGCGATGCGTGCGCCTTATCCTCCGGCGAAAGCGGGTTTGTCCCGGCGGGAGGGGCCCGGCTGCAGGTAGCCGGACGAATGCCCGATGCGGGCGGCGACCCCGGCTTGCAGTCCATGGCGTTCTATCTCCATTACGCCGTCGGTGGCGTGGACGAACCCCTGAAGCACCTGTTGTGGCTGTATCGCGGCGGGTCTCCGGCCCACATCAGTCCGGGCGCCGGCTCCACGGTCCCGGTGAAAGCCAATGGCGGGGTGGATTTCACATTGGAGGTGGAGAGTCTTTCAGGTGCCCGCAGGGTGTTTTCGAGCCGTCTTAGCGTAGGAGAAGAGGCCGGTCTCGCCAAACTGCGGCGAGGCACGTACTTCCTGGCGCCTCCGGGGCAGGCGTCCTGGAAGAATCTCCAGTGGGGCACGCGCGAAGGGCGGATTCAGCGCTTGACGGAGCGTTCGGCTTTGGCTCGGCGGGCGCGTCCCGTGGCGTTTCCCTACCTCGTGATCTCAGTGGATTATCGGCGGCCGGCACTGGCGGCGGGCGTCTGAACGCGGCGCGGCCCATGGCAGAAAGGGAACTGACGGAATGAGTACTCCGTTCTTGGGAGAAATCAGGATGTTCGGGGGAAACTTCGCCCCGGTGGGCTGGGCGCTCTGCGACGGCCAACTTCTGGCCATCGCGGAGAATGATGCGCTCTTCGCACTGATTGGCACGACGTACGGCGGCGACGGCCTCGTTACCTTCGCCCTGCCGGACCTGCGCGGGCGCGTGCCGCTGCATAACGGATCGGTGCAAGTCGCGGGCAGCGCGGCAGGACTCGAAGCTGTCACGCTCGTGGACACCGACGTGCCGGGCCATACGCATGCGGTTCGGGCGGCTCCGGCCAACGGGAATGCCGTTACGCCGGAAGCCAATGTCCTGGCCGCCTCGCCGGACACCTTGGCCTACTCCAGCGGCCTCCCCGATGCCGCATTGGCGGCAGGCGTGGTCGGGGCCTCCGGCGCTTCCGCCCCGCTGCCCCACAACAATGTCCAGCCCTATCAGTGCTTCAACTTCATCATCGCGCTCGCGGGCATCTTCCCGTCGCCGGCTTAACGAAGGAGTACGCCCATGTCGGAACCGTTTCTCGGCGAAATTCGAATGGTGAGTTTCGCCTTTGCGCCTCATGGTTGGGCCCTCTGCAACGGGCAATTGCTGGCCATCAATCTGAATCAGGCCCTCTTCGCCCTCCTCGGCACCACGTTCGGAGGCAACGGCCAGACCACGTTTGCCCTGCCTGATTTCCGGGAACGCATCCCCGTCTCTTTTGGCCAGGGCGCGGGACTCAGTGAGTTCGTGCTCGGCCAGGCGGGCGGAGAGACGGCGCACACACTGACACCGGAGGAATGGGTCAGCCACAGCCACGCCCTGCAGGGCACGCGTGCGAACGCAGAGACCGCGGCGCCCTCCGGAGCGGCGCTGGCGATTACCCGCGGCGCCTCCCCGTACGGGAGCGGAAGCCCCGCGGCGAACATGCACGCCGAGACGCTCTCGGACGCAAATCCAAGTCCGCAGGCCCATGAGAACCGGCAGCCGTTTCTGACCGTGAACTTCGTCATCGCCCTGCAAGGCATCTTTCCCGCGCGGCCCTGAACACCGCGCCAACCAGAGGATCGCAAGACATGTCGGAACCGTTCATTGGCGAAATCAGAATGGCCGGATTCAATTTCGAGCCGGTGGGCTGGGCCTTTTGCGACGGACGCCTGCTGTCGATTGCCGGGAACACCGCGTTGTTCAGCCTCTTGGGCACGATGTATGGCGGCGACGGCCATACCACATTCGCCCTGCCCGATCTCCGGGGCCGCGCCCCGATGCATGCGGGCGACGGGCCGGGACTTACCCCGCGGAGCCTGGGCGAATCCGGCGGCGCGGAGACCGTGGTCTTGACCCCGGATCAAGTCCCCGAACACACCCATGCCATGCAGGCGGTTTCCTCGGCCGGCAACTCCGGCAGTCCGGCGGGGGCCGTGCCCGCGAATTCCGGCACAATTCCCCTGTACGCCGGAGGAAGCCCGGATACCCCGTTGTCGGCCGCCGCTGTCGCGCCCGCAGGGGACGAACAGCCCCACAACAACCTCATGCCCTATCTCACGGCGAATTTCATTATCGCCCTGCAGGGCATCTTTCCATCGCGGCCATGACGAAACCGGCAGGAGCCACGCCCATGATAGCGCCACGCGTTCTCACACGAACCCGGAGCATCGGAGTGCAGACAAGCCATGCCTGGGCAGTAGTCGTCCTTGGGCTGGTGCTCTGCGCATCCCACGCCTTCGGCGCGGTATTGCCGCATCTGCTGAAAGATATCGCGCCCGGCTCGGCGCGTTCCGACCCCAAGGCCTTTTGCGCATTCGACAATCTGCTCTACTTCCAGGCTGCGGACACCGCCTCGGGCGCCGAACTCTGGCGCACCGATACCACCGAGGCCGGCACCAGCCTCTTTCTCAATGTCGCACCGGACAGGTCCTCCGTCAAGAGCGCTTCACCGGAAAGCCTGACGGTTTACAATGGCAAACTGTACTTCTCTGCGGACGACGGCCTGAACGGCCGGGACCTGTATTCCACGACCGGTGCGGGCGGAAACCTCGTCCGGCTCAACGTGTATCCCGGGCATGACGCTCACCCCGTGAACCTCGTCGTGGCCAATGGACTGCTCTTCTTCGTGGCCGAACGTGACGGCACGGGCGTCGAGATCGGCTTCACGGACGGCAGCGCCGTGAGTACGCTCGACCTGAATCCCGGCGCAACAGGCTCTTTCCCGGCGGACCTTACCGCCCTGAACGGCAATCTGTATTTCACGGCGGACGATGGCGTCCATGGCCGCGAGGTCTGGCGCACAAACGGCAGCAACACCGCCTTGCTCGCGGACATCCAGCCCGGACCGGCCTCCTCCGCCCCGGGAAGTCTCACCGCATTCGGCGGCGCACTCTACTTCGCCGCGGACGACGGCCTGAACGGAAGCCAGCTCTGGAAGTCAGACGGCACACCCGGGAGTGCCGCCATCCTGCGCATCCTCACCGGAACCGGCGATTTCGCGCTGCCGTCGCGGATGACAGGGGTGGGCACAACCCTGTTCCTGGCGTCTCGCGGCGATGATGCGGGGGCGCCCACCGGCATGGAATTGTGGGACACCGACGGCACCCCCGGCCTGCTGAATCTCGTCCGCGATATCCTGCCCGGGGCCGAGGGAAGCAATCCGGCCCATCTCACGCCCTTTGGCAGCCTGCTCGTGTTCGCGGCGACGGACGGCGCTTTCAACAACGAAGTGTGGACTGCGAGCAGCGCCGCCGCGGACGCCCAACTGCTGAAGGAGATCAACCCGGGAACGGACGGATCTCAGCCGGGGCCCTTCTTCGAGTACAAGGGCCTGCTGTATTTCCCGGCGAAAACCAATGCGGAGGGCCGCGAACTCTGGACAAGTGACGGCACTTCGCTGAACACCCAGTTGCTGATGGACATGAATCCCGGTACGGCCAATTCGAATCCGGAGGGCTTGACGGTCTCCCGCGGGCGGATTGTCTTTGCGGCAACGGCCGCAGGGACGGGGCGGGAGCCGTGGGTGCTCGAACTTGATCAGGCGCCGGTCATCACCATCCTCGGTTCAAGCACCGTGAACCTGGAGTGCAGCAGCGAGTACGTTGATCCCGGCGCCACCGCCCAGGACGACATCGACGGCAACATCAGCAGCCACATCGTGACCGTCAACACCGTGAATGCGTTTGCGCCGGGCGACTATACGGTGACATATCGCGTCACCGATTCCTCCGGCCATGCCGCCGTGCCACAAGTGCGCACGGTGCACGTGGCCGATACGCTGGCGCCGGTGATTTCGCTCACCGGCCCCTCAACCGTCGAGGTGCCGTGCCACGGCGTCTATGTCGAACCCGGCGCCACCGCCGTCGACAATTGCGACACTTCGCTTCCAGCCGTGACCATCGACGCCGGCGCCGTGAACACGATGTTGGAAGGAACCTACGCGGTCACGTACAACCTCAGCGATGCTTCGGGCAACGCCGCCCTGCAAGTGGTCCGGCAGGTAGTCGTGGGGGCGTGCCCGCTGCAATTCCTCAGCGCGGACGAGAACCACGACAACCGCATCAACTTGTCCGAACTCCTGCGGGTAATTCAGTTCTTCAATTCGGACGGCTATCACTGCCAGGCGGGTTCCGAGGATGGATATGCTCCCGGACCGGGCGATCACGGTTGCGCGCCCCATTCCAGCGATTACAATCCGCAGGATTGGCGGGTCGACCTCAGCGAACTCCTTCGTCTGATCCAGTTTTTCAATTCGGATGGCTATCATGCCTGCGCCGGCTCAGAGGATGGGTATTGCCCGGGTCCCTAACCGCATGCGCACGAAGAACCCGCCGCGGGCGGCTTCGAGGCCTACAGCGTCGCGAGCGTGTCCTGGATCGCCTGCAGTGAGATGGCTGGGCCGAACGGCTGGACGGGGCAGGCCGCGTACAACGCGATCAGGCGCTGTTCGTGTGCCGGGCTGAGTTCCGCATAGTCGAGCAAGCCGGTGAGGACATCCCGTTGCTCGAGTTTCGGGAAGTTGAGCCGGTTTGCGAATTCCGCGCTCGTCAGCACCGGCAGGTGGCTCAGCGTAAGCGTCAGGCGTTCCATGAGGCGTTCGAGCTTGGCCGCGTTCAACAAATGCACCGCGGGCATCGCGCTTTGATACTGCGCAGTGAAGCTGTCGGGGTGGAGCGACCACGTGTAGCGCATGTGCCCGGAATACGGCTTGGGCGCCCCCTCATTCAGATACAGCAGCGACCACTGTGCCTGGGTGCTCCACCACTTGTCGGCGGCCGCCACCGCCTTTGCGTCCGTCTTCGCGGGCGGCGTGTAAAACGACGGGATAATCTCCGTGGCGCCGTCCTGAAGCGGCTGGACGTGCCGCTCGAAGGATCCCACCGGCAGGACCTCTTCGAAGACGGCGCGCGCGGGACCGGATAGTGTCAGCGCATCGAAATCGCGCACGTACCCCTCCGGGAAATCGGCCGGCTCGAACGGCACCGCCGTCCGGCTCATCTGTTCCATCGGCACGAGCATGTCGCCGGTGGCGCAGGTGATCAGCACGGGATTCGTGATGCGGTCCACGTACGAGATCGGGCTGAGGTGGTACCACACGGGCGAGGAGAAGTCGCTGCCGAAGTCGGCCATGGCGGCATCCACGATCGGCGTAATGGATTCGAGATAAGGCAAGGGCGAAGATTCGTACCCCACCGGGTAGTTTGCCGCGGCCTTGTTCGCCTCGACGTAGGCAAGATTGTAGTCCCAGTTCACCGGCGGCGCGTCCGCGGTCGTCGAGGTGACCGGGAACATCTCCGCGCTGAGCTCGAGCGCCACGTAGCCCCCCTGGCTGGCCCCGTCGATGTGCAGGTGCGTGCGGTCGGCCCAGGGCTGCCGCCGAATCCATTCGACGATGGCGCGCGCCTCGTTGTTGCCGTTCGCCAGGGCAAGGTCGATGGGATACCCGTTCTGCGCGTCCGTGTATTCGGCGCACACGACCACCCAGCCCCGGTCGCACCAGTACTTGGCGCTCGCGAGGTCCAGCGAGTAGTAGGCGTGGAAGAAGACCGGCGCCGCGCCGCTGATGAGATACTGCGCCCGGTGCGCGACCACCTGCACGAGCCCCGTCTTTCCCTGGCCGTGGATATCGAGGTACGGCACAATGACGCCCACCACGCCGTACTCGCCGCTGTCGTATTCCGACACCACCTTGGCCGCGCCGTCAAAACCGGTTTCGCTCTGGACGAAGCCGTGCACGGCGGGGATCAGGCAACCCGAAAGCACGAGCGCAACGCTCGCCGTGCAGACAAGCCAGAAGACCCACGTTCTCATCACAGCAGCCTCCTCCGGACGGATTTCGACCGTTCGTCACCTGTACACCCTTGGGGCGCCGGTGTTACGAAGAAGGCGGCAGGACGGCCACTACAACTTCTTGATGCGGATATTGCGCCACGCCGCGTAATTGCCATGATCCTGCAGTCCGATGAACCCTTTGCGCAGGCGGTACTTCAGTTCTTCGTTGTCCTCGAAACTGAGATCCTGGACCACCTTGCCATTGATGGTGCTCTTCAGGTGCGGCCCCTTGAACACGATCTCGAGGCTGTTCCACTCGCCCGCCTTCTTGCTCGCGTTCACTTTCGGCGCGACCACGTCATACACCGCGCCCGTCACGTGGATGTCCGGCTCCTTGCCGAAATCGCCCATGATCTGCGATTCCATGCCGATCTTCGACTGGCGGCAGTCGCGCGGCGCGCGCAGATAGATGCCGCTGTTCGCGCCCTCGTCCTTGACCTTGAAATCTAGCCGGAGAATGAAATCGCCGTAGCGCTCGCGGCTGTACATGGCGCCGCCGCCAAGGGTCACCCACTCGATGTACCCGTCCGGATGCACCCGGAACCCCTGCTTGTTGTCGCCGAAGAACCACCACCCGTTGAGCGTCTTGCCGTCAAACAACGACTCGAAACCCTCTTTGCGCTCCTCTTCGCTCAGCTTCGAGTTGTCGGGCGTGTACGGCGCCTTCTCGACCGGGTTGCTCAAGGCCTCGTCCAGCGCGGGGTAATCCGCGTCCTTGCCGGCCAGCACGAAGTGAACGTTCGGCACCTTCACATCGGGAATCGCGCCGGCAAGCAGCGCGGGTTTCGCGAGCTTCGCGGCCGGGGCCTTTTCCACCACGTCGATGTCGCCGTTCTGCGGCGCGGCCACCACGCGGCCCGGGGCCAGTTTCTTGAATTCCTTGGCGAGCGCGGCCGCGTCTGGGCCGTCAATCCAGTACACGACCAGTCCCTGGCCCTTGAAGGCCTGCGCCGCGGTGCGCACCGCGTTCTTGCGGAAGGCGGCGTCCGTGCTGTCGCCCAGCACCCGGACCAGCGTGCCCATCCGTTGATCCTTGGTGCGCTTGGCGAAGACGCCCACCGTCTCGACCGCCTTCGGATCGAGCGCCGTGCCGTCGGCATTGAAGCCCGTCAGATCGAAACAGACCGTGTTGCCGCCCACTTCCGCGATGCGGACGAGCGCCGGCGCCATGGCCGACAACTTGCCGCCCGACGCGCACAGCCCCGGCACCTGGAACGCCTTCAGCGTGAATTCGCTGGAACCTCGCTTGAGCTCGCCGGACGTGATGCGGAAGTCGTCTTTGCCCAGGGGCGGCGCAACCGTGGCGCACCCGGCAACAACCAGCGCAAGCAACATGGAGAAGTAAACGCAATGACGCAGGGTAAACATGGTGAAAATCCTCTCTCGAATCGTTCGATATGTGCGGATACTGTAGCAGATTCCGGGGCGGGAAAACATCACGGAACGCCTTGAAAACATCCGTACAGGAACAGCGCCATGATTGCGAGGAAAGGAATCGCGAAGACGGCGGCCCACGCCGCTTGAACGGAGGCGGGTTTGTTTCGGGTGGGCGCCAGGCTGAAGATCGTTCCCGAAACAATGTCCACGACCACCGCGGACGGGATGATCCATTGCCAACTGAGGGGCGCCCAGCCCGCAAGATCGCCGAAGGAGATCAGAAAGGCCGCCAGCAGCCCGTAGAGCGAACCGAACACGGCGCCGAGCGGCGTGGCCACCGGCGCGAACAAGGCGAAGAAGAAGAGTCCGAACAATGGCCCGACGAACAGGTTGTTGGTCTTGTTCGTAATCTCGATGAGGTTCCCGCGCACGTTTCCCACGAGCAGGCTCAGGCCGATCGCGATCACCCCGACGGCGAACGCCGTTCGCTTGGCCAGGGTCACTTTCCGCGCCTCGGACAACGGCTCGCGTCGAAAGAGGCTGAGCAGGTCCGTCGTGATGACGGTACAGGTGGCATTCACGCCCGAACTCAGCGCGGACATGGCCGCGGCGAGCATGCCGGAAATGACGAGGCCGGCGATGCCGAAGCTGAAGAAGTTCACGATGAAGTGCGGAAACAGCAGGTCCGTGTTCTCCTGCAGGTTCATCGCCGGGCTCAGGAATTCCGGATGTTCCTGGAAGAAGCCCAGCAACGCGAAGCCCAGCACCGCCAGCAGCAGCGTTGTCGCCGCATCGGCGCTGTTGCCGATGAGGAAGGCCCGGCGCGCGGCCTTCGCGTCCCGCGTGGCGAGATAGCGCTGAATCGCCATCTGATCGGAACCCGCCGTGCACACCCACCACGCGATATTCACGAGAATGCTGCCCACGACGGTCACGCGCACGTGGGGATCGAGGCTGAAGAGCGGCTGCGTATCCCAGTTCGCCGCCCAGTGCGTCGGGAACCATCCGAAGCCCCCCATCTTGAACGTGACCAGGCCGATCGTGATCAACGCGCCCGTGAACAGGATCACCGCCTGGATGACATCGGTCAGTACGACCGCGCGCAGGCCGCCCATCGACGCATACATCGCCGTGACCAGGCCCAAGACAATCGAGAAGTACGGCACGCTGCCCGGGCCGAGCCCGACCGCCTTCGCGATGACGTTGGAGGCGGTGTAGATGACCACGCCCATCCAGGACAAGCGTATCATCAGGAAGATAATAGAGCCCAGGACGCGCACCGCCCGGCCCAGGCGCCGTTCGAGGATCTCGTACGCGCTCGTTACCGGCAGCCGCATGATGTACGGGATAAGCGCATAGCCGATGATGAGGAAGATGATCGGGATGGCGGCAATCGACGTGAGGTAGATCGGGCCGTGCCGCATCATTTCCCCGGGCACCGCCAGATACGAGATCGTGCTGATCAGGCTGGCGAAGAGCGACAGGCCAACCATCACGGGCCGCATCGTGCGGCCGCCGAGATAATACTCCTCCGAAGTCCGCGTCCGGCGGCTGTAGAAGACGCCGATGCCCAGCATCGCCGATACGTAGAGCGCGACGACTGCCCAGTCCCAGGCGCTCAGGCCGCGCCGCACAAGCGGTTCCGCCGCTTCGGCGTGCGCGGCGCCAACGGGCAAGAGGACGGCCAGCAGCCCTCCGGAGACTCTTCGGCTGAGGCGCCTCATGTTCACTCCTCGTCTTCGCACGTGTTCATACCGCGCGCAATTTCCGCAACGCCACAAGGCACATCCGCAGCATCGTCCACGCATTGCGCAGCCGCTTCGTCATTTTCGTTTCGCCGGCCACGCGCTCGCGGTAGTGCACGGGATACTCGATAATCTTGAGATTGTGCCGGGCCGCCCCGAAGATCCAATCGTAATCGCCCCAGCGATCGACCCCGCCGAAATGCGCGCGCGCCTCGAGGATCTTCTCGTAGTCCCGCCGCCAGATCGCCTTCGTGCCGCAGAGCGTGTCCTTGATCGGCTGTGAAAGCAGGAACGAGAACAGCATCGCGAACGCCTTGTTCCCGAGCACATTGAAGAAGCGCATGGCGCCCTGTTCCATCGGATACACGAGGCGCGATCCGTTCACGAATTCCGCGCGGCCCGAGGCCAGCGCTGCGCAGAATCCCGGCAGGTCCTCCGGCATCACCGTCATGTCCGCATCGAGGATCAGCAACATGTCATGCGTGGCCTCCGCGAAGCCCGCCCGGCAGGCCGCCCCCTTCCCCTGCCCCGGCCCCGTCGTCAGCTTGATCGCGCGGCCGGGATGATTCCGTTGCGATTCCGCTATCTTGGCGGCCGTGTCATCCGTGGACTGATCGTCCACAAAGATGATCTCCGTGCCCGCGCCGATCTCAGGAATGCGCTCCAGCAGCCCCGCGATGTTCCCCGACTCGTTCTTGCACGGAACGCACACGGAAACCGAGCAGTCTTCGAGGCGCACCGGCGGGCGCGGCGGGCGCATCACGCTGTAGTACAAGACGGCGCCATAGCGAAGCACCGGCAGCAACGGCATGTAGCGGTTCAACAGCGGACCGATCACCGGAATATTGAACGGAAAGGTGATTGCGAAGCCGTCGCGCACCACCTCAAAACCGGTCAACGCGGCCAAATTCGCCAGGTCCGCCCGCGTCAGCCAGTTCTGCACCGGGTGCCTCGGCGCCAGGCGCATCCGCCCGGCGAGCCGGATCGCGGGCGCCAGGGCATAGTTGTAAGTCGTTTGCACGATGCGCGTGCCGGGCGTGCACAGGCGCGCAATCTGCTCGAACAAGGCGGAAAGATCGGGAATCTCCGTGATGCTGTTCGCCAGCAGGATTGTGTCGAAGGGCCCTTCGAGCTGCCCGCATGCGAGCGCGGACATGCACCGGAACTCGATGTTCGGATGCGCCGCAGCCGGATGAAGCCGCCGCGCCGCCTCCACGATTTCCGGGCACACATCGATGCCGATCCCATATTCGGGGCGAAGCCCCGCGAGGTTCTGCCCCAGCCCGCAACCGATATCCAGCACCCGGCCCGGCCGCGGAATCAACCGCTGCAAAAGTTCCTGTTTGCGCCGGTAGTAATAGGGCCAGCGGCGCATCCAGGCCTCGTAGTGCGGCGCGAGGCCCCGGTAATACGCGCAGATCTCCGCCTCCTTCGCTCGGAGATACGCGTCCTTTTCCGTGTTCACCCGGCCGACCCTCCTCTCGCGCCGCAACGATAGCGCACCACGGACCGGGCTGGCAAGCGGCGCTCCGAAATGGGCACGGCGATTCGCCTCAGGAGCCGGAATCCGGCTTCTCGTTCGGCCGGGTGCTTCCCACCCGGGTCGGGCGGGCCGCCTTCTCACCCGGGCCGTGCCTGGGCATCAGTCCAAGGGATTCATACGCGGCCGTCTGCCGCGCGAGACAGGCCTGGCGCCGCTTCGCAAGATCCGAAGAGCTGCGCCACAGCATCGCCTCGAGCCCGGCGTACTCCTGGGCTGCCTCGAAATAGCGGCCGCTCCCCTCGTAGCACGCGGCCATCCATTCGTGGCTGAGACGGGAATAAGGGGCCAGCCACCGGTTCCAGGACAGGCGCCGGGCCGCTTCCGCCCAGTGCCACGCCGCGGGAACCCGGCTCTTGGGCGCGTCGTCGGCCAGCTTTCCCAACTGCATGTATTGCGCCGCCGCGCTCCCCGCGCCATGTTGCAGCGCGTCCAGCAATACTCTGCGCGCAAGCGTCACCACCTGACTTCGGGGGAGTTGCCGGTCGGGCCAGACAATCCACAACGATGCGGTCGAATTGGCCGTGTGCACGACGATGTTGGAGAAGCCCTGATCGGCCACCCATTGATACTGCTCCGGCTGGAATCCCCACTCGCAAACGATCCAAACCCGTTTTCCTTTGGAGAGCGCGCGCATCAATTCGTTCCAGCCCGGCTCTTCCGTGCAACTCTCGAGACGCGAAGCCAGGCCCGGCGCGTAACGCGAACACGCGTACTCCGAATGCCAGACATTGGCGAAGAGGCGATCCTGCGGGGCAAGATTGCGCTCCACGAGGGGCAGAATCCCCCGGAAGTCCTGAAACGCGGGGGCAACCAGCACCTCGCCGACCAGTCCCAGGTTCCAGACCAGGAGGGAAGCGGCGCAGAGGACCCCGAGCGCCTGCCGCAGCAACGGCCGAATCTGGCGGGGCATCCCCGCCGCCGCGAGGGACCGCAGCCCGGCGCCCCCAAGCAACGCCAGCGCGGGCACTGCCGCAAGCATGTAGCGCCCGGTCAGGTAGTAGCCCCGGTACCAGATGGTGCCGATGACCCAGCCGATGGAGAGGAACCACAAGCCGAGGAAAAGCAGGGCCGGAGGATTTCTCCTGCCCGCGCGCAAGGCGATAATCACAAACACGACCGCCGCCACACCGGTCCAAGGAGGGAGCACCGAGTCAAACTGTGCTGTGTCATGCCAGAGCGATGCGGCAAAGAGTGCCAGACTGTCCAGCGCGAACAGGGAAGGGTATTGCAGGGAGAAGAAATCACCCCCGAGGGGACAGGTCTTGGCATGCCAGAGCACCCACGGGAGGTAGAGCCCCAGCGCCCCCGCCATGGCGGCGGCCGGGGGGCCCAGGCGCCGCCATCTCCGGTCCCGGAACAGCCAATCCAGGCCCAGGGCCGCCATCATCATGGCAATCGCGAACGCGGCGAAGATGTGCGCATACACGGCCGCGGCCGCCGTCAACGCCACCCACAGCCACGGCTTCCAACAGGCTCCGTGCCAGGCCGTCCAGAGCGCCAGGGCAAACAGGGTCACGAGCAGCACTTGCAGCGTATAGGGCTCGACTTGCCGCGAATAGTGCATGTGTATCGGGCACACGGCGAGGATTGCCGCCGCGCCGAAGCCGGTGCGCCGATCGTAGAGCCGCTTCCCGAGCAGGTAAAGAGCGGGTATGTTCAGGGCGCCGAAGATCGCCGCAAAAATGCGCGCGCCCGCGTCGCTCGAGGTCAGCCAGGAGAACGGCCACAACAGCAGCGCAAAGAAGGGCGAGTGCGGGAAACTGACCTCACGAACGACGTCCCAGGGCGTGCGCTGCGCAATCCAGCTCGCCCAAATCAGCTCATCCTGCCAGAAGCTCTGGCGGCCGAGCATCCAGAGGCGCAAGGCGGCGCCGGCCAGGGTCAACACGGCCACCAGCAGTGCTTCGTCCGATGCGTTCCAGGGCTGCCGCCGGTCCGCCGGTTGTGATATCTGCCCCATGCCCGCTCCTGGCCGCCTCCGCTGCATGTGTATTTAGCGCATCCCGCCAAATCGAAGACTACAGCAAGAACATAGTAATACGTTTCCAACAGTGTGTCAACGCGGGGCCTTCGGACAAGGGCGGCAGATCCCGGCATCCCCCGCCGCTAGTGCGCCCGGATGAAGTCCCGCACCCAGTTCGCCTGTTCCAGCTGGCCGTCGATCAGCACCGCGCCCAGAATGTCATAGCCCTGTATGCGCCCGTCCTCGAGCGCCGAGCGCACCACCCCCCACTGATGCCTGATCGCGTCCATGGGGATCGGCACCGCCTTCGGATAGTCGCGCAAATAACAGCCCATGATGATGGGCTTGTGCACGAAGAGACGGCGGCACTTTTCCAGGTCCGCTTCGATCGTTTGCAGCTTCTGATAGCCCCACACCCAGAAGCTCACCACGTCGATGAACGGAACCAGCGGATTCCAGAACGCCGCGTCGTCCAGCTCATGCGCGTACACCACGCATTCGAGTTTCAGCCGGGCGTTGTGCTTCGTCAAGGCCTGCTTGACCGCTTCGCAGGCATGGACGTGGTCATTCTTCCGGATCAGCCCCTTCATATCGTCGAAATACCCGCCGGCCACGTTCGGATAGGTTAGCGAGAAGCGACTCACTTTCTCGGCCTCCTCGAGAATCGTCTCCAGCTTCGCGTCCGCGTAGCACTCCGAACCGCGGTTCTCCTCGCCGCAATTCCGGAATTTCCACTTCGAGATGTCGCACATGACCTGCTCGAAACGGCTCAGCTTCCGCAGCGCAAGGTCCGTCGTTTCGTGGAACAGAAAATGCACTTTGCGAAGCCCAAAGAAGTCCGCGCCCTCGCCCACCCCGAAAATGGACGGATAGACTCCCGGGTCCAGGCCCTGGCCTTCCCACACCCACCCCGCATCTGCCATCGCCATCGCGCGCTCTCCTCTGGCTGATTCCCCAAACTTCCCATTCCATCCGCCGCAGTGTATCGCCCGGCAGGCGGGCGCGTCCACCCCGCCACTACGTGTATGTAATCTCAACTCCCCGCCCTGGCGGGCGCACCGCCCGAGAAAGCTCTCAAAAGCCAGAAAATCTCCGGACGCCCCCCGATAATCCATGTATCACACTAACTATTGCGCGTTTTCGCACTTTATGTTAGGCTGGGGGGTGAAGGAGGTGATGCCGTGCATTGCTGAGGTGGATATCCGTAGTTTCAGTATTTCCTTTTGTCGGGTCCGTAACACGAGCAAAATCAAGTGGGAGATTCCGTATGAAACGCACTCATGGTTTTACCCTGATCGAACTGCTGGTGGTCATCGCCATCATTGGCATCCTGGCGGCCATTCTCTTGCCCGCTCTTGCCCGCGCCCGCGAGGCGGCACGCCGCTCCAGTTGCCAGAACAACCTCAAACAAATGGGCTTGGTCTTCAAGATGTATGCCAACGAGTCCAAGGGCGAACGCTATCCGAGCATGACGCTGTGGGAAGGTTCCTCTGTTCCGAACGACCCTGTGGACTGCATTCCCCGCGACAACTTCGAGATGTTCTTCAACGGAAATTCGGTCTACCCGGAGTACCTCAGCGACATTAACGTCATGATCTGTCCCTCCGATTCGACCGCCATGACGAACGTGAAGACGGATGGCCGGTGGAATCGCAACGGAGACGTGAACAACTCGGCGTACAGCCCGTGCCGCTTCTCGGCCGAGTCGTACAACTATCTGGGCTATGCGATCGAGGACGTGAACATCTACATGACGCCGACAAGCAAGAACGACCCGTCCATCACGGAGGACAATATCCTGGGCGGCGGCTACATCACCGGCGAGGGCATCCAGCTGATGGGAGACATCACCGGCGGCACGAACTGGACGAACTGGGCGGCAGGAGGCTCTCCCTCCTTCGTCGAAGACGACCACACCTACAATAACATCACGTTCTATCGCCTGCGCGAAGGGATTGAGCGCTTTCTGATCACGGACATCAACAACCCCGCGGCTTCCGCGAAGGCACAGAGTGAGATGTGGATCATGTCCGACGACGTGAACACGAAGGTCCAGTACATGAACCACGTTCCCGGCGGCGGAAACATCCTCTACCTGGACGGCCACGTGGCCTTCTCCAAGTATCCTGGCGAGACTCCCGTGACCCGCGCCTTTGCCGCGTTGTTGGGCAGCCAAACGGGCGGCTGAGATCATTCTCCCAGCGCATTTCCCGGCGCCGTTCTTCGGAACGGCGCCCTTCTTGTCTCATGTCGTTGAGAACACGGCCCACCCCACCGCGTGCGGGGGGGCAGGGGGGGTAAAGGGACCCAGCATCCTCCCCAACACCACCCACCGCGTGCGGGCGCGCGTCTCTCGGGCCGAGACTACGCGGGCACGCGCACCGCGTCTGCCTCGCCGGCCTCGGCGGAAGCTTCCGCCTTTGGCGCACAGCACGGCTGGACCGGATGACGCAGTAACTCCTCCACGGCCTTCCGGCGAGCACCGGAGAAGAACCGCTTGGCCTGTCGCTCAAATTCCGCCTGTTGATCCCGGGAGCGGCGCTTCATGTCCGCGACAATCTTCGGAAATCCAGAGGCGCTCTTGGGCGGCGCGTCCTTCGCGATTGCCGCCAGCTCATTGCGCAGGGTGCGGCAATCGTTCCAGTCCCCCAGCACGTCCTGTGTTTCCTTGAGACGCTTGATGAACGCGTTGAAACGATCGCCGTAGAGGGGCGCGTACAATTCACACGCGTAGCGGAATTTCTTGAAGACGACGCGGAGGCGGTGCAGGCGCTCCTCCTCCCCCGTCTTCCGCCAGTGATCGTACTCCTTGCAGAGATCCTGAAAGCGGCGGACCAGGCTCCGACGCGCTTGCTTCACGTAACACTTCGAGGCCGTGCCCAAGCCGTCGATCACCGCCTGGGCATGCTGCTCGAAGTCGGCGGCCTCGACGAGGCGCAACGCCTCCTGGCACGCGCCCGTAAGGTCCTTCCTGCGCGCACGCGCCCGGCGAAGGGCGTAACTGTACGCCGTCCGCGCCGCGCCTTCCGCGCTCTTCCTGCGGCGCGCCATCATCTCGATCAGGACGTCCACTTCGCGCGGTTCGCCGAGCAGCTTCGTGATGTCGCGCGCATAGGCCCGGAAAACCTTTCCCGGCGTCTCGGGCAGGAGCCCGCCGAAATCACTCAGGGCCGCGCGCAGCCGCCGCGATGCCACACGCATGTCATGGATGCCGTCGACCTCCTCGGTGCGCACCGGCTCGATCTGTTCGCGAATGACGAAAACGCGCCCCATAATGCCGGCACGGGCCGCTTCCGCGCCCAGTCTGCACCGCTTGCTCACAGCGACTCTCTCCTTCGTTCACCGCTCCGGAAAACGCAGTCCCCACCGCGCATTCCGGCCCCGAAACGCATGCTAACCCGCCCACACGGCATGCTTCCCAGAACAAAGAACGAGTCTATACCATTTCCAGGGTTTCCGCAATGACACAATCCGCCCCCAGGCCCGGCACGCGCTGGCAAATTGTGGTGCAAGCTTCCAGCTTGCCGTCCCGGGATGCTGGCAAGAGGGCTCCATCCCAACGGAGTTCAGCGTGCCCTGCAATCCCGGAGCCCGTGCGCCGCGCGTCTCAGGCGAATTGTGGTGCAAGCTTCCAGCGTGCCGTCCAAAGGGCTCGGCCGGGTCGGGACGACCACGGCCTACCCGACCCGCTGCACGCGATGCGTGCTTTCCCCTGTCCATTCCCACATCTTGTTCATCCCGTTATCCTGTCAAAGAACTCCCGCGCAAAACCCGTCTTCGCCCTCGGGGCAGGCGTGGTACCCGCCCATGGTGTAGATCTGGATGACGCGGAGCAGTTCCGCGAGGTTGATCTGCCAGTCGCGCGGGGCGTAGTCCGCGCTGTACGGCAGGCACGTCTGATCGCCCGCGCCGGGCGTGTACCCGTCCTCTGTCCCCGTGGCGCAGTGGAACGGCCCGCCGTTGTAGAACTGGATTACCCGCAATAATTCGCTCAGGCCAATCCGCCCATCCCCGTCATAGTCCGCGCTGTGGCTCCCCGAACACGTCAAATCAATGCTCCCGTCCTGCATTTCGATTGCCCCGATGTCCACCGCGCCGTTGCGCACCCGCGGACAACACTCGAGCCGCGCATCGAAGCACGCGCCGCACACATAGTCCGGTCGGAACAACAACGCCGTGTCCCCCGCGTCAATCACCGGGCTCTCCGGCTGCGGCATGTAGATGTTCTGCGGGCTGTACGGGCGGCCTTCATGGTTCATCTGATAGAGCAATCCTGCCGACAGCGGACTTGCCGCCGTGCCGAGCAGGTCGCTTCCCGCGTAGCCTGAGCCGCCATCGGACACGCCGATCAGATTATGCCCGAGACTCTGGATCGGCCCCCACAGGTCCGCCGTCTCCGGGGAAATCGCACACGTGTTCCCCGCGAGTACCGTATTGCCCACGGCGCACACCACGCCGCCGCCTGCAAGCACCGCGAGCCCGCCCCCCATCGTGCCCGCCGTGTTCTCCAGGAACGTACAATTCAGGAACACCGCGTCCCCGCCCGCCATCGACACCGCGCCGCCGGTAGCGCCTGCATTTCCCCGCCCAAAGGTGCATGACGATGCCCAGACTGTCCCTGACTCCACAAAGACCGCCGCAGCATCCTGCGCCGCAGTGTTCTCGTGGAACGAACAGCCCATGAGTTCCAGATGCGCGCCGCCCGCCAGGTAGAACCCGCCGCCACGATTCGCAGAATTCTGCAGCACTTCGGCGCTCCGCACCGTCACGATGCCCCCATCGCTGTATACACCGCCGCCCGCCTCCGACGCATTTCCGTGATAGAACTCGGAATCGGACCCTGGCCAGTACATGTGGATCACTCCGTGATCATTGAAGATCGCGCCGCCGCGTGCGGCCGTGCCGGCGAAGATACCAGCAGCATACACAACACCATGATCATTATATAGACCGCCACCGTCACTGTCAGACAGACCGTCGAGGGAACTTGAGAAACTGAGCTTTGCGTGGTCAACATAGATGCTTCCACCCGCAACGCTCGCATGACCATCCCGGAACGCACAGCCATCTAGTGTTACAATGGCGCCGGGATGAATGTAGAGCGCAGCTCCACGATCTGCATATATGGCGAGTGAGTGATTTCCGCCGTCATTGATGCGAATATCCACCATCGTGAATTGGACCTTGCTCTCAACTTCGAGCGCACGGAAATGAGGCATTGCAGTGCTGGACGCACGCAACGTCACATAAGCATATTCACGCGCGTCAATGCGGAGGTCGTCACATATCACTAGTGGTCTGCGTAGGATCACAAGTCCCATTCTTCCCTCAACAACCGGCCAGAGAAAGCGGTTGATCACATCTTCCCCGGGCAGTGCGTTGGCTTCCTCGACGGCAGAACGCAACGAGGTTGTGCCACGTTCGGTAAGTGCGACTCCGTCACCTGGACTAATGTCCGGAAGATCCTCGGGATCGTTCACTGTAAAATCAGCAGCGAATGTCGTATGAGCCACTAACACTAGAGTTAGCACAAGAAATACAGACGATCGCGGTTCACCATTCATAGACTGGGTGTTCTCGGACCTGGAAAGGCCAGTTCGATACATTGGTTACGAGTGCACTGTTCACGTAAAGGAGTCCTTGCAGGGTCAAGT
The DNA here is from genome assembly GCA_903837785.1 of Candidatus Hydrogenedentota bacterium. Taxonomy (GTDB): domain Bacteria; phylum Hydrogenedentota; class Hydrogenedentia; order Hydrogenedentales; family CAILVY01; genus CAILVY01. The sequence continues at coordinate 49,375 of CAILVY010000016.1, forward strand.
TGCCGACTCCATCGATTTGGGCACATGGCCTGTCTGCGCCATCGCGCACCGTGTGCCAACACGAGTCACCCGGCTCGCCCGGCGTGCGTGCAACAGTCACCCCGCCAGCCAGCCAAAGATTTCCGTGACTCTCACGCCCCGATTCTACTACCACGACCTCTGCCTTTACGACACCGCCGCCAATGCGGTTCCAGTTCCTGATCCTCCGGCCATGAACGCCGGCTTCCGCGAGAGTTGCCCCCTTACACCCTTCCTTCCCAGTTCCGCCTGCTGCTTGCTCATGCCAATGCGGCATACCCATATGCATGGCATAAAGTATCAATAACACGGCCAAAGTGGAAAAGCAATCGCTTTCTGATCGAATAGACCCAAGGGTGCAGGGAAGCGCGTTCCCGTCGCGCACGTGGACGGGCCGGTCCAAAGAGGGCCGGATGGGACGAGCAGGGTCTGTTTCGCTTGCACAGCGGAACGGATTGCCGATGGCATTGCCGGAGAGTCATCGCACCCGGCGTTCTCGCGGCGGCTGATGCCCGGTCTCGGCTTCTCCAGGCGGCTACTTCTTCGCTTCGACCACGACCGCGTCGCCGACCTGGAGCACGTGCTTTTTGGACCACTTGTTCCACTTGTAGAGGTCGTTCACGCCAACGCCATACTTCTGGGCAATGGTCGAAGGGTTCTGGCCCTTGGCAACCGTGTGCGTGACGGGAACGGCGGCCTTCTCGGCTTTGAGCGGCTTGTCCGGGGCGGATTTCTTGGCGGAGGGCTCCGGGCGCGGAGCGGGGGCGGCCTTTTCGGCCTTGGCCGCCATTTTCTCCGGCTTCTCGGACGCCTTCCGGGCTTGCGGCTTCGCGACAAGCTCGGCCTTGGCCAGCTTCTCCACTTTGGCGGCGGTCTTGGCGCCGGCGGCCTTCTCCGGGCGCGACGGCGCTTCTTCCGGCGCATCCGCCGGGGGATGAATCACCAGCTTCTTCCCGAGCGGCAGGACGGCGCTCTCCTTGAGGTGGTTCCAGGCCAGAAGCTCCTTGAGTTCGACCCCATGCTTGGCGGCAATCTTCCCGGCGGTGTCGCCCTTGGCCACTTCGTACTCGAAGCTCTCGGATTCCTCCGGCGCCTTCTCCGCCGCGCTCTTGCCGGAAGCGGCCGGCTTCTTGGGCTTCTCAGCCTTGCCCACAATGACCTTGTCGCCCTCTCGAATAACGGAACGCGCTTCCAGGTTGTTGAGCGAATAGAATTCCTCGATGGGCAGCCCGTAGGTCCGCGCAATCTTCTCCGGCCACTCGCCCGCCTTGACCACATGGAATTTCACATCTTCCGCGGCGCTGTCGCTGCTGGCCTCGGGTTCCTTCGGCTCGTCGGCGAGTTGCTCCATCAACAGCGCCTCGCCCGCGTGATAGAAGCCGGCCGGGCCGCGGAGCGTTTGGCCCGCCTTCACCTTCTTGGCGGAGCGCAGCCCGTTCAGCTTCAGCAATTCCTTCGTCGTGATGCCGAACTTGTCCGCAACCTGCGCGAAGGTCTGGCCCTTCTCCAGCTTGTGGAAACGCGGCCCGTACTTGAGCTGCGGCGTGTTCGCGAGGGCCACCTGGAATTTCTCCTGGGCCTCGCTCGGAATGCTGATCGTATACGCGCCGTTGGGCGGCGTGACCTCCTGCACGAGGTCCGGATTCAGTTGGATCAGCGTGCCCGCCGGCAGCCCCAGCGCCTGATTCAAATCTTCCAGCGCATACATGTCGGGCACCGAAACCCGGGCCGTGTCTTCCGGTTGCAGCGTGCTGAGCTTGAAGCCGTAACGCTCGGGATCGCTCACCACGATGAGCGAGGCAAGGTATTTCGCATAGTACTGCTTGGCTTCCTGCGTGATGCGTTCGGAGGCCGGCGGCGTATCGAGCAGGGTCCACAGATCGCGTTCGCCGCCCGTGGCCGCAATCATGCGGTCCAGGCCGAATTCCCCCATGTTGTAGGCGGTGACCGCCAACGGCCAACTGCCCTGAAAGAAGTTCTGCAGATTCTTGAAATGCGTGATGGCGGCTTGCGTCGAGCTTTGCCAATTGAAGCGCTCATCCACGTAATTGTCCATGCGCAGGTTGTAGCGGACGGCCGTGTCGCGGATGAACTGCCACATCCCGCCGGCATTGGATCGCGAAAGGATCTTGGGCGTGAATTGGCTCTCCACCATGATGATCCAGGCAAGTTCCTGCGGCAGGCCGGCCTTCGCCAGCTCCGCGCGGATGTACGGAAGGTATTTGCCGCTGCGATCGAGCCCGCGCTGGAAGGGCTTCGGATACGCGTGCTGGATCAGGTTGAGTTCCTTGCGCACGCGATCGGGCAGGGGCTGCGGAATGCGAATCTGCCTGTCGCTCTCCGGCACCGAAACGCCTTCCGCCCAGGTGCGGTACAGGCTGGCCCGGGATTTCGACGGACCGCCCGGCAGGGCAAAACGGTCATGCAAGGCGTGAAAAGCGGCCGCATCCACCTCCGCTTCGGCCAGCAAGTCCAGCATCAGCTTCTGCTGACGGGCGGCCGCCGCCGGGTCGCCCAAGGCCTCGGACGTCCGCGACGCGCGCAACGCTTCCTCCGCCTCCTGCAGGAGCTGGCCCACCTCCCGGGATTTCACCGGGGCGAGCTGGCGCGCATGGGTCTGGGCCTTCGGGGCCGGCGCAAAGTCGTGCGTGTGTTTCGAAGCACTGTGCGTCACGCAGCCGGAAGCGAGAAGGATCAGTCCGAGACGGCCCCAACGCAGGGCTGGGCGCGTCCATGCATGTATCGGCATGCCTCCTCCTTCCGCGCTGGCACGAACAGACATATCTCACCGTGCGCCAGCGGCTTCCTCGATAGTCCCCACACCGGGGGCACAGAGAGTCCGACACCCGGGTGTGCTGCCCGCCTCTCACGGGCGTACACCGGCAGACTCGGGGCTGAAACCCGCCAATCTGTGAAATTCTTCAACAGTGTCAAGAACAGGGGTAGTGTAACCCACGGCTTGTAGCCTGTCAAGCGCGAAATCCCCTATATTGTGTTTTGACTCCAGAGAACTCAGGGCAGTGAATAGCCCGTGCCGGGGAGCGTCTGGTTGACTGCGCAGCGCAGCCGTCCCTCTATCTCCGCGATTTTGCACGCGCCGGCCGGGGGCTGCTACAATGCGCGCCGTTTCGCGGGTCCTAAGGAAAGACGAGGTTTCGCATGGCTGCCCTGCTTAGTGTGTGCATGTTGTTATGTTCCGGTGCCGAAGACTGGTCAGCGCGGATGGAACAGATCCGAAAGGACTACGATACCGCGGCCGCACAAGCCTTGTCGGAGGAACTGCGAAAGGCGGGTCCCCAGGCCCCGCTGGAGCAGAAGCTCGCCTTTGCCCGCAGCCTCCTCTTGCTGGGGGAACTGTACCGGGTCGAATTCGAAGGCATGGAAGAAGGCGGGGCGGAGCGCTCTGACCGCCGCGCACTGGGCGACAAAATCGATGACGTCGCGAAGGAGGGATTCCAGGTCCTGGACGCCCTGGGCGAGCTTTCCGAGGCGTATCGGATTCGTTCCGATTTCTACGGGATCATGATACGCACGAAGTTCCAGGGAAAGAAATATCGGAGCAAGCTTGAGGGGAACGCCGCGAAGGCGCTGGAACTCGATCCGAAGAATCCCGACGCGTACGTGAGCGTGGCGCGGCCATACCTCTTCGCAGGGCCTTTGCAGGGCGGCAATCTGAAGAAGGCCATGGACCTGTTGAACAAGGCGCTCGAACTCAATCCGAACCTCGTTTCGGCGCAAATGCTGCACGCCGTGGGCCTGGAAAAGGAAGGCAACAAGGCCCAGAGCGACGCGGAATGGAAGAAGATTCTCGACGAGAATCCCAAGACCGCACGCTCCAAGAAGACCCTCGAAATCGCCGGCAAAGTCTGGAAGGAAGAAGACGAGAAGTAAGCGTTGCGGCGCTTAGCGCAGGGCGGCGTCTTCGATCAGATCAATCACCTCGCTGAAGTGCAGGATTTGATTGATCTGAAACTTGACGGGATTGTTCCGGTAGTACTGCGTGTCGAGCGGCGGGCACGAAAGAATCCGGTCCGGGTTCAACGCCACGACCCCTTCCTCAACCGTCAGCATCGCGTAACGCGCGAAATAGCCCAGCATGGCCTCCACCTCATCCTTCACATCCATCAGGGCGGCGGGGTCCACGTGCCGGCCGCGAATGCGGCTGACCACGTCGCGGACCATCTGCGCCAGCTCTTCCACCCCGAGGTGCGGGGCGCCCCCGTGAAGGCAACGAAGATACAGCAGGCCGCTCATGATGTGCGGCACATTGATCTCGATGAGCCCGGCCACCCGCACCGCCAGCTCCGCATCAAATGCCCGGAGCGCGGCGCGATCCGCCCCGGCCGCCACGTAGAGCGGCGCGCCAAACGCCAGCACGCTCTGCCCCGAAACCGGGTGGCAGGTGCGCGCCATGGGCACCGCGGGCACCGGCTTCCCCAAGCGCCGTTGGACATGCGAGACAAAGAAGGACGCCCCCCCAATCTCCTCGGCGCTCTCGCGGTATTCAAAGACCAGACCGCTCCGGCTCCGCGTGCCCCCGGGATACATCAGGAATGCGCCGGGCGCTTCCAGCACCTTGAGAAAGGGCTTCATCTGAGACCACTGCACATTCCCGCGCGAAATCCGGATCGCGCCGCACATCTCCGCGATGTCATCCACGTTGAACGGCAGCCAGCGCCACAGGCCCCCGCGGAAAAAATCGTCCCGCATCATGAAATGCGTGGCAATGCGCTCTCCGCTCGAATAGTAGATTGCCGGCCAGGCCAGCATCGGATCGCTCAGCCAGATATGATTGCTCACAAAGACCGCGGGCGGCTCCTTCGGACAATGCTCCGGGTCCAGCACCCGCATCTTGCGCCAGCCCAGCAGCTGGCTGGCCACGACGGTCATCCCCTCCAGCCGGTCCCGAAAATCGACACGGCGCATCCACCCCACCCGTGAACACAGGTAGCGCGCCAGCAGCCGGATGAAAACACTCCACGCCCAGACAGTCCGCATAGAAGAGGTATTCTAAAAGTGGGCGGCGGCATATGCAAGAACGTGCCGCAACCGTCCCGTTACACGCACACGCGAATGCTCACTTCGCCTGTTCGGCGCGGCGCCGGAGCAGGGCCTCGAATTGCTGAATGCGCGTGTCGAAGAAGTTCATCAGTTTGGCGTGCAGTTCGGGACTGGCCGCCGCGATCAGCGACTGGTGGTTCCCGGGCGTGCTGTCCAGCAGAAGCACGTGGTCGAAACTGCGTCCGTAGGCGTCCGTCACGATGCACCCCGCCTCCTGCGCGATGAGCACGGCCGCGGCAAAATCATACGGCGCAATGCCGATGACGCTTCCGCGCCCCGCATTCAGGAAATGATCCCGGACAATCTCCGGAATATCGCGCATGTACCGCGCCGCCACGTCCACGCACGCATCGAGCTGGTTCGTGAGCAGGCGCGTCAGGCTGAAGGAGGTGCTGTTGCAGGCAAAGAAACCGCCCTTGAGGCTGCTCAGATCGATGAGCCGCGCGGCGGTCGGGAAAATGAGTTCGGCCGGACGCGCGGGGACCGTCATCGTCCAGGCAAGGCTCTCGAGATTCGTGTTGGTCGAGAGCTTCGCCCGCTTGATATGTTCGCCCGAGAACACGCGCGCGCCTCTTCCCCGTTCGGCGTAGAAGATGCGATCGCCCACGACTTCCGCGACCACGGCGTTGTCCAGGTCGGCCATCGTCGGGCGTTCAATCACGCGGGTGCTCGCAATCGAGATGACACAGCTCTCAAAACCGCACTTGGCGGCGCGGGAACCGTCCACGGGATCAACGATGAGCAGATTCTTGGGCTGCACGTTGGAGAACGTCGAGTATCCCGCGTCCTCCGAGTAATAGGCGACCGGCGCCCGGGCATTCTTCAGGTAGGTCAGCAGTGCCTTTTCCGCGGCCTTGTCCAGTTCAAACGTGGCATCGCCGGTCGGTGCGGCCCCCGCCACCTCACGCCCGCGCAGGCTCTTCACCATCGGGGCGACCACTTCCTTGATCGACATGGCGAGCTGAAACAGAAACTCACGGTCCAGCGGCTTGCTGCCCGGCCGGGGAACAGACGGCTTGGGCGCCGCGACGGGCGCCGCCGCCACCGGCGTTGCCTTTGCCGGTACGGCCACGGGCGCTTTCACGGGGGCCGGGGCCACTTTCGCGGGAGCTGCCTTTACAGCCGGGGCTTTGACCGCGGGCGGCTTGGCCGCCGCCGCTTTGACGGCGGGTCTGGCGGGCGCCGCCGCGGCCTTCTTGACGGGCGGCTTGGCCTTCACAGGCGGCTTGGCCTTCACAGGCGGCTTGGCCTTCACAGGCGGCTTGGCTTTGACAGGCGCCTTGGCCTTGGCCGGCGCTGCTTTCTTGACGGTCTTCACTGGCTTGGTCACTTTCTTTGCAGGCGTTTTCCGGACCGGCTGGACGGGCTTCTTCACCCGCTTTAAACTCGCCGCCTTCACTCCGGCCTTGACCTTCTTCCCGCTGCTGGCTTTCTTGACTTTTGCTTTCTTCATGGCCGCCTCGTGCGGTCCTGGCCCCCCGTTAGCGCACCGATACGCTGGGTGGCGCGAAGTAGTCCAGGAACCGATTGGAAACCCTTCCCTGCCGCGCATCTCCCTTGTGAATATACAAACGATAGCGCCAGGCAGGCCGTTGGCCCTTCTTGAACGCCATATCGCCCCGCAGCTTCGCCTCCGGATGGTAATAACTCGAGGCAAAGCAATTCGCCGTCATCAACCCATAATCCCGAACATGCCACCCCGTCGGAAACCGCGGGTTGGACTTGTGTTCCAGAATGGCGATCCCAACGCGCCGCCCGCCGGCCATGCCGCTGTAGTCACACCACGCCGCCGCCTGGCCCCAGGTTTCGCGCTCCTGAACGCCGCCAAAGGCATTCTCGATGCGGCCACCGTTTCGCACGTCCATCGAACTGGCCACCCGGACAGAGACGAGGCCGCCTTCCTTCGTGTCGCCGAACGTCACCGGACCTTGCGACATGTGAAAAACAAGGTCCAGGTCGAAAAGGCGCACCCCTCCCGGCAGGGCGTAGAATCGGATTTCCCGGGTTTCCTCGAATTGCTTGCGGCCATCGGAATGACACCAGAAATTCACCGCGCGGATTCGCCCGAAGACCGGACCGGAATCCAGGCGCTCGAAACGCTGGTGTCTCTGCCAGCCGTGCTTCGGCTCCTCGCTCCAGTTGTCCACGCCGTTGCAGTCCCCGTGGGCCACCCAAATGGATTTATGATGGGGATGGTCCTGATGCTCTCCCCGGACGTGCTTCAGGGGATACTGCCGGGTGACCTGGACGCCGCCCGGCCCGATCACCGGGAAGAGATAGGGTCTAACCCATTCTTTGCCATAGACATAGGAGGTAAAATGCTTCCCCAGGATATGGACATCTGCCCGCCCGCGGACGGGCTGATCTTCGATTCGCACCCGGGGGGGCTGCGGTCGGCCGCTCTCAAGGACCAATCGCTGGGTCTGGCCCGCCTTGAGGCCGGCAGACAGCCACGTCAGCGAGAAGCCCTCTTGGGCCGCTTCTACTTGGCAAGCACAGCAGCGGTGCGTCTTTTCGTCGCGGAGTTGAAACGCGGGGACAGCAGGCACGGGTCCGGGCACTAAGGCGGTTACCGGAGTCAATGCACGATCATGCTCCCCGGCACTCAGCACCAACTTCACGAACCGGGCCACGTATGTCCTCCTCAGGTTCGATCCTGCTCCCTTTTCATGGCAGGGCCAATTTTAGCACTTCTTACCCAATTTGTCCAGAGGTTTCTTTTGGGACAGGCCAAGCCAAATTCGGGAAACGAGGGGGGGAAAAAACCGGGGCGAAGGAAGCTCAAACCGATTGGAGCACGCGGCGGATGTGCAGTTCCAACTCGCTGGGCCGCATAGGCTTAGTCAGAACGGCGGACACGGCGTTCGAGGGGACGGGAGCCGAATCCTGCTGGTAGCCGGTAAAAACGATGATGGGGGTCACGGGTTGAAACGCGCGGATGGCGCGTATCGCGTCAACGCCGTTCATCCGCGGCATTTCAAGGTCCATGGTGATCACGTCATAGTGCTTGGCGTGGCACTTCTCCACGGCATCTTCGCCGTCCACGGCGGCATCCACCTCAAAGCCGCGCAAGATGAACCAGTGGCACAGGGCTTGCCGCACACTGGGCTCATCGTCGACCACCAACAAGAGCGGTCTATATTCAGCGCCACTTCTATCCACTTTTACGGACCCCGCACTCTCCCATTCGTTCGGTTAACACGCCGGGACGCCCCAGTATTTCTACTCGTTCGCCACTTCTGCACTTGGCATGGTATCCGCAATTTCCGGAGGACAACAGAGCCTCGGAAGGATTCTCTCCGTGTCCATCCCGGCCCAGTGATTTCGTGAATTTATGCTTTTTAAACTCCGTAATTCTGGCTCACTCGGTGTATTTATACCATAAACACCCCCAAAATACAATGGTTTCTTGACAACGCACCCTCGTCCCGAAACCACCACGATCTCGTGCACAACGCCTTCCCGGGAAGGTGATTACCTTCCCGGGAACAAGGCATCCTCTAAAGCAAGCGGGGCCGTATCAAAGGGACAGGCGCAGGAGTCCGGCGTAGCCGAGGGGCGCATAGGCGGTGGCCGCGCCGAAACGGATTCGCTGCGGCGTGTTCATCACGGGTTCCAGCTCAACCAGGACGGGGCTCCCGGAGAAGTCGTACCGCGCGAGCGCCCCGCCCCCCACGACCACATAGGCGCTGGTGGCATCGGCGTCGATAAGGTAGGCCCAACTGTCGGTGACAGCAACCTTGTCGCCAATGGAGAGTCCGCCCGCCGCATCCACCCGCACGGTGGAGAGGAGGAAGGCCTGGTCGTAGAGGTCGTAGAAGACCAGTCCGGCGGTGCCTGCGGGGTTGCTGCGGCCTTTGAGTTGTCCGGCGGCGTCGGGGAGGGGGAAGGCGTCGATGGGGGTGGCGTCGTCGGTGCCGGTCCAGGTGACGCTGTTGAGGGTGCGGGTGACGTTCCAGAGTCCGCCGGTGTATTGGCGGTCTTCGAGGAGGAGGACGCCGGAGGCGGGGTTGTATTGGACGAAGCTGCCGGGGACGTTTGCGGCGGGGCTCATGGTGGGGCCGGCGGGGTCGAGTGCCTGGAGGTAGTAGGCGGAGAAGTGGCGGCCGAGGAGGTCAGCGCCGGCGTCGTCTTTGGTGGACAGATAGAGCTTGGGGCCGAGGGCGTGGATGGAATCGACGTAGTCGTAGCCGAGTCCGGCGGTGTGGAGGAGTTCGCCGGTGCCGAGGTCGATGAGGGCGAGGCCCTGGTTGGGGGTCTTGCTTCCGAAGGTGATGTCGTAGGCGTCGGCGGAGCAGCGCAGGGTGAGGATGTTGCCGGTGATGAAGGTGGTGTCGCCGGTGGGCCACCAGAACCAGGGCATCCAGTAGCGGGCGGCCTGTTTGGCGGCGAGATTGGCGGCGGCGGCGGTGTCGAGGCGATCCGTGGCGGCCATGGGCAGGATGTCGTAGAACCAGTAGCCGCCCCAGTAGGGCTGGAGGTCGAAGCGGAGGTCTTTGGCGAGGACGGGGGCCGCGGGGGTGGCGCAGTCGACGACCAGGACGCGGTAGTAGGATTTGGAGCTTGCCTCGTCCCAGCCGGTGGTGATGAGGACGATGCTGGTGCCGTAGGCGTGGGCGGCGGTGAAGTTGGCGGCGTCGACTTCGAGTTCGCCGAGGGGGGCGCCGGCGAGGGTTTCGGTGCGGAGGATGGCGGTTTGGGAATCGAATTTCGTGAGGATCTCGACGCCGAGCTCGGGGGTGAGTTCGAGGTAGTCGGCGACGTATTCGGCGAGGGTGAGCCGGTTGGTCACGTGGGGCGCGGCGGGGTCGGCCGCGTCGATTTGGGCGAGCTGTTCGGTGGTGACGCAGTAGTAGGGGGCGTTGTACTGGAAGGAGCGGAGCACCTGCCCTTGGAGATCGACGTAGCCCTTCAGGTCGAGGGTGTCGTGGGTGTAAGCGACAAATTGGAGGCGTTCAAAGCCGCCGGAGGAGGTCCAGCCGCTGAAGGGGACGAGGAGCATGTCGTCCATGACGGTGAAGGCTTTGACGTCGCTGTAGGCGGAGGACCAGCTCCAGGCGTCGCCAAAGGTTTCGCGGTCGAGGAGGGCGGGTTTGGCGGGGTCGGCCACGTCGAAGAGGCTGACGCAGACGCGGCGGCCGTCGGTGTCATCGACGCCGAGGGCGATGAGGCGGTCGCCCTGGGGTTCGATGTGGGTGGACCACCCGGGGACTTCCAGCATGCCGGATAGGGTAGGATGCGCGGGGTCGGCGAAATCAACGACGAACAGCGGGTCTTTGAGGAGATAGGAGACGATATAGGCGCGGGGCCCGTCGAAGCGGGTGGCGAAGAGGGTTTCGCCGGCGGCGCCTTCGAGGGAGGTTTCGCCGAGGGTCTTGAGGTTGTCGGGGTCGGCGAGGTCGATGGTGGAGGCGATGACCTGGCGGTTGGGCCAGTTGGTGTTCGAGACGACGCGGAGCACGCCCTGGTAGGCGTCCATCTTGAAGCGGTCGGCGACCTGGCCCAGGACGGTGGCGGCGCCGCGGGCGTCAATGGCGCCGGCGGGGTCGGAGATGTCGACGTAGGTGATGGCCGTGCTGTCGGTGGCCCAGTCGGGCGCGGCGACGAAGAGGGCGGAGCTGGTGGCTTGGATGACGCTGCCGTAGCCGCTGAGGCTGAGGGTGTCGGCCACGGCGAGGTTGGCGGGGTCGCTGAGGTTGACGCTGGTGACCCAGGAGTCGGAACTCTGCTGCTTCTGGACGGCGGTGGTGGTGCCCACGCCGGAAACGCCGCCGGTGGCGGTGTCTTCGGTGCCGGTCACCCAGTACCACTGGTAGCGCGCGCTGACCGCGTAGAGGACGTCGCCTACGAGGCGGCTGTCGACGAAGTCGCCCTCCAGGTCGATGCTGCCGGCGATGGCGGCGTGGGCGGGGTCGGCGATGTCGAGGGCGTAGAGTTTGGAGCCGATGTCGAAGGAAACCTTGTTGCCTTCGGTGGTGTATTGGGTGGCATAGCCGACCAGGACGTAGGCCCGGCTGCCGACGACGTAGAGGTCGCGGGGATAGCCGTAGGTGGGGACTTGCGCGAGCAGGGTCTGCGTGTCGAGGTTGACGATGGTGAGCCCGCGGTATTGGTTGAGCACGTAGAGAAGGTTGCCGTCGCGGCGGATGACGTCGGGTTCGACGACCTGGCGCTGATCTTCGCGGGTCGTGGTTTCGGGCGAGGTGCCGCCGGCGGCCATGTCGAGGAGTCCTTTGAACCAGCCGCCCCCGGGGTCGGCCGTGAGGAACTTGTGGGGTTCAAGGGGTTTCGGGCAGCCCGTGCAAAGCAACACCGCGGCCAGCAGCAGTAGAGAGTAACGCAGTGCGGAATTCATGGCGGATCTCCTCACCTTTGGTCTCGTGCACCCAAGTTTCCCGGCCTTGCGCCATAGAACGCTCATTGGACTTTACCACCCAACCGCAGGTCCGTTTCAGGGGCTCCGGCGGGGCCGTATCCGGCGTCGCCGCGGATGCCGGGCCACCGGGCCCGGCGGCATCCGCGAACACCCTTCGACTGAGTATAACACCGATCACGGCCGGGGGATAGGGGCAAGCGGAGAGGGAGGAAGGGGGAGGGATCTGGAAGCCAGGAAGTCAGGAAGTCAGGAAGTCAGGAAGAGGGGGATTGAGGGAATCGAAGCACAGCTTCGAGCGCAAGTGCGTTCCCAAATGCAATTTGGGAACGAGAAGAAGGGGGTCAACCCCAAGGGCTTGAGTTAGGCGAAGCGCAGCTTCGAG